>PLDT01000001.1:0-4608 GCA_003136255.1 Actinomycetota bacterium
CCGGGGCCAGTGACGAGGGACTTGTCGACCAGCCGGCTCAGCACATCGAGGATTTCACCGGCCGGGACCTGGTCGTCGGCGCAGATAGCCTCGGCTGCGGCGAGATCGCAGCCGCCGGTGAAGGCGGCCAGCCGGGCAAACAGGCGGCGTTCGTCCTCGAACAGCAGGTCGTAGCTCCAGTCCACCACCGCCCGCAGGGTCTGCTGCCGGGGCAGTGCGGTACGGGCGCCGCCGGTGAGCAGCCGGAAGCGGTCATCGAGCCGTTCCGCCACGGTGGCCAGCGGCAGCGCACGGAGCCGGGCGGCGGCGAGCTCGACGGCCAGCGGCAGCCCGTCCAGCCGGCGGCAGATATCCTCGATGACGGCGCCGGCCGGCCCATCGGCGAGGAAGCCGGGCTGCACGGCCCGGGCGCGGNNGGCACCGCCCCGGCGAGAGTGTCGGCCAGCGCGGCCGCCTCAGCGATGACGTGCTCGCAGTTGTCGAGGACAACGACCAGCGACCGTCCGGCCAGGTGGCGCACGATGAGCTGCACGGCCGATCCCGCAGGCTGCGGGCTCCCGAGCGCAGACGCCACCGCGTCGAGCGCGCCGGCCACGGCCGGCCCGACCCCGTCGGGTGCGGCGACGCTGGCGAGCTCGACGAGCCAGGCGCCGTCTTGGTACTCGGCGCGCAGGGCGGCGGCGGCTTCCACCGCCAGCCGGGTCTTGCCGGTCCCGCCCGGGCCAGTCAGCGTCACCAGCCGGCTGGCGCGGACTGACCCGAGCAGCTGTTCCAGCTCGGCGTCCCGGCCGACGAAACTGCTCAGCCGCTCCCGCAGATTGCCGGCTGCCGCCGGCGCGGCCGCCCGGGCCGGAGCCGGGCTGGCTGCGGTGAGCGACGGATCCTGGGCCAGTATCCGGGCCTGCAGTTCGCACAAGGCCGGCCCGGGGTCAATGCCCAGCTCGCCGACCAGGCGATCGCGGACTTCGGTGTAGGCGCGCAGGGCGTCGGCCTGCCGCCCGGCCCGGTACAGCGCGAGGATAAGCAGTTCCCACAGCCGCTCGCGCAGCGGGTGCTGCCGGCACAGCGCCTCCAGCTCGCCGGCCAGCTCCCCGTGGCGGCCAAGCGCCAGGTCCGCTCCGGCCCGGGTTTCGATCGCCACCAGGGTCAGCTCATCCAGCTGCGCCCGCTCGGCCTCGGCGAAGCCGGCGTAGGCGAACTCGGCCAGCGGCTCGCCCCGCCGCAGGCCAAGCGCCTCGCCCAGCGCGGCAGACGCCTGCGCCATCTCGCCCGCCTCCGCCAGGCGCCGTCCCTTCGCCACCAGCTGCTCGAAGCGGACGACATCGACCTCATCGGGACCGACCGCGAGGGCATAGCCGGCTTCGGTGGTGACGATCGCACCCGCCCCGAGGGTACGGCGCAGCTGGCCGATCTGGGCCTGCAAAGCGTTTGCCGGCTTCGCCGCCTGCCCGTCACCCCACAGCGCGTCGATCAGCCGGTCGGCACTGACCGGCTCGCCGCGATGCAGCGCCAGCAAAGCCAGCAGGGCCCGCTGCTTGGCGCCGCGGACTGCGAGCACCACGCCCCCGTCCGCCGCCTCGAGCTGGCCGAACAACCGCACATCCATTGCCTCCACCCTACGGTCCTCACCCGGCCGCCGCAGGGGTGAGCCGCCGGGCATCAAGGTAGTGAGGAAGCAAGGGCTGAGCAGGTGCAGCAAAGCGACCCGGCCCTCGGGCACGATCGCGCTTGACCGGCTCCCGTATGGCCCGCCGAGGACGGCGAATCTACCAATGAAGCTACTCCCACGGCGAGCTCCGTCGAGCTGCAGCCGCCTGGGCGTCCTATACGTCTGCGACGGTCTGCGGGTAGGGGCAGAACGAACGGTTATGCGCGCAAGAACAAGCCGATCCGAACTGCGGCTTGACGTCCAGATCGGCGGTTACTTGAGTGGGCCCGCGAAGACAAAGGTTACTCTCCGTGACCGCCTTTTGTCAGCCTTCGTCCTCGGCTAGCAGAGTTCGCGGCTGCCGACTGACTACGTGAGCATGGCCAAGGGGTCTGGTGCCGTACCCGTGGGCACGACCCTGTTCCTGTCCGCGGCATGAGAGTTGCTCGTCATCCTGTCGGCCGGGCCGTTTGTCGGTGCGCTTGTCTATGGTTGACATGTGGATACGCGACAGGCAGCCCAGCGGTGGGCAGAGGTATGGGAACGCGGCTGGCCCGGGCATGACGTAGCCGCTATCAGTGCGCTTTATGCCGAAGGCGCGTTCTGGCAGCAGCATCCGTTCCGCGAACCGGAGCCAGGCTATCTAGCCCGCGTGTTCGCTGAGGAGAAATCGGCGGAGTGCCGGTTTGGCGTGCCTATTGTCGACGGTGACCGAGCGGCCGTGCCTTGGAGTGCGCAAACCAGGCTGACGGATGGCGGCACCGAGGATCTGGCGGGGGTGTCGTTGCTCCGTTTTGGGGCCGATGGGCTTGTCGTGGAGGAACGCGACTTCTGGAACCACCGCTGATGCGTCCTCGGACGGCTGGTCCTGCTGCAGAGGCGCGCCCACTTCGCGGTCAGATGAGTGCGACTGCTCAAGTCGGCATTAATGGTTCCGGGATTTAGCCTTTCGATAACGGCCGATTGTCATCGGACCCGTGACATAAAGGGACAGTTCCTTCCGTCGCACCGAATCTAGCTGTTGATCAGCTCGACGCAAGATACCGTCCATCGCTTCCTGGAAGCTTACTCGTTGGTTTGGAATATTCGGATCCATAGTGCGGTAGAGTGCTGCCGCCTCTCTGCGAATATTTTTCTCAACTCGCTCATATTCGAACCCGACTTCTGCGAACTTAGGAGATCTCTCGCCGGGCTTGAAGAACGAGTTAAAGCCAGTTCCGGCTGCCGTAAAGACACCGAAAGCGATGAAAGTAATCGTTAGCCAACTAGCGTTACCCCACACCTTGGCGAACGCGCCTTGTGCTGCCACAAGAGCGCCAACGGCTATTAGGCTAATCGTCCAGAATAGGGACCAGCCTGACAGCGTAATTAGCGGTAGTTTGTTAATTACGGATGTAGAGGTGCAGGCCGCAGCCTGCCGCGACCGAGTCGATCAGGGCTTGCAGCTGCGGCGGCGGGGGCGCCTTGGACCATGCCGGCCACCAGCGCTGCAGCGCGATCCAGGGGGAAAGCCAGGCTCGTACCGCGCGCAGCGCCCGGGGCCAGGACGGTGCCGACGGCAGCGGGACGGCTTGTGGCCCCCCTCTCTCCGCGGCCGGGGTCCGGCCGCGGAACCGCAACGCCGCGCTGCGGTGGCTGATCAGCGAACCAGGCGTCCCAGCAGAAGCAGAACGCGCAGTTGACCAGGGCCTGGTGGCGGCGGATCGCGACATCGGAGCGGACCTGGAAGTCGGCCCAGCCCAGCTCGTCTTTGACCTGCTTGTAGCTCTGCTCGATCCAGTGCCGGATGCCGTAGATCCGCACGATCTCGGCCAGGGGCGCGGCCGGGTGCGGGCTGTCAGCTTCGCGCGGGCCGCCGGGCCGGGGCAGGTTGGTGACCAGGTACCAGGTGGCCTTGTCCGGCAAGGTGGCCGGGTCGGCGGTAGCCACCACCAGGCGCCGGGCGCCGTCCGGGCCCCACCAGCCCAAGGTGGCGTCGGCGGCCCGCCAGGTCTCGGTGTGCCCGTCGCGGAACGTCCTGGTCACCGGGCGCCAGTCGCCAGGATCATCAGGTCCGTTCCAGGCCAGCGCGCGGGCGGCGTGCACCGGGGTGTGCGCGTCCGGGCCGTAGGCCCAGACCCCGCGGCGCGGCTTGAGCGCCATCACGAACGGCAGCCCGGCCTCGGACAGCTCGGCGCGGAACCCGTCCTGGTCCCCGTACGCGCTGTCGGCGGCCACCGCGCGGAACGTGAACCCCGCCGCCCGGGCCTTGACCGCCAGGTCCGCGCCGATCGCCAGCTTGGTCCGGAACCCCGGNNCACCGTGGTCACGGTGACCACGCCGTTGTCAGTCTTGCCGTACCGGCCCAGCCACTGATGGCCGACATGCGCGGTCTTCACCCCGTCCTTGCGGTCCCCGCTGTCATCGATCACCAGCACCCCCGCATCGTGCGGCGCGGTCGCCGGATCAGCCAGCAGCAGCTCCAGCCGCCGGGAATTCACCTGGTCAGCGTCCCACCGGGATTCGGACAGGAAGAACTGCAGGCATTGGACCGACCGATGCTGCGCCCCGGTCACCGGTTCCGCCCCGGCCAGCGCGGTCAGCGTCTTGTTCCGGTCCCGCGGCGCCAGCAGCCCGGCCAGGTACTCCCGGAACCCTCGCCGCTGCGCTAACGAACCGAACAGGTCATCAAACCGCGCCGCGTAGCCCTCCAGCGGGCCCGGCGCCACCGGACACGGCAAGCGTCGCGTCATCACGCACCCCACAACAGGTCATGCCACTACTACTAAACTCCGGCATACCCCGAACCCGCTCCGAGGTCAACAAACTACCGTTAGCTGCATAATGTAGGCACCGCGCCCTCTCCTGCCGGAGATGCAGCAGCCGTGTTCCGAGCTCAGGCACCACATCCTCGACTTCCGATGTGGCCTCCGACTTGAGGGCATCTTCTTCCATAGGAAGATGCTAATGCCTCTAGTTGC
>PLDT01000352.1:0-4687 GCA_003136255.1 Actinomycetota bacterium
GCCCGCCGCCAAGGCCTACGTCAGCCTGGGGGCGGGAGCGCCCTCGTACGCCGTGACCGCGTTCGCCGTGTCCCAGGCGGCACCAGGCGCCCCGCTCGACCTCAGCCTCACCACGTCGGCGCTGCCGCTGCTCCACGGGATCTTCCAGGCCGGAGGCGCCGCCGCCATCCCGGCGCTCGCCGTCACGGTGCGCGCCCAGGACGGCGGCCGTCTGCTGTGGCACACCTTTTCCGGGCTGAAGGTCAGCTCCTTCGCCGAAACCCGCTCGGGGCGGCTCTCGGGCACCGTCACGTTCGTCGTCCGCCCGTAGGTCTATCCGCAGGCCGCGTCCAGCAGCGTGGTCCGTACGTCGAGGCAGTAGGCGGAGATCTGCGCGGAGAAGCGCGACGGGCCCGTGTCCATCGGATCGCCGCTCGCCGGGCCGAACTCGACACCGAAGGACGCCGTGTCGAGCCAGTAGTGCCGCCCGAATCCGGGCCAGCCGTAGTTGTCCTGCAGCAGGAGGCCGGCCGCCGAGAGCACAGCGCTCAGGTCGACCCTCACCGAGCCGTGGCCGACCACGTCGGCGGGTCCGGGGACGAACCAGAGGGTGCCGCCCCACGGCGCCGTGCGCCCGTCGCGGTCGATGTCGCTGGCGTAGACGGACCACGGCTGCGCGCCTCGGACCCCGTCGACGGCGGACGGGATGTTCGCCGTGCTGACCTGCATGCCGGCCGGCAGGAGTGCTCGCGCGTCGTAATCGGTCCACACCATGATCTCGACCGTCCCCTCGGACCTGCACGGCCGCTTCGTGCCCGTGTCGTTCAGCCACAGGTCGTAGGCAACGTCGTAGGTGACCTGCGAAGTGTCGGCGGAATAGGAGGTCACGCCGATCAGGTGGGGCGGGATCGAGTCCACCCGCATCGGGAACGACAGGCGTCCCGACTCCGGGGGCGAGGTCGCGGCATAGCACTGGTTGATGCCGTACAACACGTTCGGGTAACCGCGTACCCAGGTGAAGGCGCTGGGAGCCAGGCACGTCTGGGCGGTGCACGGCGGAGTGCTGGTGAAGCGTCCCTCGATGGTCACCGCGCCGCGTGCGCCCACCGACATGTCGAGGGAGCCAGCGTCCGCGGGACCACCGAGGTTCCACTCGTCGCCATTGAGCTGGGCGAAGCCCAGGACCGGGCCCTTGGCTCCGCAGCCTGCGCTCGCGGCGGGGCCGAGAGGGCACTGGGCCGTCCAGCGCCACACGTGACTGCTCGCTCCCGGATCCGGCAGCAACGCGACGTCGGGGCGAGGCGGACCGGCGGAGCCGCAGGCGGCGAGCAGCGCCACCAGGGCTATCGCCGCCAGTGACCGCCCCCGCGCGCGCCGGGCTGGCCGTACTTCACAACGCGCCGAAGGACACATGACCGTTGCGGCCGACGATGGCGACCCCCTCGCCGACGACGGACGACTTCGAGATGGGCCCGAAGATCCGCGAGTCGCACGCGTCCGAACGGTTGTCGGCCATCACGAAGTACTCGCCCG
Source organism: Actinomycetota bacterium (assembly GCA_003136255.1). GTDB lineage: Bacteria > Actinomycetota > Actinomycetes > Streptosporangiales > Streptosporangiaceae > Palsa-504. Next base: position 1,513 of record PLDT01000352.1, read on the forward strand.
AGGCGAGCGTGGTGCTGCGGACCGGCGTCGACCCGACCTGGCCGTAACGGGGGTTGTACCATCCCCGTTCGCTGAGCGGCCGCCCGTCGATGAAGATCGTGTCGCCGACCGACCAGATGGTGTCGCCGGGCAGCGCCACGACCCGGAGCACGAGATCGCTAGCGCGGCCGCCCACGACGGTACAGGGCAGGGACCGCGAGGCGCGGAAGACGACGATCTCGCCGCTGCGGATGGGGCCTTCGAGGAGGCCCGACTTGACGACCAGGATCCGGTCGCCCGCCTGGAGGGTGGGCGACATCGCGTTCCCGGGGACAGCGAAGGGCTGGATGACGAAGGCCTGGAGAAGCACTACTACGGTCGCGGCCAGGACGAGAAAGGCGGCCACCTTGGCCACGCCCGAGCCTCGGCTGCGGTGGCGGTCAGCGCGGCCCGGCGTCACGGGAACGTCGGCGGTCGGCTCGGCGTGCAGGCCGCGCAATCGGTAGTCGAGTTCCTGCGGCGACCGGACGGTCGTCGCCTGGCGGGCGGCCGCCGCCGGTCCGGCCGCGCCGTTTTCGGAGGGGCTCATCGACGACCTCGCCTGCTGCAGGCGGCAGCGAGGAATCGTTGCACGCCTTCGCTCTCGCCTTCGTCTAGATGCCCGAAGACGACACCGAATTGCGTGCTGGCCCCGGTGCCGCGTTGCCAGCTGGTCTGGCCCGCCACGTCAAGGCAGATCCGCGAGGCGGTCGCCTCGGCTTCGAGCAGGAACGGGCCGCCGAGCGTCGCGCCCGGTGCGGCCAGCGGCGACCCTTCGGGCAGCACGCACCCCATCCCGCCCTCGCTGAGATCGACGAGGCCGACCGAAATCGTCGTGGTGTCACCGCACCGGATGTGCGCCCGGCCGTCGACACGCACCCGCATGTCGCGCCGGCGCTCGGTTTCCGCGCTGCCGCGGCCTGCCCCCGCGCCCGCGAGCACCGCCACATGCCCGTTCGCGGTGGATGCGGCGGACGAGGCGGATGCGGCGAAGACCTTCGCCTGGGACGACCGCAGACGGCGGACGCGACGAGGCGATGAGCGCCCTCTGCCGAGGGACTCAAGGCCCCAGGCGCGCCGCTCGGAGGGGGACAGGTCCGACCAGTTCGCGGGCATCCGCCGGATGTAGGAGGGAACGCCGTCGGCNNACGTCGGGCCAGCGTACTCGGGCCAGGAGGTAGGGTACGGCGCGGTCGGCGAGCACAAAGTACCTCAGCTCACCGGCACCGGCTGTCACCGCGGCTCTCTCCGAGCAGCAGAACAACGAGCAGCAGAAAAAAACGCCATGTCCTCGGCCCCCCTCGGGCGTGCCGTACCTCTCCCTGGCGCGGCAAGCGACCTTCAGGCTAGCAACGACCCGCCCGGAGGTTCAATGCATTTTATCCCAATTCACCCACTTTTAACACTCTTCATCCCTCTTCACTCTGATTTAACATGACACGGGCATGCTGGTCACGAGCTGACCCGAACCACCTGGACCCCGCGAGGAGACGTGAACCGGCTTGACACCGACCCGGGACCTCGCCGGCCGACTCCGGCGCCGGCCCGTCGTCCTGGTTGCCGCGCTGGCGGCGGGCGTCGCCCTGGTGCTGGGCGCCGTCTGGCTGGTGTCCGGCGGGGCACGGGACGCCGGGGCACCGAACGCCGCCAGCGGGACCGCGGCACCGGGCCGGACGGCGGCACCGGGCCGGCCGGATTTCGGACCGGACGTCTACGTGTTCAGCCCAAGCATGCCGCAGAGCCGCATCCAGGCCACGGTCAACTCGATCGCCCGCCAGCAGGCCGGCAATCAGTTCGGCACCCAGCGCTACGCGCTGCTGTTCGAACCGGGCAGCTACGGCTCGGCCGCGAACCCGATGTTCCTCCAGGTGGGCTACTACACCAGCGTCGCCGGGCTCGGGACCTCCCCGGGCGATGTCGTCATCCACGGTGCCGTCGATTCCTTCAACCAGTGCCTCGCGCCGACGGCGCCCGCGACGAGCAACTGCACGGCGCTGGATAACTTCTGGCGCTCGCTGTCGAACCTGACCATCGACTTCCCGGCCCCGCCGAGCGGCGCACCGTGCCGGCAAACGGCCGAATTCTGGGCCACGTCCCAGGCGTCACCGGTGCGCCGGGTGGAGTTCAACGGGTCCACCTCGCTGGAGGATTACTGCTCGAAGCCCGGCTACTCCAGCGGCGGCTTCATCGCCGACTCGAAGTTCTCCGGCCGTCCCGTGCTCAACGGCAGCCAGCAGCAGTTCCTGGTCCGGAACAGCACCCTGGACGGCTGGAGCAACGACGTGTGGAACCAGGTCTTCTCCGGTGACGTGGGCGCGCCCGCGCAGGACTTCGGCGCGGGCGGGCAGTACACGACGCTGGCGGCCAGCCCGGTCACCGAGGAGGCGCCGTTCCTGCAGGTGGATTCCAGGGGGAACTACAGCGTGTTCATTCCCGCCGTGCAGCACGGCTCGGTGGGACCGTCCTGGGCCAGCGGCCCGACGCCCGGCACCGTCATCGGTGTCCAGCGGTTCTTCATCGCCACCCCCGGCGACCCGGCGCAGGTCATCAACGCGGCGCTGAGCCGGGGGCAGGACCTGATCCTCACCCCCGGCGTCTACCACCTGCACCAGAGCATCGAGGTCACCCGCCCGGACACGGTGGTGCTCGGCCTCGGCTTCCCCACCCTGGTACCCGCGGACGGCGTCGTCGCGATGCGGGTCGCCAGCGTCCCGGGCGTGAAGCTATCCGGGATGATCTTCGCGGCCGGGCCGGTGAGCTCCCCGGTGCTGCTGCAGCTGGGCAGCCGGCCCGGGCTCGGAGCGGCGGACCCGGCCGATCCCGACCTGGTGCAGGACGTGTTCTTCCGGATCGGCGGCGGCACGCCGGGCCAGGCGGCCACCAGCCTCGTGGTCAACAGCTCCCAGGTGATCCTCGATGACATCTGGGCCTGGCGGGCCGACCATGGCAACGGGGTCGGCTGGACCGGCAACGTCGCGGACACCGGCGTCGTCGTCAACGGAGACCACGTGACGGCCTACGGGCTGTTCGTCGAGCACTACGAGAAGGACGAGGTGATCTGGAACGGCGCGGACGGCACCGACATCTTCTTCGAGAACGAGATGCCCTACGACCCCCCGAGCCAGGCCGCCTGGATGGCCGGTCCGGGGAACGACGG
>PLDT01000171.1:0-7731 GCA_003136255.1 Actinomycetota bacterium
TCCCTCGGCGATGACCTCGAGCTGGAGCGTCCGCGCGATCTGGACGATGCCTTCGGCGAGCGCCAGGCGCTGCTCGGAGATGGCGATTCCGTCCACGAAGGACTTGTCCATCTTCACCACGTCGATGGGCAGCTCCCGCAGGTAGCTAAGGGAGGAGTACCCGGTGCCGAAATCGTCGATGGCCAGCGACACGCCGAGGGCCCTCAGCTCCATCAGGTCGGACACCAGCCGTTCGTCCCGGCGCAGCAGGGTGCTCTCGGTGAGCTCGAGCATGAGCGCCCCGGGTTCAAGGCCGGTGGAGTCCAGGACCCGGCGCACGCCGTCGATGAAACCGGGCGTCGTGAACTGCCGGGCCGCCACGTTCACGCTGACGTACAGCCCGGGAGCGGATCCGCCGCCAGCCAGGGTCCCGTCGTCCGGGGTGGCGGCCGGGGCCCGCGGCCCGCGGAATCGCACGAGGTCGGCTGCCGCCTGGCCCAGCACCCAGGCGCCGAGCGGCACGATCTGGCCGGTTTCTTCGGCCAGGGCGATGAACTGGTCGGGCAGCATCATCCCCCACTCCGGATGCGGCCATCGGACCAGGGCTTCGAACCCGGCCAGCTCCCCCGTGGCGAGCACCACGATCGGCTGGTAGACCAGCGTGAACGCGGAGCTGGTGACCGCCTCCTCCAGCGCGGCCTGCAGCTCCCGCCGCCTGAGCATCCCGGCACTCAGCACGGCCTGGTAGCGGCGCCACTGCCGCTTGCCTGCCGCCTTGCCCGCGTACAGGGCCAGGTCCGCGTGCTTGAGCAGCTCATCGGTGTCGGCGCTGTCCTCGGTGGTGGCGATCCCGACGGTGACCGTGATGAGCACGGACCCGGAGGCCAGCGCGAACGGCTCACCGAACGCCTCGACGATGCGGCCGGCGGCGGCCTCGACCATGGCGCTGTTCTCGACGTCGCTGATCAGCAGCGCGAATTCGTCGCCGCCCAGCCGCGCGGCCGAGTCGGAGTCGCGGATCAGGCCGCAGAGCCGAGCCGCGGTCGCGATCAGCAGCTCATCGCCGACGCCGTGGCCCATGGTGTCGTTCACCACCTTGAAGTCGTCCAGGTCCACGAACAACACGCCGGCCGTCGTGCCGTTCCGCCTGGCCGTGGCGAGCTGCTGGGAGATCCGGTCCTGGAACAGGATCCGGTTGGGCAGCCCGGTCAGCGCGTCGTGGAAGGCCTGGTGTTTCAGCTGCTCCTCGAGCTGGCGTTGTTCGGTCACGTCCCGCATGGTGAGCACCAGGCCGGCCACGGTCGGGTCGGCGCGCCGATCGCTGGCCCGGACCTGGACCTGGACCACCAGGCCGTCCCGGCGGGTGAGGTACCGGTCCACGTAACGGGTGCTGTAAGCCGCGCCGGCCGGAATCTGCGTGAGGAGGCGGAGCAGTTCGTCGCGCTCCCCGTCCGCGACCAGGTCCCACAGGTACGCGCCCTCCACGGTGATGTCGCCGAAGATGCTCGTGGCCGAGGGCGTGGCGTACCCGACCTTCCAGTCGTCGCCCACGATCAAGATGACGTCCGAGGTGTCATGCACCAGGGTGCGGAAGTACGCCTCGTTGCCCTGGCGGTCCAGTTCCTCGCGGAGCATGATCCGCTCGATGGCCAGGGCCACCTGGTGCGCGAGGATCTCCAGCGTCGCGGCCTGGTCCGCGAGGTAGCGCTGCTCGCCGAACACGGCGAGCACCCCGATGAGCGGATTACCCGACGGCCGGTTCTCGAGCACGAGCGGGCAGAGCAGCATCGCCTCACCGCCGGGAACGAGCGCCCTGACCTGCCGGGGCAGGCTCTTCACCGGCACGAGGACCGTCGTGGAACCGGCCGCGAGCGGCAGCCAGGTCTCGGCCAGTTCCCCGAGCCGGCTCATCGGAGCCGGCTCGGCCGAGGCCGTGGTCACCGCGTGGAACGTCTCGTTGCTGCGCACCGCGAGCAGCACGTCGCCCCGCCGGGGCGTGCCGAGCAGGAGATCGGTCGCGGACTTGACGACGGCCCCGGTCTGGTCCACGGTGATCGCCGACACCAGGGACGCCCCGGCCTGCCGCACCGCTCGCTCGCGGCCGAGCGCGCGGCGGTGCGAGGCGGCCACGTCCGACAGCCGCGACAGCACGAGCAGGTAGAGGACCGCGGAGAACACCGCGATAACGCTCCCGTCGCCCCCGCGGACCCCGAACGACCCGGTGAACAGCACGACCGGGGCCACCAACGAGGCCAGCATGAGCACGATCAGCCTGACCGGCGAGACCTCCACGTGCTGCCGGCCCACCGGCTGGGTGAGGTCCGTCATCGTGGGATGCAGCGCCGCGGCGCCCCACCCGGCGTAGAACACGACCCAGCCGAGATCGACCGGGGTCCCGTTATGAAACGTCCCGTGCAGCTGGATCAGGTCGTAGGACACATCCGAGATCAGCATCCCCAAGGCGCCCACGGTCAGGAACTGGACGCACCTGGACCCCCCCACCCCCGGCGCGAGCAGCCTGGCCAGCATGGCCAGAATGAGCACGTCGCCGAGCGGGTAAGCCACGGCGACGCCCTTCTGCAGCCAGGTCAGCGCCTCGTTGTGCGCGTAGGGCAGGATCAGGTAAGTCCACGACAGCAGGCCCAGCCCCGCGGTCAGGATCAGCGCGTCGATGAGGCTGCGCCGGTCCCCATCGGGCGTCCGCCACCAGATGAAGGTCAGCAGCCCGGCGGCGTTCAGCGGATATTCCAGCAGGTACAGCACGTCCGCGAAGGAAGGGAACGGCAGCTGGACCCCGATGAGCTGCGCGATCAGGAAGCTGAGCTGGCCAGCGGTGAAGCTCGCCGCCGCGGCGGCGAGCAGCAGCCACGGCAGCTTGCGGGACGGGCGGTTGATGACCACGCCCGCCACGATGGCGACCACTCCGCTCAGGCCGATCAGGCCCCACGTCTCGGTGCGCAGGCCGGGTAGCGCGTAGTACAACGCGGTTAGCAATGCCGTCCAGATGGCGTAGCCGGCAAGCAAATGGCGCCGCGGTTTCACCGCAATTCCCCCACGGTCATCTAATTCCCCTCTGCGAACCATCCCCAGAATGCACTATAGTCTTTCCCGCGCAGATCACCGCATGGCGGACCGTTACGCCGTCGCTTGCGGATAATTTGTTGCGAATTAGCCCCAATGGTCTTACTGCGAGGATTATGGAGACTTGGCGAATTGTCCTGGATTATGACCGGTCCCGCGAGCAAACAGGGCTTATCGGTAACGAAAGTCGCGTGTTAGATATGCTTGAAGCGGGCAGGAAATTATCCGGGTCAGAAACCATCTCGCCCAGACAACCCGGGAGCATTCAACTGGAAAGCGCATCCGTGAGCACCGTAGATGATTCTCCTCCGATGACGGATAGCGCCTTTATCGTCGTCGTCAACGACATTGGCCAGCATGCGCTCTGGGAGGCGGAGCTGGACCTGCCGGCCGGCTGGCGGCGGCAGTCCGCGCCGCTGCCTCGGCGCGCCTGCCTGGACGCCATCGCCGGCGCGTGGCCGGACGTCGCACCAGCCACCGTCCGCGCCGCCACCGCAGGCGAACGGTACGCAGCCGGCTCGGCGCGGGATGACCAGCGCCGTCACCCGGTTCCGGACGGGCACGACGCCCGGTTCGTCCATGAGCTGTTCGCCGAGCAGGCCGCCCGCCGGCCCGACGCGACCGCCGTCATCGCCGCGGGAACTCGGCTGACCTACCGTGAGCTCGACCAGTCGGCGAACCGGCTCGCCCGCTACCTCCAGGACCTGGGCGCCGGTCCGGAGACCCTGATCGGCGTGTACTCCGAACGCGGTGTCGAGGCGGTCCGCAGCCTGCTCGCGATCATGAAAGCGGGCAGCGGGTACCTGCCGCTGGACCCGTCGCTGCCCGCGGAGCGGCTAGCCCGGATATGCGCGGCGGCAAAACCGATGACTGTCATCACGGGCCGTTCGGTCAAAAAGTCTTCTTCGATAGCGGCGGGAGTGCTCGTGATCAGCGAGCTGGCCGCCGACCTCGAACGCCAGCCGAGCACGCCCCCCGAGGTCAGCCTGCATCCGGACAACCTGTGCTATGTCATCCATACCTCGGGATCCACCGGCGACCCCAAGGCGGTCGCGATCAGCCATGGCGGTCTGGCCGACGTCATCACCGACCTGGCCGGCGAATACGAGATGTCCGCCCGGGACCGGGTGGTGCAGCTCGCTTCGCTCGCGTTCGACACCTCGGTCGAGCAGATGCTCGTCGCGCTCACGACCGGGGCCACCTTGATGCTGCCGCCGGCGGGCACCATCGCCCCCACCGATCTGCTCCGCTACCTCAAGCAGCAGCGGGTCACCGTGGTCGACCTGACCCCCGCGTACTGGCACCAGTTGCTCGCGGTCACCGAGCCGGACGACGAACGGCTGCGGACCCTCCGGCTGATGATCACCGGCGGTGACATGGCGGATCCCGCGGACTGCCGCGCGGCGTTGCGGGCGGTACCCGGGGCCAGGTTGCTGAACGCCTACGGGCTGACCGAGACCACCATCACCTCGGCCCTGTTCGACGTCAGCGCCGCCCGGGTCGGGCCGCCGGGGACCCCGGTGCCGGTGGGCCGGGCGGTCGCGCACGCGCGGATCATGGTTCTGGACGAGAAGCTGAGCCCGGTGCCGGCCGGGGAGGCGGGCGAGGTCTATGTCGGCGGTCCCGGCGTCGCCCGGGGTTACCTGGGCCAGCCCGCGCTGACCGCGGAGGTGTTCCTGCCCGACCGCGGCGGGCTGCCCGGCAGCAGGATGTACCGTACCGGGGACCTGGGACGGCGCCTGCCGGACGGCGCCTTGGAGGTCGCCGGGCGCGTCGACCGACAGCTCAAGGTGCGCGGGTTCCGCGTCGAGCCGAGTGAGATAGAGAGCGTGCTGGCCGGGCACCCGGACATCGGGCAGGTAGCGGTCGTGGCCACCAGGCACGGTACGAGCGACACGCGGCTGGCCGCGTACTACACCAGGCGTGATGGCGCTGCTTCCGATGGCGCGGGTTCCGATGNNTCCGATGGCGCTGCTTCCGATGGGCTGAGCGCGGCCGGCCTGCGGCGCTTTCTTCGCGGCCGGCTGCCCAGCTACATGATCCCCACGGCGTTCGTGGCGCTCGACCAGATGCCGCTGAACCCGGCCGACGAACCAGCGCTCGAGGAGGCCCGGGTCCCCGCGCGACGGCGGGGCCCGACGGAGCGGCGCACGCCGACGCAAGCCGGGTTGTCTCACCTGTGGTCCAAGCTGGTGAAGCAGGAGCAGATCGGCCTGGACGACGATTTCTTCGCCCTGGGCGGGAACTCGCTGCTGGCCGCCGAGATGCTGGCGCACGCCCGGGTCATGTTCGGGATCAGCGCGGACTACGTGCGCCCGCTCACCCGCTGCCTGCTGCGCGACCCGACCCTGCGGGAGTTCGCCAAGGCGACCGAGGAAGCCCGCGCGGGCAGGCTCGCCGCCGACGGCGACCAGACCCCGATCGACTTCGCCCGCGAGGCCGAATTCAGCCCCCCGAACCGACTGCGCGCAGACCCGCAGTACGGACGGCCGAACTTTCGCAGACCGCTGGAGATACTCCTCACCGGATCGACCGGGTTCTTCGGGGCTCACCTGCTGCACGAACTACTGGCCACCACCAACGCGCGGGTCTGGTGCCTGGTCCGGGCGCGTGACGCTTCGCACGCGCTGGAGCGCGTCGCGGGCGCCGCCGCCCGCTTCGAGCTCCCCGACCTGCCCAGCGGCCGCGTGGTACCGCTGCCCGGTGACCTCGCCGCACCCCGCCTCGGCTTGTCCCTGGGCGAGTTCCACGGGCTCGCGCGGAGCATCGACATCATCTATCACGCGGGTGCTTCGGTGAATTTCATCTACCCGTACGAGGAACTGCGAGCCGCCAACGTCACGAGCGTCCGGGAGGTGATCCGGCTGGCCACCATGGCCCGGGTCATTCCCGTCCACTATGTCTCCAGTACCGCGGTGCTCGCGGGCCTCGGCGTCATGGGCGTGCGTGAGGTGACCGAGGACACGCCGCTCGCGTACGCTGACCGGCTGCGCATCGGCTACGTGGAGACCAAGTACGTGGCCGAAGAACTCCTGCGGAACGCCGGGCGCGCGGGCCTGCCGGTAGCGATCTACCGCCCGCTGGATATCGTCGGGAGCCGTCGCACCGGCGTGTGGAGTACCAGCACCGAGATGTGCGCCCTGATCCGGTTCATCACCGACACCGGTCTGGCTCCCGCCATCGACCTGCCGCTCGACTTCGTACCGGCCGACGTGTGCGCGGCGGCCGTTCGGCACATTTCGTCCCTCGAGGAGGCCACCGGGCGTACCTACCACCTGGCCAGCCCCGAATACACCCTGCTCGGATCGCTCGTCGACCGGCTGCGGGCATACGGGTTCGAGGTCCGCGAGGTGCCGTTCGCCGCCTGGGTGAGCGAGCTGGTGCGGTATGCCGCCAACCACCCGTCCCACCCGATGACGACGTTCCTGCCGCTGTTCATCGACCGCGATCAGGAAACCGGGCTCACGCCCGCGGAGATGTACTTCGAGCACGTCTTCCCGCACTACAGCAGGACGAATACCGAGCGGGCGCTCAGCGGCAGCGGCATCGCGTTCACGTCCGTCGACGCTCCGTTGCTCGATGCCAACATCGGGCGCCTCATTTCGGTGGGATACCTGAAAGCATCGCGGGACAACCTGCTGCCTGGGCAGCTGCCGGCCCAGTTGCCTGNNCAGCGGGAGCGAAGTCAGGTGCCGAACCGTTCCGCTCATGCCGGCTAGGCGCTATCCGGACTGGGAGACGTTCGAGTACTTTCACCAGCCGGACGCCGGCGACGGCCTGGTGGCCGGCGACGGCCCGGTGGCGTTCGGCGCGGACCTGAGCCCGGCGAGCGTGCTGGCCGCGTACCGGCGGGGGATCATCCCGCTTCCCGCACCCGATGAGTATTTCCGCACGGTCAACGAGGTCCGGTACGAGGATCGGGTGGCGGCCGGGACGATCGGCCTGGTCGGCACGGTCGGGCGCGATGATCCGTACTCGGTGGCCTGGTGGTCGCCTGACCCGAGGCCGGTGATCAGCGCGGGCCACGTCCACCTGGGACGCAATATCAGGAAGCAGCTGCGACAGAGCGAGGTGTGGACGACCGCCAACACGAGGTTCGNNTTGTTCAGCCGGTACCCCGGCGCGGGCGGGGTCGCGGTCGCGGACATGGCCGCGCGATTGGGCCTGGCCGGCGGCCTGCTCATCGACGCGCAGTGGGACAGCCCGTTCCTGCGGTCGCTCGGCGCCGGGCCGCTGCCGCGAGAGCGTTACCTGCGACTGCTGGACGGCTCGGCGGAGCGGACCTTGCTTCCCGGTGAGCGGTTCCCGGCGCGGCGACTGCTCGCGGAGGGTCCGGGGAGCTTACGGGCGGCCGGCACGGCGGGTCTGGGGCTCGTGATCTGGTTGGGTGGCTCGCTGCGGTTCCGGCTGGCTGCCGCCGGTGACGATTNNTTGTACCTGTTCTTGAGCCCGTAACGCGACTGGCCGGGGCCTGCGAGTCGGGTGTACCAGTTCGCGTTGCGGGTAACTGCCGCGCCGAGGCCCGCCGTCCCGGCCCGCCGTCCCCTCGCTCCCGTCCGGCTGCCCCGCACCCCGGCCATCCCTCCTCGCCAGCCCCAGGCGCCCCATCAACGCGGAGCATCCGGCTTCCGTGGTGATTTCGGGCAGCTGGGCGCACCGGATACGCCGCGG
>PLDT01000002.1:0-9285 GCA_003136255.1 Actinomycetota bacterium
ACCGCGGTCATGCCCGCCTCCCCGCACCGGGGACCGGGGCGTGCGCCCGCAGCGCCTGGTCCACCACCGCGAACGAATACGCGGCCAGCGCGTCCCGGTCCGGGAACACCGCCAGCAGCACCCGGTCGCCAGGACGCAGCCCGCAGCGGCGCCGCAGCGCCGCCGGGATGACCAGGTACGGCTTGGCCGGCATAGTGACCAGGCCGCCCGGGTCACGACGGGCGATGACCACCCCCGCACCGGCGGTGATGGTCAGCCGGTCACCTGGCTGCCAGCCCAGCGCGCTGATCATGGCCCGGTCGGCGACCCGGCCCGACTCATCCATCCGGCCGAACCCATACAGGACGTCATCCGGGACCGCCGGGACTTCCGGCGCGACCGCGACGGGCAGGCGGCGGGCCGTGCCTGGCCTGCCGCGCTCCCGGCCGCCTGGCCGGGCACGCGGGGGAATGAGGGGAGCGATGAGCGGGGCGGTCATAGCCGCCTCCCCGCGGGGAGGGGCCGGACGGCCCGGCGGCCTGCTGGCGGCCGGGCTGCGTGTTCGAGCGATGCCTGTTTTAGGGGAAATTTCCCCGGTTTGGGTGTCCGAGGGGGGACTTGAATACGGAGATCGGGGAGATTTCTCGACGTACGCAGACCGGCCACGCAAATGTCGTACGGATGCCTGAGAACGCTCTACGCGGCCAGTTGGGCCGGTCGGCCCCGGGTTGCTAGTCGTGGGAGCCAAGTGGGGAACCATGAACGGCCGACAGCGAGCCATAGACCTGCTGCACGGTCGATTCCCCCTATTTGCCAGGCACTTAGCAACGACCAGCTACATCAGCCGACGGCACGGATCTCGTTCGCATCGAGGTGTGGGCTTGACATCGGCGATGGTCCAGGGAGTGGAATCCCGAGGCGCAGCCCGAGTTGAATGAGTTCATTGTCCGGACTCGCCGGCCGCTGCGCCCCGTAAGTCCCGGACCTGTGCCGCTCCGCCAGGCCGAAGGAGGCGGTCGCGCGGCGGCCTCCCCCGGACGGCTGAACTCCGGCGAGTTCGCGGGGCGGCCGGGTAGCCCAACTGGCAGCCAACGGCCACAGTCACCCATGCATACCCAGCCACAGCAGGCCTCGTAACACCTGGTCAGACGGCACATCCAGACACGTCAAGCACCAGCTAGCCACCCCGCGGAATCGACTGAAACTCAAACAGGTCGTTCGTACTGCCGAGGGGCAAACTCATCGGGCTCGTCCACTAACCGAAGATCTTGTCCATGACCTCTGCGCCCAGGGTGAGCGCAGGCCGGATCTCGTGGCGGTAAACAGACTCAGTGGTGGCCGTGCGGTCGTGCCCGGCCAGCAGGGCGATGCTCTCTACGGGAACGCCGTTCGCGGACAGGACCGACACGAAGGTGTGCCTCATCTCCCGGGGCACCCAGTCCTCGCCGAGGCCTGCCTTCTTGGTGATCACCCGGAACGCGCGGATCACGTTGTTCGCGCTCAGCGACGTGCCGACCCTGGACGCGAAGACCAGGCCGTGCTCCTGCCAGAGGTCGCCGGCCGTCAGCCGGTCTCGCTCTTGCTGTCTCTGCTGCTCGCGCAACGCCTCCACGCACCGCCGCGGCAGCGCCAGGGTCCGCCGCGACTTCTCGGTCTTGGTGTCACCGCCCTCGCGGTCCGAGCGCCACACGTAAATCGCGAACCGGTCCTCACCGGCTCTGCCCGGCTCGAACCCCGCCACGGTGGCCGGCTGCCAGCCAGCGAAATCGTCCACCCAGGTCACCACGTGATCCCACCGCAGCGCACGGGCCTCCTCGGTGCGGATTCCGGCTAGCAGGCTCACTACTACGTACGCGTGCAGGCGCGTACTCTCCGCCGCGACCAGCAGGGCTTTCGCTTGATCCAGCGTGAAGCTCTTGGACGGCCTCCCGCTGCGGCCCTGCGGCGTCTTCACCAGGGCCGCGACATTACGCCCGACGAGGTCGTTGCTCTCCGCGTGCCGAATCGCCCGCTCGAGAGAGTTCCGGGTGATCTGCAGGGACCGGGTCGAGTACCGGGTGGCGAGGTGGCCAAGAGCCGACCGGACATCGCCCGCGCTCAGGACGCGCAGCTGCCTGGCGCCGATGAGCTCGAGAACCGGATCCAGCAGGCCCTCGTAGAGAGTGCGCGTCCTCTCGGACGTGCCGTCCAGCCCTTCGCGCAGCCAGTCATCCACGGCTTCCCGCACGGTGTAAGTGCTGGAGGACCTGACTCCCGTGTTCAGTTCCTGATGCAGCGTCTTGAGCTTCTCCCGGACTTCCTGCTTGGTCTTGCCGAAGACCTTACGGCGGATCCGCTTGCCGTCGGGCCCGAAGCCAAGCGAGACCGATCCGACGTACCGGTTCTTCGCCGTAGCGAAGTAGATGGCGTCCTCGCCGCGACCGCGGCGGCTGGTGTCCGATCCCGATGAATCTGGTCTCCAGTCAGCGCGCTGACCTGTGAAGAGACCAGATTGAGCGAGAATGGGCTACTCGCTGTCTCACTGAATCTGGCGCGCCATGACCGGATCTCGGTGGTTTTCCTGTCGGGCAACGGACCGCCCGCCGTGTATTACTTCACGCGGCGCCGGCCTGTTCTTGGTCTTGGCCTTAATCTTTGGGGACAGTAGCGCCCGGCTGTGATCCAGGCGCCGCGAGTGCTGCGGGCTGGATGGTTTCGGGCAGGTTCCAGGGGTGGCCGGGCGGGAGCGGCTCGAGCTTGAGGCGGCGGGTATTCAGTCGCCATTCGAGCAGCGGGTCGTCTCGGTCGCGGCGCCAGCGGGGGTGCGGGCGGTAGTCCCAGGCGTAGTCGGGGGTGACGGTGCGGAGTACCTCGGCGGTGAATTCGTCGTGCCCGGCCCAGCCCGTGCCGAGGATGCGTTCGCGCCAGTACGGGCTGGCGAGCAGCCGGGCCTGGGCGACGGACTGCGGGTAGGCGGCAGCGTCGAAGGCATGGGGCGCCCATTCGCCGGGTTCGTCCCAGCCGGGGCCGCGGAAGATCTCCATGCGGCGGTCGAAGCCCGGGTCGCGCAGCCCGTCCAGGCGCCAGCCGGTGCAGATGTGCTGGGCGTCGCGGAGCGCGCGCATGACCGGGTCCCGGCCGTGGCGGCGGATCAGCCGCCGGTGCCGCCGGTATGCGCGCAAGATCTCCGGCTGCCCGGTGAGGTCGGGCTGCTCATGGTGTTTGCTGATCCAGCGGCGGTGCCGGTAGCACACGACGTCGTCGTGCAGCGCCCACCGGGTGACCGGCTGGCCGGCGGCGCAGGCCCGGCAGGCGGGGAACGTCCATCCGGGCCGGGCGCGCGGCCGGTGGCGCACGTGCAGGCCGGACAGTTCGGCGGCGGTGCAGATCTGCGGCATGGCGTAGCCCAGCAGCCGGCCCGGTATCTCGGTGACGGCGGTGAGCCGGCTGAGCGGGACCGGCGCGTCCTTGCGGTTGCTGCGGGCGAGCAGGGAGCGCAAGGCGGCCGGGTCGATGTGGTTCGGTCCGGCGAGGCGGTGCAGGTAGCTGGTGACCGTCTCGTCGCTGAACGGCGCGGCTACGCGTGGCAGCGGCCGCAGCATGAGCGGCCATTCCATGGTTCAGGCCGCGCCGGATGCGCGGGATTGCGCCGCGTGATCGACCGGGATGCCGTCGAGCAGCTTGCGGGTGATTTCCTCGGTGCCGTCCATGACCGCGGTGAGCGCGGCCGCGCGGACCAGATGGGACAGGCTGCCGATCATCCCGCCGGTGCGCTGATGCAGGTACGTGCTCAGCCGGGGCAGCGTGCCGGGCCGGTGGCGGTGCAGCCGCAACGCGGCGTCCAGCGTGGCCAGCAGGCCGGCCCACTCGGCCTGGCACGGGAACGGGCCGGTGCTGATCAGCACGCAGCGGCCGGCGATCTGCTTGCCCCGCACCCCGGTGAACAGCCCGGACCGTTCCACGTCGACGCCGGCGTAGACGAACGTCGCCGGGAGATGCTCGGTGAAGTACTTCAGGTGGCCGGACATGTCTTCCCCGGCGCTGGTGGCCAGGTTCAGGTTGTGGATCTCATCGACCAGCACCAGGTCGGCGCGGGCGTCGATGAGGACCTGGCAGACCGCATCGGCGATGTCGGTGGTGTTCTGCCCGCGCCGCACCGGCGGCAGGCCCAGGAAGCGGGCGAACTCCATCGCCAGTTTCCGCGGCGATCCTTTCGGCGGCGTGGTCACGTAGACCACCGGGATCCGGCCGGTGCCCGGGTAGCGTTCCCGCACCATGAGCTCGTGGGTGCGGCCCAGCTGCTTCAGCGCGGTGCTTTTGCCCGTGGCCGGCAGGCCGGACACGATCAGCCCGCGCCGGGCGGAGATCTCCCGCCGGTTCAGCAAGGTCAGCAGCCGGCCCTGCCGGACCACCTCCCGCACCGTCGAGGTCGCCACCACCACCAGCTCGGAGTGGTAGCTCATCCTTTCCTCGTCATAGGCCGCCCTGCTCCCGGCCGCAAGGCCGGCCCACGCGGCATCGGGCAGCAAGCCGAACGTGGCGGGTGCGGCATCGACGAACTGCCGCCATCCGCTCAAGGTGGTGGTGGGCTCGCGGCACTGGCCGCCAGCCTTCCGTGCCTTGCCGGCTACCACCACCGGCCGGCCTCCTCCCGGGCGTCGAAGACCGCGAGCGGCACGACGTCGGCGGGCCTGTCCCCGGGCGGTCCGCCCGGCGTCTCCGAGGGCTCGCCGCGGCCGGCCGGAGCGGCCAGGGATTCAGGCCGGGGCCAGGCGGGCTGCGCGGTGGCCCTGGTGCGGGCGGCGACCCGGCGGTCTTTCGCGCTGGGCTTGCGGACGGGTCTTTCCGGTTCTCCGGGGCCCTGGCAGGCTCGCTGCAGCAGGACGTCCACGGCCCGGGCGATCTCGTGCCCTGCTGGTTCCCTGCCGTCGGCGGCCAGCTGCCGGCGGGCATGATCCCAGGCCAGCTCGCCGAACGGCGCAGGTGCCGCGGACAGGTGGGTCCAGAAGACGGTGATCCAGCCGCCGTCCCAGTGGTTTCGGACCCAGACCCGGGAAACGTCGTAGGGATCCCGGTGGATCTCCCACAGGTCCTGCTTGGCCCGGACGCCTGAGCGCTGACCGCGGAACGGGTTCAGTTCCCCGCTGTCGTAGACCCGGTGGCTGATCTTGACGCCATAGGCGTTGACCGCCCGCCAGGCCGCGGGCAGCAGCTCGATGTAATCCTCAGCCGACAGTGCGACCGGCACGTACCCGGCCGCGGCGACCAGGGCTGCGTACTTCTCGTTCGGGGTGAACGCCCGCCCTGGCGCGGCCGGGTCACGCAGCCCGTCGTGCGGCCGGTTCTGCCATCCGGTAAGCCACTCATCCAGCAGCTCCTGCAGTTCCATCAGCGACCACAGCGGCTCCCTGTCCGCCTCCCGGCCGCGGAACTCGGCTGACCGGCCGAGGTAGCCAGAGACGAACCGGGCGAACAGCGAGGCAACGGATTCGAGTGTGCGTTCGATATGTGGCTTGTCGGTCGGGGTACGCGGGTGCGCTGGCTGCAAAGTGATGCCGAGCAGCCGGCACGAGGACCTGAAGTTCTGGGAGATGAACGCCTTCCCGTGATCGCACACGATCGTCTCCGGGACGATAACGGGGCGGGCCGCGGCGTGCGCCAGCCGCTGGTCCAGCTCCAGCAGCCGCCGGTGGGGCAGGACCGGGCGGGCCATGCTCAGCGCCTCGGACCAGCCCGGCCGCATCGGCTCCGGGGTCACGGTGCGGGCCAGCAGCAGCGAGGCGTCCACCGACTTGGTCGTAGGACGCAGCACCGCCGCGGTGACCGTGCGGGTTGCCAGGTCCACCATGCCCGTCAGCTCGGCCCGGCCCGGCCCGCCGTCATCCAGCAGCACCATGACGTCGAACGGGGTGGAATCGATCTGGACCACCTCACCGGGGCGGCTGGCGGCGAGCTGGCTGAAGGGACGCCCGGGACGGCCGGCCAGCGACTGGCGGGTCCGGGCCGACCCGGTCGTGTGCAAGCCCGCGGTGACCCGCTCGAACAACCGGTAGAACGTGGACCTGGCCGGCATCGGGACCACGTCCTGGCCGTGCTGCCCGGCCAGGATCTGCCGGGTCCGCCACAGGTAGAAGCTGGCCGTCCGGGTCGACCCGCCTGCCTGCTCGCTGATCGCCTTCTGCAGCGCCTCCACGACGCGCTCGTCGATGCGGGCCCGGGCCGGCCCCGCCCGGCAGGCACGCCAGTCCACCAGCCCGGCCACGCCGCGGGCCTGATACCGCTGCCGCTTACGCCTCACCGTCCGGGCAGTGACCTTCACCCCCGACGCGGTCAGCTCAGCCGCCTTCGCCTGCTCACGCTGCGCCAGCGAGCAGACCGCCGGGTCATACCCGGGCCGGGCCGCCGTCCCCGGCGGCGCATCCGGGACAGAGCCGGTGAGAACCTCGACGATATGCCGCTCCCACCGCAGCGCATCCCGGACCGCGTCCCCGGGAACCCCGCCCAGCGCGGCCGAGGACAGCGGCGGCCGCGTCCGGTCCGCGCCGCCGATGATCTCAAAACCCTCACTCGCCAGCAGGTGAGCGAGCTGCACCACGCTGGCCGCGCCGTCCGGCCCGGCCAGGCGCACCACGGTGCCCGACAGCCCGGCCACAGTCTGAGCCGCCCCGCCGAACCGCACCCGGGCACCCACCCGCAAGATCCCAGGACGCGACGCGCTCACCGGCCCGCGCCCCCCCGATTCACGCTGACCAGGCTGCCGGGCCCGAGCAGGCCCGCCGTCACGCCGGTGACCAGCACCTGCTTCCACAGCAGGTGATACAGCACCGGCAGGACCGCCACCGGGTCGCCGGCCTCGCGGGCCCCGCCCATCAGCGGCTTCGGCTCCGCGAACACCCCGGCCAGCACCCCGGCGATCTCGCCGCGGTAACACCGCCGGTGCCGGCAGCCGGCCAGCCACCGCACGTTCGCCGCCAGCACCGCGCCCGGCCCGGCCGTCCGCCGGAACACCCAGCCGACCTCACCGCAGGCACGCCCGGTCGCGGCGAACGCCTCCGCATCACGCGGCTCGATCCGGTCATCAGGGCGGACGTCGATTACCATCCCCGCCCCATCAGCCCGCCGGGCGAAATAATCCGGGGCGTGCCGCCGCCGCCTGCCGTCCTGCGCCCAGGCCAGCCAGAACGGCTGCGACGAGAACGCGACCACCCCCGGATCGAAGTCCAGCATCATCGCCACGTCGCGTTCCAGCCACGACTCGAACCCGACATGAGCATCCATCGTGGCCGCGTAATACAAGCCGGGAAAGCTCACCTGCCCCCGGAACGACGGAAACGACCGCACCGGAGCCACCCGCTCGAACGGCGTGCTCCACAACTCACCAAGCCGCCCGCGGCAGCAGCCGCCATCGCCGCCGGTGAACTCGACCTCGAAGCCAGGAACCACCGAACGCACGACAGCCGTCGATCCGGCCATAACCGGTCACTCTACGTTTATAAGGACCAAATCCGGCACAACGACACGCCCGGCAAGACGTGACTCACCAAGACACCCAGCCGCATCAGACCAGGTTCAACGAGACGAGACCCACTTCAGGGAGACGGGACAGCAACCCTGGACATGCATGGAGGATAACCCGAATGACTGTCATTCGGTCCACGAACCGGTCCACGCAGAGAGGCTGCGAGGCGGCCATAGGCCCTCTGAACTGGGAGCCGGTGAGCGGGATCGAACCGCTGACCTGCCGTTTACAAGACGGCTGCTCTGCCAACTGAGCTACACCGGCGGAGGACTCTGTGAATAGTAGCCGATCCGGCCATCGGGTTACGGCTTGCGGGCGGCCCGCGCGCAATAATACGACGAAGGCGCGTCAGGCGAGTCGGGACCGGACCGCGGCCACCTCGTACAGCGCGATGCCCGCGGCCACTCCCGCGTTCAGCGACTCGGTCCGGGCCGCGATCGGGATCCTGACCAGCACGTCGCAGGTCTGGGCGACGATCCGGGACAGGCCTTGCCCCTCCGACCCGATGACCAGGGCCAGCGGGGCGGTGGCCAGCTCCAGGTCCCGGATCTCCGTGTCCCCGCCGGCGTCCAGGCCCGCCAGGAAGACCCCCGCCTCGCGGTAGGCCTGCAGGGCGCGGGTCAGGTTGACGGCGCGTGCCACCGGCACCCGGGCCAGCGCGCCGGCCGACGCCTTCCACGCTCCCGCCGTGACGCCGGCACCGCGGCGGCCGGGAACGACCACCCCATGCGCGCCGAACGCCGCCGCGGAACGCACCACGGCACCCAGGTTGCGCGGGTCGGTGACGCCGTCCAGGGCGGCGATCAACGGCAGCTGCCCGGCGTCCGCGGCCCGGACCAGCAGGTCGTCGGGATGCGCGTAGTCATAGGGGCGGACCCGCAGGGCCAGGCCCTGGTGCAGCGCGCCGCCGGTGAGCCGGTCCAGTTCGGGGGCGCCTGCCTCCAGGACGGCTATCCCGCGGTCGGCGGCCAGCTTGATGGCCTCGCTTATCCGGTCGTCGTGCTGCACGCGCGACCCGACGTAGAGGACCACCGCCGGGATCCCGGCCCGGAGCGACTCGACGACCGAATTGCGCCCGGCCACGAACTCGGCCGCATCCCCGGACCCCCGCGACGTCCGCCCCGAGGACCCGGCAGATCCCGAAGACCCCGTAGATCCCGTGGGCGAGGCACCTGATGACCGGAAGGACGCCGCAGACATGTAAGGCCCGGAGGGCGAGAACGCCGACGCGCGGTCATCACCTTGACGGCGATCCCGGGACCCGTCGCCCGAAGCGGCCGAGGCGCGCCGCTGGGCGGGGTGCCCGGGCCGCATCCTCGCGGGTGGGGTCGGCCCCTTGCCCTCGAGCTTGTGCTTGCCATATCCGCCGGTGCCCGGGCGCGGCTTGCCTGATTTGGTCAGGCCGGCTCCCGCCCGGCTGGCGCCCGCGGGGGCGGCTCCGGTACGGCCGGCTCCGGCACTACCGGCTCCGGCACTACCGGCTCCCCCGCGGCCGGTTCCGGCGCGGGTACTTCCGGCGCGGCCTGCTCCGCTACGGCGCGGCCGGGCGCCACCTGCTCCGCTCAACGCTTCAGCTCCCATCGTGGGCCATCAGGAGTGTCCTCGACGACGACGCCGATCTCCTCAAGGCCATCCCTTATCGCGTCCGCGGTCGCGTAGTCCCTGCGAGCCCTGGCGGCGTCCCGCTGGTCCAGCGTCAGCTTGACCAGCGCCCCGACCACGGCCCGCAGCCGGTCACCGGAACCACCCTGCGATCCGGCCCACGGCGGCGCGAGCGGATCGAGGCCGAGCACGTCCAGCATCGCCCT
>PLDT01000004.1:0-3466 GCA_003136255.1 Actinomycetota bacterium
CGAGCCCCACCCGCCCCACATAGCTTGCCTAGCACATATGTTTGAAACATTCCGGTTAGCAAGGACCGACGGTGTGGTTCCTGGGAATATCCAGGCGTCCCTTGACCATCGAAGCGCCCTGCCCTCTCTGATGGACTGGTCTGAGTCACATTGCGCGACAACGTCCCGCGAATGGACCAGGCGATCGAGCACTGGCGCCAGACCCAAGCTTGATTGTGCCGAACCTAAATAAGGCCTCCCCCTCAGTCAAGCTGGCCTGGGCCGACGGTCAGAGACTACGACCAACCGCCCGTACACGATGAACTGCATTTACTGGTCGATTATCATCGTCATGACCTGTCACCCGGCCTGCAAGTCCGGGCTGCCAGCGGCTCAGCACACTTCCCGCGACGAGGTACGCTTCGCCCGGTCCGCGATACGCGGCGCTGGGGCCCTGCACAGGCGATCCCGCCTGTGCATGGCCGACGAAGGGGTCGCGTACCGGTGGCGAGGTTGCTGCAGGAGGAATACGGGGCCGGCGAGCAAACCCGCTGACCCGTTGCAGCCATGCGAGTCTGGTATGACGGCGAGGTCGCGACCTTCCTGGGTAGCCTTCGTTAGCAGAACGACCGGCGGATAATCTTCCGCAGAGCGATACTTGCGTTATGGTGGCCATCCTCAAGTGCGTGGGCGATGAAAAGAGCCTGCTTGATTCGAATGAGAGGTTCTACGGCAAACTTGGCGAGGAATGGGCATGGAAGCCTGTCCGCCATCGGGAGAACTGGGGGAGAGACAGAGGGAGTGGTCTCACCCTTATCATCGCTGACGATGAGATTATCAAGCTTGGCTGGACCTCGCGCCGCGGATGGGAAGGGGCTAGCGGCCAGAAACTGGAAGTTTCTCGCATCGAATCTGTCGTTCCCCCGGTCCCTTACGCCAGAGTGACACGACGGCTCGCCCCCCGTTTTGTCGCACATCTGACAGATGAGGGCAGGCTAGGCGCTGGAACCGGACGGGCTCTTGTGGAAGCGCTAACCCAGGAGCGTTCTGATCTTGGTGGGGTTATCGCCAGGATCGAGGGAGTGGCAGACAAATACCCCATCGGGGATTCGCCCGCCGCCCAGGTTATGGCGTTGCAGCGTGACGCAAGCATCGTGGCAGTGCGTATGGCAGGCATGGACGTGTCCGACTTTGCCCGCTGGGACCGTCCCACTGACAGGCTGGCCATTGAAGATGTTCCGCCCACCTTCGTCGGCAGGACCCAGGGCGATCGACAGCTCGAAGAGAGGCTGATCCAGCACGACGGGGAGACCATGCTCGGCTGGCTGACGCAAAAGACGCACCACACGTCATGGCGAGCGTTCAGCGGATTCGGTCAGCGGCTGCTCGTCGCCAATGCGAACAACGACACTGCAGAACACACGCTCGGCGTCGATCTCATCTACTACAGCGTAAGTCGTGGAAGCATGATCCTTGTCCAGTACAAGAAACTCGACGCTAAGAACAACGGATCCTTCTACCCGGACAGTGACAGCAACCTGGCCGACGAAATTCGGCGAATGCAGAAGCTGGACGAGCACGTCACCGCCAACAGGAGCCCTGATGACGACTTCCGGCTAGAGCCAAGTCCATGCTGGATGAAGCTGTGCCAGGATCAGGCGTACATCCCGCAGACGGCTGACATGATCCCAGGCATGTACTTCTCCCTCGCTCACTTCCAGCAATTGCGCGAGGACCCGAGGCTCAGGGGCCCGCAGGGAGCGGTTCGGTTCGCGTACGACAACGTGCCCAGTTATCTGGACAACACCATGTTCGCGAGGCTTGTGGAGACCGGGCTTGTCGGCACCAGCGGCACCGCCACCGAATTCGTGCACCGGCAAGTCGTTGAGAGCTTCAACGGGAACAAGGCCCTCGTGCTCGCAGCCCTGTTCGGTGAAAACCTGCCTCAGTCGAGACGCAACACCGAAAAGCGCGACTTGCAACGACGCGGCTGACCTGGCTTCGTAGCGCGAAGGGGACGCGCCCGTAGTCCACACCGCCCGCGCCTGATCGGCCGTTATCCAGGCGATCGCCTCCTGGTCCCCTTCCTCTTCGGTTAGCTTTGCCTCGTCGGCGGCGGCGCGTTGCGGTCAGGGCCTGCAGAAGTTACTTTCTATATGGAAGTCGCTACTAACCGTCAACAGGTGGGCGATGACGCGCGGGTCAGGTTCTTCGGGCGGTTCCTACCGGCAGTGGGCTGCTGCTGAACGTGCCGCGCAGCGGGAACGCGAACAGAGGAAGAAGCAAGCTGAGAAAGACCGCCTCGCGGCTGAGGCGGCGGCGCGCGATGATGAAGCCATAGCCAAGACCGAGGCTGTTGAACAGCGGATCACCGAACTGGAAAGCCTCCTGCGATCCTCCCTAGGACGGGATCCCCGTATTCGCTTCGACTCACTGAAAATCTCCGCGGCCGTTCCTCCTCTCGATCTCGGACCGCTGGCGAATCCTGTTCCTGCACCGCAATGGGCAGACTTCGCGCCTGAGCGGCCGACCGTACTGGGGCGGATGTTCGGCGGCCAGCGCTATCAGGCTTCGTGTGCGGCGGCCGAGCGGGCGTTCGCCGACGCTCAGGCCGACTATCAGCGAGGAGAAGCTGCCAGGCAGCGCGGCATCGTGGCGGCTCGTGCAGAGTGGACCAAAGCAGCGGCCGAGGCGGAACGCCAGGCAGACGCACACAACGCGCACGTCGCCGAGATCGCCGCGGGCTTCCGGACACGTGACAGGTTCGCCGTCAGCGAGTACGTGCAGGCGGCGCTGGACAGGTCTCCCTATCCAGAAGGTTTCCCCGCCGAGCGGCAAGCCGGGTACGTACCGGAGTCGCTGTTGCTGGCAGTGGAATGGTTCCTGCCGACCTTCGACATCATCCCCGAGCACAAGGCGTTCAAGCACGTCAAGATGCGCAAGACGGTCGAGCCTGTCGCCATGCCCTCGGCCGAGGCGCAGCGGCTTTACAACGCCGTGATCGCCCAGATCGCGGTCCGCACGGTCCGCGAGGTATTCGCGATCATGTCACCGGACATGGTCAGCACGGTGGTCTTCAATGGGCATGTCGACACCGTCGACCCGGCCACCGGACGGAAGATCCAGCCACCGCTCATCTCAATGCGTGCCACGAGAGACAGGTTCGACGAACTGGTGCTCACCGAACCACGCTTCGACCCGGTGGCGTCTATCAAACGGCACTTTTTCGCTGCCATCTCCCAGCACCCGGAGGAACTCCAGCCGGTAGAGCCGGTGATGCCGTTCAGCCGGGCGGATCCGCGCATTGTCGAGGCCATCGACGTGGTCTCTACCCTTGACCAGCGGCCCAACCTCCTCGACCTCAGCCCGAAGGCGTTCGAGTCGTTCGTCCAGAATCTGTTAACGAAGATGGGGTACGAGACTGACCAGTTCCGCTCGAGCAATGACGGTGGCATCGACTGCATGGCCTACAAGCGCGATCCCGTCG
>PLDT01000046.1:0-21507 GCA_003136255.1 Actinomycetota bacterium
GGTCGAGCACCTGGACTACGGCCAGGTGCTCGACCTCCTTGACGTGATCCGTCAGCAGGACGTTGGCCCGTCGAGGGCGTTGTACGCGTCGAGATCGTAGGGGTACCCCTTGGACAGCGCCCCGTCGCTAGACGGCTGGCCTGAGCCGTTGTCCAGGACGCCCTTCTGGTCGAGGGCATAGCTGATATAGCCGTGGGCCAGCTTGTAGATCAGATCCTCGCTGCCCACCTCATACCGCGCGCTCGAGCTCGCGGTCGAGCAGTCGAACCCGCCGACCGCGGACAGCATGGCGCGGCTGGCGGTCACGTTCATCCAGCCTTCGAAGACGTACAGCGCGGAGCTGCGTAGCCCCCAGGAGTCAGTGGAGTCGAACTCGTGGCCCATGCAGCAGTGGCCTTCTTCCGGGGAGATGGTGCCGTCCGCGATATGCGCGCTGACGGCGGCGTGATGCGAGGTCCCGGAAACCGAGCTGGCGACGGTCTGGTCGAAGGTGTCGGCGGCGAGCTGGTTCCAGATCCCCATCAGGTCGCTGGCCGGGTGGCCCATCCAGACGAACGGCCGGACGATGGCCGCCGTGGCGCTCGACCCGGCGGCGGAGTAGCAGTGCGCCGCGTTAGTGAACCCGGCCGCCTGCAGTTGGGCGATGAACGACGCGTCGTTGAAGCCCGCCAGCATCTTGTCCCAAGTGGTCGCGCCGAAATACTGGATCGCCGCGAGCTCGACGTCAACGTACCCGTCCTGGTAGTTGGGGTTGTTCGTCTTGCTGAAGTCCCCGTACCCGCACAGGCCGGAGGAGAAGTTGCTCGCGTCGTTGTAGGTGTAGTTGCCGGCGTATCCGAGCGCCTCCATCAGCAGGGTCACCTTGCCCTGCTCGCCCGCCGGAAGCTGGCTCCAGGCCGGCCCGTTCTTCAGCAGCACCAGCGCGTCCGCCACCATTGCGTGTGACCAGCCCTCCAGTCCGCCGTCGGCGTCCGGTTCGTTCCCGCCCGCGACCAGGTGAGCGACCTGCGCCAGCAGCGCGCTCTGCACGGTAGTCCCGTTCTGCGCAGTGGCCGAGGGATGCTGCTGCAAGACGAGCGCCAGGTAGTCGAGCGCCGCCGCCTCCCTGATCGCGGTCGGGCTGGTGCCGGGGCGTTTATCGCCGGAGGAAGGTGCCTTGAAGGCGATCAGCGGCGCCGCGACGGCTGTGTTGATCAGCGTCTGGCTGAAGGTCCCGGCGGAGGTGTTGGCCTCCTGGTGGGCGGATGCCGAGGAAGACGGAGGACCCGCCGCCCCGCGCGGGGCCGGCGACCGGCTCACCGCCACGATGAGCACGAGCGCACACGCAATCACTACCACGGCTCCCGCGGCGATGACGGCGTGAGCGCGGCGGCCGCGGAATCTGCTGAACATTTTGGACATAAGGCACCTTCTGGTGTTTATGTAGGTAAATACCAAATTGGGCGGAACGGAACGTGATTACTGTCACGACTGGTCGTTCCGTCCAAATGATATTTGATCCATGCAAGAGCCAGTTGGCGGCAATCAGAGGTGCCCGGTTGCGAGTACATATCTCAGCCACGCGGAATACCAGTTGGTTTCCAGCGCGTGCTGTGCCTGGACGAGGGTCAGGTCCCTGCGGCAGACCATCTGCCGCAAAATATGATCGGTATCGGTCTTCTCGTAGAAACCCGTGCCTCCCACAGCGGCGGGCCAGATGTTCGCCTGCACGTCGGCGCCGCCCAGGTTGTACGGCACAAGCCAGTCGAGGATGACCTTGTGCTGTGAATTCTGGCTGGTATCGCCGTATTCGTCATAGACGGCCGTCTGGACGGCCGCGGAAATCGCCGGAACGACCGAACGTGACTGCATATCGCAGACATTGTTGGCATGCGTGGCGGTAACGGCTCCCGGAGTGAGCTTGGGATTCGGTAGCGAGACACCGCCATGGATAAGCGGCATTACGAAGTTGGGGAGCTGGACCTCGGAAAGGTCGGGGCCCTGGGTGGTCTCGCCGGGGACCACCGGGGGCTGGGCTTGCCCGGCAGCGCCCGGATCCGCGCTGCCGCACCCGGCGACCAGGGCGAGGACGAGGGCCAGGCCAGCCAGCTTGCGGCCCCGGCGGGCCCGGATCAGGGTCGCCCCAGGACGCGAACCGACCAGCCGGCCTCGCTCCATCCCGCGGCGTCCAGGCAGCAGCGGGCGTCGATGATCACCTGCCGGGCGACCACCTGCGCGAGGGCCGCGGGGTCGATGGCCTGGTAGTCAGCCCACTCGGTGAGGTGCAGGACGAGGTCGGCGCCCGTGGCCGCGTCTGAGACGGACTGGGCGTAATGCAAGCCTGGCCGCTGCTTCGCCGCGTTGGGCATGGCCACCGGGTCGTGCACGGACACGATTGCCCCCTCAGCCACCAGGCGATCGCAGGCGTCGAGGCTGGGGGAATCCCGGATGTCGTCGCTGTTCGGCTTGAACGCGACGCCCAGCACCGCCACGCGCTTGCCCGCCAGCTCGCCGCCGACAGCTTCGCGGGCCAGCGAGATGACCCGGTCACGCCGACCCAGGTTGATCGTGTCCACCGTGGTCAGCAGGCTGATCAGCGAACCGACGCCCAGGGCCGATGCCGTGGCGCTGAACGCGCGGATGTCCTTGGGCAGGCAGCCGCCGCCGAAGCCGAGCCCGGGAGCAAGGAAGCGGTTGCCGATCCGGGCGTCATATCCGAGCGCCTGGGCCAGCGGTACCACGTCCGCGCCCGCGGCCTCGCAGACTTCGGCGATCACATTGATGAACGAGATCTTGGTCGCGAGGAAGGCGTTCGCCGCCACCTTGACCAGTTCGGCCGTATCAAGATCCATCTTCAGCAGCGGGGTTCCCCCAGCCAGGGGGGTGGCGTAGACCAGGCGCAGCAGCGCGGCACCCCAG
This sequence comes from Actinomycetota bacterium, assembly GCA_003136255.1. Classification (GTDB taxonomy): domain Bacteria; phylum Actinomycetota; class Actinomycetes; order Streptosporangiales; family Streptosporangiaceae; genus Palsa-504. The sequence goes on from PLDT01000046.1 coordinate 2,899, forward strand.
TCGGAGGTCACGCCGAGCACGATGCGGTCAGGGTTGAGGCTGTCCTGCACCGCGAATCCCTCGCGCAGGAACTCCGGGTTCCAGGCCAGCTCGACGCGATCGCCCGCCGGCGCTGCCGCCTGCACCCGGGCCAGGAGCTTGCGCGCGGTCCCGACCGGGACGGTCGACTTTCCGACGACCAGGCACTCCGACGTCAGATGCGGGGCGAGCGAGTCCACCGCCGCGTACACGAAGCGCAGGTCTGCGTGGCCGGCCTCGCCCTCCGGCGTCCCGACGCATAGGAAGTGGACGTCTCCGAACGCGCCGACGTCAGCAAATGAGGTGGTGAAGCGGAGCCTGCCGGATTCCAGGGTCTTTCGCAGCAGCGGTTCCAGGCCAGGCTCGAAGAAGGGCGCCTCGCCGGCGGCGGCTTTCGCGATCTTGCGTTTGTCCACGTCGATCGCGAGTACCTCGTGACCGAGATCCGCCATGCAGACGGCGTGCGTGAGGCCCAGGTAACCGGTCCCGATGACGGTGACCCGAGGGTAATATCCGCTCCTCATGTGTATCCCCCAATGGTTCTAGCGTGCTTACGCGCGCGTGCAAGCGATAGTGGAGAATCCCCGTCCGGCCCGGAGTACCTTGTTGTCGCAGGCCACTACGGTTCGCAGTCTCTTGTTCTGTACGAAGAAGCCATAGCCCGAGCCATTCACCCGGGCATCGTTGGCACGGAAGATGTTGCCGATCCCCCAGCCGGGGTAAACCTGGTGCACCTGGAAGCCGTCCCTGATGCTATTGACCCCGGTGTTGTACTCGATAGTCCAGTCGTTTCCCTTGACGTTCACCCAAGCGGTAGCCGCCGACGCGACCATTCCGGCGCCATCGAAATGGTTGCCGATGATCTCGCCCCCGGTCGTGCCCTCCTTGATGTCGATGTTCTCTGCGGTGGTACCGGAAATGTCGTTGTCCTCGATGACGTCGCCGTTACTGCGGTCCGGCTGGCACGCGGTGTACCGGCACCAGTTACTGTGGGCCGAGCCCACGTAGATGCCCTCGCCGTAGAACTGCACGAGCAGCCCGGTGTTCTGGATAACGCAGTGGCTGATCGTGTCGTGGCTGCTGAAATCGCGCAGATGGATCCCCTCGTCACCGATGGTGTGCACGAACAAGCCGTACAGGAGGTCGTAGTCCGCGCCGTCGGTCATGATTCCTTTCTGACCGCCCTCGAGCGTGAAGCCCTCTACTCGCCACCAGGACGCGTGGTCGAGGTAGAGGGTGTAGCCGTGCGAAACGCCGCCGCCGTCGAGCACCGCACTGCGGGGGCCGCACAACGTGATCGGCGCGGTTGACGTACCCGACGCAGCGGCGATGAAGTTGCCGTCGTAGCTTCCCGGCGCAAGCCGGATGGTTTCGCCCGGCCGCGCCTTGGCCAGCGCGCTCGTCAGTTTGCCGGCCGATCTGACCAACACGCCCCCTGATGCGGCACACGGGCTGGTGGACTGGGTTAGGGCGCTCACGCGCGGCGACGCGGGTATCCGCGAGGCCGGCGCCGCCGGTTCCGTACCGCCAGGGGAACCGCAGCCGGCCAGCATCAAGGCCAGGAGAGCCAGAGTGGCGGCGGGGACCCTGCCGCGGTGCAGAAGGTTCACTGCCGGTCGACCTCCGGGAACGATGGGGAGAAGACATCACGTGTGGTACCGCTGGGTGGGTTCGGGCTCGGTGAGCGCGGGAAAGGGATCCGTGGTGGCGGTTGACCATTCGGGCCAGGCCGATTCCCGGACCGCCACGCCGTTGGGGACCGTCACCCCGCTGGCGGCCGTCACGCCGTTAGAGGCAGCCGCTCCGTTATGGGCCACCACTTCGTTAGGGGCAGGTCCTGCTCGCGAAAAGGCGCCCGCCAACACGGGGACGCGGACGGGCGCGGGAGCGGGATACGCTGACGCGGCGTATGGCGCGCGGATACGCCACCGCGTGCTCGCCGGGTACGGATGCTCCGGCAGCCGGCGCCGGTGCGACCACGTCCAGGCGGACACGAGCAGGATCGCGATACTGAGCCAGAGCGCCGCGAGCGGGTGATAGATCAGGTACGACCAGAATGTGTCCCTGGCGTGGTACGCCCATCCGGTGTCGTTGGTGGACGACAGGGCCGGCATGCTCGCGTCGGCGCGTGCGTCGATGGCCCGGAATCCGGTCCCGGATATGACGTTACCCACGCCCGTTACCGCTGAGGACAGGCCGCGGGCGCTGACCCCGAACACGGTGGCCCCGGTGACGTGGTTGTTATCGAGCTCGACGGCGCCGGAGTCGGAGATGAGAAACGCGGTTCGCGGACCGACGACGGTGTTTCCCGAAATCATGATCCCCGGGGTATCGGGGCCGACGGAAAAGCCCGATCTGGGATCGCAGCGGATGTCGTTCCCGGTCAGCACCGCATCGGTCACGTCGTGCCTGACCGCGATGGCAGTGACGCTGGCGCAGACCTGGTCAGCCTTGATCACGGTGCCGGTGCCGCCCTCGACCAGGATGCCGATCTGGCCGTTGTCCAGTGCCGCGCTGTTCTCGATCACCGTCCCGGATCCGGGCGCCACTGAGCCCCCGGACGCTGACGCCCCGGTAGCGAGCGGACGGCCGTTGATGAAGTACCCGTCATCGGCGTTGTGCTCGGACACATCGCCTTCCAGCACCGTGTTCTGGGTGGCTGGACTGACGATGAACCCGTTGCCGCCGTTACGGGACGCCGAACTCGAGATGACTGACGAGTCCACCGAGAAACGGTGAATGTGCAGCCCGTCGAGCTCATTGAACTCGAACAGGTCGTCGCTGAACGTGACTCCGGACCCGCGGGAGACGAATGCGCCGTAGGTATCGTCGGTGAAGGTCGAGCGGGTGGCGCCACCCGTGCTCGGGCTGCCGGTCAGGCCGGTCCACGCCACTCCGCCGGTCCTGCCGCTCCAGAAGCCCAGCCAGGACGCGCGAACGTCGGACAAGGTCATCTTGCCGCCGACTTCGCGAATGTAAGACCGGCCACTACCCAGGTCGGCGGCGGGGGCATTGACGGCCCGGTCCCAGCCCGTGATCGTCATGGGCTGGGAACTGGTCCCGTCGAACGACAGGTTGCCGTCCCAGGCGACGATGGTCGCGAAGCCGCCGGCGCCGTTGTCCAGGTAGAGCGTGCTCAGCGTGGGCCCGCCGAGGGTGAGCGAGGCGTTGGTCGAGACGAAAATGTTGTCCAGGAGCAGGGCCGCGTTGTGCGGCAGCATCACCAGTGCGCCGTACTCGACCAGATCAGCCGCCGTGTAGCTGCCTTGCCCCGCGGTCAGCACCAGGGTCGGCAGGGCGCCCCTGGTCGGGATGACCTCCGGCTGGTACAGATGAGCCGAATCGTGCAGCATGATCCGGATGCGGCTGTCTTCGCCGCTGACGGCGGAGGCTTCCCGGGTCGCGTCGACGGCCGGCAGGGCGGCTGGCTGCTGGCCGGCGTCGATCGGCTGCGCGACCGCCGGCAGCGAAACTGGGCGTGGCGCCTGCGGCGCCGGCAGCAGCGTGACCCCGTGGCTTGACGTCGCGGCCGTCGGGTGGAGCTGAAGGTGGATGAGGGGCAGGGTGACGGGCATGGTCGCGAGCAGGCAGAACACGGCCGCCGCGGCGAGGACGAAGGGCCACTCCCGGTAGGCGGCGCCGGCTCGGTTTCGTGCTCGGTCGTGCTTGGTGCGCACGTAGACCTCCTAGATCAGCGACGAGGCGCGCTGCGCCTCGCCCCCGACCTGGTCGGTACGACGAGTCAGCCAGCCATGGACGTTCATGGTCGTGAACGCGTAGAGCTTGACCGGCAGGGCGATCGCGATCGTGATGAGCGCGACGAGGGGAAGGAGCCAGATGTCGGATGGCCGTTCTCGCAGGTGCGAGATACCACGCAGGCCACGCCCGGCGAGCAGCCACAAGACCGCGATCACGGCGACCAGGCGCTGCGGGTGCAGCACCCATACGATCAGGTAGGTCATCGCGAAGCCCATCGTCACCGGGGTCAGCATGACCTGCAGGACGCTGAGCTGGCAGATAAAGGGCTGCCGCCAGAGCCAGCCCTTCCACATCGCGGTCAGGTAGGTCCGGTAGGAGTTCCGGCTCCAGCGCAGCCGCTGCCTGAAGAACGCGCGACCCCGGTCGGGGAACATGGAGAGCGCACGGGCATTCGATTGATAGACCGTCTTGTATCCAGAGGCGAGGATCAGCCAGGTCAGCCGTCCGTCGTCACCAGAAACGCATCTGCGGCCGAGAAAGAACTCATGCTCCAGGTGCTCGAGCACGGGCAGCACCAGCTCACGCCGGTAGGCGGCGGTCCGGCCGGACAGGCAGGCAACGGCACCCGCCCGGGCTTGGGCCCGCACGTAGTCCAGGTACCTGACGTCGATCAGCCAGTCGGCGATCCGCCGCCACATGCTGGTCTTGGCCAGGTAGGCGTTCTGCCGCGTGCCCACCCCGCCGACCTTGGGATCGGCGAATGGCGCCAGCACCGCGCGGAGCAGTCCCGGCTCCCAGCTGGTGTCCGAGTCGGTCAGCAGCAGGATCTCCTGGGTCGCATGCCGGATGCCGACGCCGAGCGCCGAGCGCTTGCCCGCGTGCACGAACGGCAGCACGATCAGCCGCGGCTCGGTGGCAGCCCGCTCGCGCAATCGCTCAATCACCTCGGTGTCCGCCACATCAGGCACGACAATTACCTCGGTGGGGTTCTCCCGCAGCCAGGACTCCAGGCACCGGTCGAGGATGTCCGGGTCCTCGCGATAGGCAGGAACCACCACCGATGTCGTCGCCGGGTAACCGGACTCGACCGGCCGGTACCTGCGAGACAGCGTGAAGCGGATAAGCCAGACCGACCACGAGAGCACGCCGACCAGACCGATCGGCACGTAGTGGTGCAGCTGTCGCCACCACCCCAGGCTGGCCACCCTGGGCAGGGTGACGCCTGCATGAACTACCAGAAGCATTGTGCTTCTCCCGCCCCTTTTTGTGTCCCCGGATTAAAGCAAAGTAAAAGACAGTGAACGAACGGCCAATAACGTGTTTCGCGGCGAAGACGGCCAAGAGCCGGCCATAGCTAACCCCGCCTCGCACCATGGCCAGTTGGGCCGGCGCGGGGGATGGGTGATGATTGCCAACGATAATCGAAGTCGCGCGGCACAATGCCGTCGGGTTGTTCCTCATTACCTTTCCTTGGCCCGATTTATTACTGGTGTTGCTTTGGTTCCTGTTGACCTATTACGACAGGGCGCATAGCGCTGGGGGGGAGGCAGAAAGCATAACATGCCGCACCGGTGCGGCGTACGGAGTTACCGTGTCCGATCCGATCCCGGCGAATTGCCGGAATCGCATCGGTGACCCCGGTCCTGCCGGTACGTACGAATCTTTCCGCTCTTTCCGCGTAAGTGTTCATGCGCGCATTATGTTGGCTTTCGCAGCTGAGTGGTCGCGGCGGCGGGGTGGGTGGTCGCGGCGGCGCGGCACCGGACCTCGCCCGGTAACGGATCCGGACCTCGCCCTTAGCGGATCAGGTCACGCGGCGCGATCCGGACCGCGACCGGTGCTCTAGCCAGACAGACTGGTACCACCGAGCACAAAGTAGCCAATGCCGGGACCGGATAAATCCCCCGGTGGCATGACTAACCGCTACGCTTAGCGTGTGTGCGTGTACCCGCCGGTTATCCGGCCGCGATGAACCACGTCGAGCAGGATGACTCCAGCCTGGGCCAGCCGTACGGGATTTTGGCTATCGCGGCGTCGGCCGGAGGCATCACCGCGCTGACCCGCGTGCTCGGCGGCCTGCCGGCCGGATTCCCGGTTCCCGTGGTCGTCGTCCAGCACCTGGACCCGCGCCACCAGACGATTATCGCCGAGGTGCTCGGCCGTCGCGTCAAGCTGCCCGTGCAGCTTGCGCAGGAGGGCCAGCAGGCCGAGCCCGGCATGATCTACGTAGCGCCGCCCAACCGGCACCTGCTGGTCGAGGCCGGGGGAAGGCTGACGCTTTCGAGCAGTGAGCTGGTACATTTCGTCCGCCCATCCGCCGATCTGCTCTTCGAGTCGGTGGCCGGAAGCTACGGGCGCAGGGCCATCGCCTGCGTGCTGACCGGCTCGGGCAGCGACGGCGCCATGGGCACGACCGCCGTCAAGTCGCGCGGAGGGACCGTGATCGCCGAAGATCCGGAACTCGCTGAGTTCAAGGGCATGCCGCAGGCGACCGTGGCATCGGGTTCCGTTGACTTCGTGCTGCCGCTCGACGAGATAGCCTCGGTGATCTGCGGGCTGGTCGAGGCGAGGACGTCATGACGCATTCGGGACCCAGCGAAATCCTCGACCCCGGCCTAGAGGACCTGCTGGCCTTCATCCGCGATTCCCGCGGCTTCGATTTCACCGGATATAAGCGGACATCGCTGGACCGGCGCATCCGCAAGCGCATGCACGAAGCCGGGATGACGGACTACGAGGACTACCGGGACCGGCTGGAAAGCAGCGCCGAGGAATTCAGTTACTTGTTCAACACGGTCCTGATCAATGTGACCAGCTTCTTCCGTGATATCGAGGCGTGGTCCTTCCTGCAGCGTGAGATCATACCGGGATTGATAGCCGAGACCGCCGCGGCGGAGGAGATCCGGGTGTGGAGCGCCGGCTGCTCCGGCGGCGAGGAGGCCTACTCGCTGGCGATAGCCTTCGCCGAGGCGCTGGGCGTCGAAGAATGCGCGAAACGAGTCAAGATCTACGGCACGGACGTTGACCCAGAGGCGCTGCGGGATGCCAGGGCCGGATTGTATCCGGCCAAGGCGCTTGAAGCATTCCCCGCCGAGCTAAAGGACAAGTACTTCGAGCAGAACGGCAGCCAGTTCGCGTTCCGGCCGGACCTGCGGCGCCGGGTGATCTTCGGCCGGCACGACATCACCAGCGACGCGCCGATCTCCCGGCTCGACCTTCTGCTGTGCCGTAACACGCTCATGTACTTCAACGCCGAGACCCAATCGCGTGTCGTCGACCGGTTCCACTTCGCGTTGCGGGAGAACGCCTACCTGTTTCTCGGCAAGGCCGAGATGCTGCTGTCCGAAGCTGACCGGTTCGAGGTGATCAGCATGCAGCAGCGGATCTTCAGGCGCCGGCCGGGCGCGGCCGTGTCCAAGTACCAGTCCGTCCCGCTCACGATCGACATCGGGGCGCCGGCTGAGAATCGCGAGGTGAGCAGGAAACGCCAGCTACGTGACCTGGCCCTGGAAACGGCGCCGTTCGCGGTCCTCGGCATCGACGCGGAGGGCACGATCGTCCTGCTGAACAACCAGATGCGGGCCCTGTTCGGATTGATGTCCCGCGACCTCGGCCGGGCCTTTCGGGACCTGGAGATCTCCTATCGCCCGATCGAGTTGCGCTCCCTCATCGAGCAGGCCTACGCCGAGCACCGCGTCGTCCGGGTGAACGGCGTGGAGCGGCCGGTCGGCGCCGACGAGGTGCAGTACCTTGACCTGCACATCCAGCCGCTCTGGGGTGCCGACGGGATGGCCGCGGGGGCCATCGTGCTGTTCATCGACACCACCTTCACCATCCGGCTGCAGATGGAGGTCAAGCGCAACCGGGAAGAGCTTGACACCGCGTACGAGGAACTGCAGTCAACCAACGAGGAACTCGAGACGACCAACGAGGAACTGCAATCCAGCATCGAGGAACTCGAGACGACCAACGAGGAACTGCAGTCGACGAACGAGGAACTCGAGACGACCAACGAGGAACTGCAGTCAGGCAACGAGGAACTCGAGACCATGAACGACGAGATGCGCGTTCGCACCACCGAGCTTGACGAGGCGCGCACCTTCCTTGAAGGGGTGCTGTCCAGCGTCGCCGCCGGAGTGGTGGTGCTTGACTCCGGGCTGCTGGTCAGGAGCTGGAACAAGGGGGCGGAGGAACTCTGGGGCCTGCGCTCAGATGAGGTGCGCAATCGGGTGTTCTTCAATCTCGACTTCGGATTGCCGACCGCGCAGGTACGCGACGCGGTCCAGCAATGCCTCGCGTCCGGCCGTCAGACCGGCCCGGTCCAGGTGGGCGCGATCAATCGCATCGGCCGGAGGATCACCTGCCTGGTGACCTGCTCGCCCCTCGACGACAAGGGCGACGGCGACGGAGTCGTCCTGCTGATGGAAGAGGTCGGCCGGGACTAAGGCGCGGGGCGACCGCCGTCACCGACGTTCGGCGGCCAGCACGAGCACCGCGATGTCGTCGTGCGGCGGTTCGTCGGCGAACTCCTGCACGGCCGCGTGGATCCGCTCGGCGATGACGGTCGCGGGCAGTCCCGCCCAGCCGGTCATCAGCCGCGCCAGCCCGTTGTCATCGTCGAGTTGCCTGATGCCGTCGGTGCGCTCGGTTACCCCGTCAGTGACGCAGATCAGCGCATCGCCGGCCGCGAGTTCGGTCACGCCCGCGCGGTAGCCGGGGTCCGGCACGATGCCGAGCAGCAGCTGCGGCTCGCCGACCTGCTCCGCCTCCCCGGAGGCGCGCAGCAGCCACGGCAGCGGATGACCCGCGGAGGCGAGCGTCACCCGCGCTCCGCCGCCGCGCAGCGGGACGACCTCGCCGCAGAGCATGCTCAGGAAGCGATCCGGTGCGTCTTCGTCGATCACCACGCGGTTGAGCCGGTCGAGAATGGCGGTCGCGCCGTACCCATCGCGGGCGAGCAGCCGGACCGCGTTGCGGGCTAGTCCGGTGGTAACGGCGGCCTCCGGCCCGTTGCCGCACACATCGCCGAGCACGAGGCACCAGCGGTCCTGGCCGGCCTGGAAGAGGTCGTAGAAGTCGCCGCCGACGGCACAGTCCGCGACCACGGGTTCGTAGATGACGCTGGACTCGATGCCCGCGATGGCGCCGATCGCGGCGGGCCCGAGCGCCTGCTGCAGGATCCGGCTGGTCGCAGCCTCGCGCCGGTAGCCGCGGCACAGGTCCAGGGCGAACGCCACCCGGTGCCGCAGATCGTCCAGGAGCCCGGCCACGACCGGCTCGGCGGCCACGCGGTCCCGGCCCACCAGCAGCGTGCCCAGCCACCGGGTGCCGTAGACCAGCGGGAACTGTACCGCGCGCTGTCCCCCGCCAAGATATTCGTCCCGCCCCGCGCGTGACCGGGCCGGAACCGGCTGGCGTTCGAGCTCGGCTCTCAGCGGACCCAGCAGCCGCTCATCCTTGTGCCACACGTGCGCGAGCTGTGCCGATCCTGACTCGCCGGCCAGGTACACCGCACACCAGTCCGCGATCCTGGGCACCACGAGCATCGCGGTCAGGACCGCGATGTCGTCGGAGTCCGTGCGGCCGGCCAGCAGGCAGCTGGCCCGGGCCAGGAACGCCGCCGAGCCTTCGTGGGTGCCCGCACGTTCCGCCAGCCAGAACCGCTCCACGGCGACGGCAACCTCGTCGGCGGCCTGCCGCAGGGCCAGCGTGGTGTGCTGGCCGAACCGCCCGCTCTCCCAGGCGCCGACCGCGAGCAGCCCGATGACCTGGCCGTTGGCGGCAATCGGCACGGTGGCCAGCGAGCGGCACGGATAGCCCCAGATGGCGGGGATGTGATCACGGTCGGGACTGCGCTCGCTGTACAGGCCGGGCGCCTGCGCGAGATCGAAGGGCCCGCTGGCCGCGACCCGGGTGATGAGGGGTTCGGGCAGCTGGCCGGCCACGGGGACCACGACCAGCCAGGCCGGATCCTCGTCAGCCCGCAAGATGCACGCGGTATCGGCACCGGTCGACGCCCGGACCAGGTCGAGCGCGCGGTCGAGGAAGCTGCCGGTCAGCGACGCGTTGGCCAGGATGCCCGCGATCCCCCGACGCACTTCCCCGCTGTCGTACCCGCCCGCCGCGGCACCCGGCAGCGCGTAGTTGAACCATACGGACTTGGTCTGCGCGGCATAGCTGACGCCCCAGGAGTCGGCGAGCTGATCGACGATGAGCAGCCCGCGCCCGCTCTCCTGATCGGCCCCGTCCGCCGCCCTCGGATCCGACGGGGGTATCAGCCGGCGCCGGTTGCCGTCGCTCACCTCGACCCGGACGCCGCCGTCCCGCACGCGGCAGGCCACCTCGATGTCCGTGCCCGCGTGGACCAGCGCGTTCGTCACGATTTCGCAGGTGAGCAGGGCGACGTCGGCGGTGGCGTCCGCTGTCTGCCAGTCCTCGAGCGCGTGCCGGACGAACCGCCTGGCCGCCGCGGCAGACGTGGCATCGGCCGGGAAGGATGCGCGGGTATGACGCGAGACCGACACGAGACCTCCGGGGTTTACTTCTGAGATTCTTACACCAAGATGGGCGCATCGGTGACAGAATGAACTTAATTCCTTACTCCAGGTCACGTCACCAAGGTGGTCGCCGTGATATCCGATCAAATGGGCCGGTACCTAGACGGCCGGGCGAAGCTGCCGCGCACGCCGGACGGCTTGGCGGACGCGACCTTGAGGACCATGGCGCTGCTGTCAGACTCCCGGCGGCTGGCCAAGCAATTGCAGGACTGGTCCAACGAGCTGCGGCGCAACCAGGCTGAGCTGCGCCGCTCGCAGGTCGAGCTCGGGGAGAAGGCCAAGGTGCTAGCGGCCACCTCGCAGCGCAAATCCGACATCCTGGCGGGCATGTCCCACGAGTTGCGGACGCCGCTGAACAGCATGCTGACCCTGGCCCAGCTGCTCGCCGAGAACCCAGAGGGCAACTTGTCGGAGTCCGAGGTCAAGTCCGCCTCGACGATCTACCGGGCCGGCACCAACCTGCTGCAGATCATCAACGACCTCCTGGACCTGTCCAAGGTCGCGGCGGGCCGGATGGAAGTGCGCCCAGGCCCGGTGCGGACCGCCAGGATGGTCGATGACCTGGACGCGGCCTTCCGCCCGATGGCGGTGGGCAAGGGGCTGCGCTTCGACGTCGAGGTGTCGCCCGAGGTGCCCGACGAGCTGTTCACCGACGAGTGGCGTCTGCAGCAGATCCTGGGCAACCTGCTGTCCAACGCGATCAAGTTCACCGCTTCGGGAACCGTAGCCTTGCGGATCAGTGGTGAGCCGGGAACGCCCGCCGTGCTCGCCCTCGCCGTGAGCGACACCGGCATCGGGATCCCCGCCGACCTGCTCGAGGCCGTCTTCGAGGCCTTCCGCCAGGCTGACGCGGGCACGAGCCGGGGGTACGGGGGCACCGGGCTGGGGCTGACCATCAGCCGCGGGATCGCCAGCCTGCTCGGCGGCACCATCCGCGCCGAGAGCGTCCAGGGCAGCGGCAGTACGTTCACGCTCTGTCTGCCCGCCGTGTGCGCCGCCGAGACGAGCCCGGACCCCGGCGCGCTACCGGAGACCTCGGACGCCGTCGACGATGCCGCCAAGCTCGCGCAGTGGCGGGCCGGGCCCGCCGGCCGGCTGCTCCGCGGCGCGCGGGTGCTCATCGTCGACGACGACATCAGGAGCGTATTCGCGCTGGCCCAGGTGCTCGGCAGGCTAGGCGCGCTCGTCCGTTACGCCGAGAACGGCCCGGAAGGAATCGAGCAGGTGCAAAGTGATCCACGGACGTCGTTGGTCCTGATGGACGTGACGACGCCCGAGTGGGACGGCTACCAGGCCATCAGGGCGATCCGGGCGATGCCCGGCCGGGACGGCTTGCCGATCATCGCCATGACCACCGGGGCCGCGCCAGGGGACCGGGACGAATCACCGGCCGGCCAGGCCTTCGACCGCGTGCCCAAGCCGGTCGACCCGGATCAGCTGCTCGACCTGATAGGCCGGCGGCTCGGCCACGCCCAAGTTACGGTGGAGTGACCATGATGACGGAGACCCCCCGGGTGCTGCTCGTGGACGACATGGAGGACAACCTGGTCGCCCTGGAGGCGATCCTGCGGCCGCTGCACCTCGACCTGGTCCGCGCCAGGTCAGGCGAGGAGGCGATGAAGGCGCTGCTGCGCGCGGATTTCGCGCTCATCTTGATGGACGTGGTGATGCCGGGAATGGACGGCTTCGAGACCGCCGCCCACATCAGGCGCCTGGATCAGACCAGAGACGTGCCCATTATCTTCCTCACGGCTTTCGACCGGACGCCCGAGTATGCCCTGCGCGGCTGTTCGGTGGGGGCCGCGGACTACCTCACCAAGCCGTTCGACCCCTGGGTGCTGCGCGCGAAGGTTGAGGTGTTCGTCGACCTTAGCTGCAAGAGCCGGCCGCCCGGCCAGACCCGGCCGCTGGCCGACGTCGAGGCCTGCCTGGACCGCCTGGAGGCAACGGTTCCGCGACTGGACGCAACGGCGGCCGAGTCGCCGCGGAGCGGGCTGGCCGAGACCGTCTCCGAGCTGGCTGACCAGGTACGCGACATGCGGATAGCGGTCAATGCCCTAGCCGGCGCCCAGAACGTGAGATAGCTTGGTGTAAGGCAATGATTACTTTAAGTATCTGAGTGATCGTGCCCTTTGGGGGATCTGTGACAATAAGCCCGGCCGCAACGGCGACCCGCGTCCTGTACATCGACGACAACCAGGACAACATCTTTCTGCTGCGGCGCCTGTTCAGGCGCAGCTGCCCGGACATCGCGCTATACACCGCCATGACCGGCGGCGAGGGCGTCAAGGCGGCGATCGACGAGCGGCCGGCCCTCATCCTGCTCGACAACCGCCTGCCCGACACTAACGGCGAGCAAGTCCTGCGCGAGCTCGCCACCATCCCGGCCACGGCCGCGATCCCGGTCGTCATCCTCAGCGCCGACTCGAGCCCGGTGATCATCAAGGAACTCATCGCGGCGGGCGCCGCGGATTTCCTGGCCAAGCCGTTCGACGGTCCGCAGCTGCTGGCCATCCTCGGACGTTACCTGCCCTGACCTGCGCGGAGCGATGAGTTTAAGCTCGTCGCATGGCCAGGTACTTCGACATCCATACGACCAACCCGCAGCGGCGCTCGATCGCCGCGATCGCCGATATCGTGCGGGCCGGCGGCGTGATCGCCTACCCGACAGACTCCTGCTACGCGCTCGGGTGCCAGCTCGGCAACACGGACGGCTTCGCGAGGATCAGGTCGATCAGGCACCTGGACGAACGGCACCACCTGACGCTGGTGTGCCAGGACTTCGCCCAGCTAGGCCAGTTCGCGTACGTGACCAACCCGGTGTTCCGGGCGATCAAGGCGGCGACCCCCGGCCGTTATACGTTCATCCTGCCCGCGACCAAGGAGGTGCCGCGNNGTGGACGCGGTGATCGACTCGGGCGACTGCGGCACCGAGCCGACCACGGTGATCGACTTCTCGCAGGCCGAGCCCGAGATCGTGCGCCGCGGAGCAGGCGACACGTCCGGTTTCGAGTGACCCCCGTGCCAGCCATCCACCAGTACCGGCAGGTTGCCGAGTCGTTCGGCGTCGATCCCGGGCTTTACGACCGGGCCCGGCCAAGCTATCCCGACGCTTTGGTGGCGCGGATCGTCGCGGCCAGTCCCGGGCTCGACGTCCTGGACGTCGGCTGCGGGACCGGCATCGCCGCCCGGCAGTTCCGGGCGGCCGGGTGCCGGGTGCTGGGGGTCGAGCCCGACGCGCGGATGGCTGACTTCGCCCGGCGGACCGGGATCGAGGTCGAGGTGGCGACGTTCGAGGCGTGGGACAGCGCCGGCCGGACGTTCGACGCGGTCGTGGCCGGGCAGTCCTGGCACTGGGTGGACCCGGTGGCGGGAGCGGCCCAGGCGGCCCGGGTCCTGCGGCCCGGCGGCCGGCTGGCCTTGTTCTGGCACGTGTTCGAGCCACCGCGGGACGTGGCCGAAGCCGTGGGCGCGGTCTATCGGCGGGTGGTGCCCGACTCGCCGTTCAACCTCGGGGCCAGGTCGCAGCAGACCGACCGGACCGCGGAGTTGTTCACCACCAGGGCCGCCGACGGGATGCGGGAGGCGGGCGGGTTCGGCGAGCCGGAGCAGTGGCGGTTCGACTGGGAGCGGTGCTACACCAGGGACGAGTGGCTGGACCAGCTGGCCTCGTCCGGCGCCATCACCCCGCTGCCGCCGGACAAGCGGGCGGAGGTGCTGGCGGGGAGCGGTGCCGCGCTCGACGCGATGGGCGGCCGGGTCACGGTGAGCATGGTTACGGTGGCGATCGTCGCGGCGCGAGCCGGCGCACTACCATCGGAGAGTGCCTGATCCTGCGTCTGGTGCGCTGCACCTGATCCAGTCGTTCGCCAACACGCTGAGCGCGGAACCGGATACGGACCTGCTGGGGACGCGCGAGGAGGCCGCCGCCTGGCTTCACGCGGCGGCCTTGCTGCCGGCCGAGACCGGCCTGACCAACTCCGAACACGCGGCCCTGCTCCGGCTGCGCGGGGCGATCAGGGACGTGCTGGCCGCCCACGGCGACGGGCGGGAGGACGCCGCGGCCGCGGGCCTCCTGACCAGGACGCTGGCCGAGGGTCGGCTCGTCGTGACCGTGGATCCCGCGAGCACGGTCCGGCTGGCCAGTGCCGCCCGGGCCAGCTATCCCAGCGTCGTGGCGGGCATCGCCGTCGCCGTGGCCGATTCGGCCGCGGCCGGCGCCTGGCTCGGCCTGAAGTCCTGCCAGGCGCCGCACTGCGGCCGGGCCTTCTACGACGACTCCGGCTCGTCTCGCTGTCCCGTGCACGCGCCGGGGTGACGCGGCACGAAGGGGACCGGGGGCACGCAGGGTTGGCCGTTCGGCATAAATCTTGTCCTGTCGCCCTGAGTCAGCTGGCGGCGTACAGGATGTCGTACGGGCCTTGCTTGAGCTCGCACTCCTTCAGGTCGGCGCTGGGGAAGCCGTTGTGCACCGAGGGGGTCGCGGTCCAGTTCAGGGCCAGGCCGGGAATGTTCGTCGGAACGCTGTTCGCGGCGGCGAGCGCGGCCGCGAGCTTGGTCCCGTCCAGGGTGTTGGCCTTCTGGATCGCCCACTTGATCGCGAGCAGGTTCAGGTAGCCGGTCAGGACCCCGGACGTCTCGGGGTTGAGCCCGATCTTGGCCGCGGAGGCCTGGAGCAGGGCCGTGTTCTCCGGGGTCAGCAAGGAGGACGTCGGCTGCCCCAGCGTGTAGGAGACGTCGCAGCCGTCGACCGTCCCCGGCGGGACCTGGGAGGCGGTGACGCCGTAGTCGTTCAGCCCGCCCCAGCCGATGATCTTGGGTGACCAGTCGATCTGCTTGAACCCGGCGACCATGGCCGTGACGCCGGTGAACCCGGTCGGGAACACCGTCTGGACCCCGTCCTCCTTCGCCTCGGTCAGCGGGGTGGTCAGGTCGATGGCGGTGGGCGAGTAGGTGATGGTCTTGATGAACGTCAGCCCGGCGGCCTTGGTGTCCGCCTCGGCGTCGGCCGCCAGTTCCACGCTGAACGACGTGCCGTCGGACAAGATCCCGATGTCGTTGTCGCCGTGCGACTTGGCATAGTTCACCATCAGCTGGGCGTACTCGGCGTTCGACGGGAGGGTGCTGTACGCGGTCGGGTTCCGCGCCGCGTTGAACAGGGCGTAGGCGCCGTCTCCGTTGACGACCAGCGTGTGCTGCTGCATAAAGTACGGCTGGATCTGGTTCTGCGCGGAGGAGAACGAGTCGTTGACGATGATCACGTTGCCTTGGGAGACGAGCTGGCGGGCGATGCTCAGCGACGTCGCCGGGTCCCCCTTGTCGTTGTAGTTCGACAGCGCGAACTGGTGCCCGCATACGCTGTCATGCGCGTTGAAGTAGTCGACTTCGATGTTGGACTCGAGCTCGGTCAGCGTCCCTGATGACGCGGTCGGGCCGCTCAGCGGCTCGATGTTCGCGATCTTGATCGGGCCAGGCGGGATGTTCGAGCACAGGCCCGCGCCGCCGCCCGCCGTGGTCACGGCTGACGATGAGTTGCTGGCCGAACTGCACGCGGCCAGCGCCACCACTGCCCCGACCGCGACGGGCAGGAATCGATAACGGAAAATAGCCATTCCTATGTGCCACTCCCTTATTATTCTCAGCCGTTAAGAATTTGACCTTCGCATTAGCGTTTCCGCGCAACCGATCGATGAATACGCCGTGCCTGCCGCCGGGCGCAGGCCGCGGTCCCGAGGCGTGCGGGGCGGCCCCGCGCTACGGGGGCCACCGGTCAGCCGTCTGGTCCGGCCGGATCCAGGTAGTTTGATGGTTGTCAAGTTGTTGACTCAGGCGCCGGTGTGTCCGGCGGTGACCGGTAGCATGCTAGCGGCCCGCGCAGGCGTGATGCCCGAGTTGCGCCAGATTGGCGCCCTGATCTCGCCTGCTGAGAACGTCGATGCGGACCGGAGCCTGCGGCGTGTTCGACCCGTCCGGTCCCGACCAGCGCCGCGTGTTCACCGCCGCGGTCCGCGAAGGTTAGATGAGCTTTTCGCCAGATATCTCGTACCCCGTCCCACTAAAGTTGTGGCATCTCACATTTAAAGTTGCGGCAGCCCAAATTCGTGCAGCCGGAGGTCGTTGGTCCAGGTGGGTCGACAGTGCCGCGACTCGACAAAGCGCGTAACCAGCGAGGACATCTGCGATGGGAAACCATAGGGTGGCGCGCGCCGGACCGCGCGCCGACGGCGCCGACCAGTACGCCACCGAGGCCAAGGCCCCCCACTTCCAGTACGCCACCGAGGCCAAGGCCCCTCACTTCACCGGTCCGCGCAGGCTGACCCTGCAGAACTGGCCGGTGTCCACCCGGCTGATCGCCGTGATCATCCTGGCCCTGCTCATGGGCCTGGTCTTCGGTGGGCTGCAGGTCGGGTCGGCAGTCGACAGCGCGGACGAGTTCGGCCGGGTGTCGCAGCTCGCCATTCTCGGACAGCAGGTCGCCGACCTGGTGCAGGCGCTGGAGACCGAGCGCGACCAGACCGCCGGGATCGCGCCCCTGACCCAGACCAGCAGCCTGAACGGCGCGTACCGCGCCACCGGCGTCGCGGCGGCCCGGGTCCAGGCGCTGGCCGCCGGGATCGGCGGTTCCTACCCGGCTAACATCCAGGCCCGGGTGGCCACCGTGATCTCCGACATCCAGGACCTCCCGGGCCTGCGCATCACGGCTCAGGCCAGCCAGTCCGCGCTGGCGGTGATCGGCGCCTATGCCCGCCCTATTACCGACATGATCGCCCTGGAGGACCAGATCGGGCAGGGCGAGTCCGACTCCTCCCTGGTCAGTGACGTCCAGACGCTCAACGCGATGGCCCTGGCCAAGGACCAGGCGGCGCAGCAGCGCGCGCTGCTGTTCAACGCGTTCCTGCACCATGCCTTCGCCGACCAGGAGCAGCAGGCGCTGATCACCGCCCAGTCCGGACAGCTCATCGACCTGACGGCGTTCAGCACGACAGCGACGCCGGCCGAGCAGAGCATGTACGACAGCACCGTGGCCGGGACGCCGTCCTACGAGCTGTCCGAGAACATCGAGATCTTCGTCCAGGGCGCCGACAGCCTGGCCGGCGGCACGAGTGCCCTGGGCATCAAGCAGTCGCAGGCGCCGCAGGTGTGGTACCGGGCCCAGTCCGGCACGGTCGACGGCATGCAGCAGGTCGAGCTGGATGTAGCCCAGAACATCGTCGCGCGGGCCCACTCGCTGCAGAGCAACGCGCACCGGTCCGCGCTGCTCACCGCCATCCTGGTCGCGGTCATCCTGCTCCTGGTCCTGATCGCCACCGTCGCCGTGGCCCGGTCCCTGGTCGGGCCGCTGCGCAGGCTGCGCGAAGGCGCGCTCAACATCGCCGCGGTGGAACTGCCGGAGCGGGTCCGGATGCTGGGCGAGACCCAGGACCCCGCCACCAGCCTGGAGGTGGCGCCGATCGACGTGTTGTCCGGCGACGAGATCGGCCAGGTGGCCCGGGCGTTCGACCAGGTCCACTCCGAGGCGGTGCGGCTGGCCAGCAACGAGGCCATGCTGCGTAACAGCTTCAACGCCGTGTTCGTCAACCTGTCCCGGCGCAGCCAGTCCCTGATCGAGCGCCTGGTACGCATGATCGACTCCCTCGAGCAGAACGAGGATAACCCCGAGCGGCTGTCCAACCTGTTCACCATGGACCACCTGGTCACCCGCATGCGCCGCAACTCCGAGAACCTGCTCCTGCTGGCCGGGCACGAGAGCACCCGCAAGTGGAGCGATCCGGTGTCGCTGGCCGACGTGGCCCGGGCCGCGGTCTCGGAGATCGAGCAGTACAGCCGGGTGACCCTGAAGATCCAGCCGGGGATCGCGGTCACCGGGCAGGCGGTCTCCGACGTCGTGCACCTGCTGGCCGAGGTGATCGAGAACGCCACGATCTTCTCCTCCAAGGACACCTCGGTGCAGGTGGCCGCCGAGGAGCTGACCAGCGGCGGCGTGCTGATCGAGGTCAGCGACGGCGGGGTGGGCGTGCCGGAGGCCCGGCTGGCCGAGATGAACTGGCGGCTGGACAACCCGCNNCGGGTCCGGCTGCGACCGCGGTCGCCGCACGGGCTGACCGCCTTGATCTGGCTGCCGGACGGCGTCACCGAGCGGGAAGCCAGCCTGTACGGCGCGCGGTCCCGCGCGCTGGCCGCGCAGGCGGACTTCTCGAGCCGGGAGATGCCCGCCGGTTACGACCTGCGGGTCCCGGGCCCGGTCTCTGAGGTCCAGCCCGCGAACCACCGGCGCGACGTCATCGTGCCCGAGCCTGCCGTTACCGGACCGCCTGCCTTCAGTGGTCCGCCCGCC
>PLDT01000086.1:0-3395 GCA_003136255.1 Actinomycetota bacterium
CAATCGGCGCAAAACCGATCGCCATCCCCCCGGGACGCGCCGCACCGCGGACACGTCACCACCAGACATTTATACCCCGGCCAGGCCAACCCGGCCACGTCCCAGCACCGGCCGCCACCCGTCAGCCCGCCCCGCTACCCGGCCAAGCGGCAACGCTGCGGCGGGTGTCGGCAAGCCGACAGCGGCGGCGTCAGCCGGATGACTGCCGCCCCCTCGCGCGCTCGGCAAGCTGGTGGCAGCCGGTCACCCCGAGACCGGGAACGCCGGGAGACCACGATGCACCCAGCCCTTCAGTACGACATGATGCAAGCCAGGCAGCACGACCTGCTGCGATCAGCAGCCCGGCAGCGCGCGGCCGCACAAGCCAGGACAGCTCGCCTGCCGCGCCGTGACCGCACGGCAGCCACGCCGCAACGGCGCGTGCTGCACCTGGTGTGGCGCCTGCTCCCGTCGTGAGCAGCCATCCCAGCAGCGGAACAGCGTGGCTGTGGCAGCGTGATGGGAAGAACCATCAGGGTGCCGCAGCCACGACGTTGAGGGACGGTCCCGGCGCGGGGCGCTTGGGGCGTGGGCGGCGGGCGGGGCGAGCGGGCCGGCTGCTCCGAGGACGACTCGGCGGGTGCCAGGTCAGCCAGCTGATGCCCGCAGAAACGGCAAAACGGCTTCCCGGGCGTGATCGGCTCACCACATACCCCGGACTGCGAATACCTTCAGTGCGGGAAGCCGCCCGGGCCGTTCGGCAAAATCAAGTTCTTTAATCCGAACGGCCGTGGTGGCACCTTCCAGGGACCCTGTGACACCGTGACGTGGCTAGGCGGGGCTTAGCAGACCGGTCAGGACGCGGGCGATGAGATCTGGGTAGCGGCCCGCGAGGTCCTCGGGGCGGGGTAGCTGTGCCTGCGGGGTCAGGAGCGCGGCTAGGCGCGGGTGCTGGCCGGAAGTGAGGGCGTGGCCGAGGTAAGCGAGGTTGCGCGCCTGCAGACCGTGGTCAGCCTGCTCGTGCAGCGCGAAGGCCGCGGTGATCCCGTTCAGCATCCCGAACGCTTCCATCTTCGCCTCGATGCCCGCCGGATGCTCCTGCAGCAAGGTGAGGAAGTGCTCGATCAGGGCGGTTCCGTTCGGGCCGATGACCGGGCGGGTCATGGTGAGCCCGGCCAGCCAGCGGTGGCGGCGGAAGATGGAGCGGGCCTGCTCCCCGAAGGCGGTCAGGTCGGCGAGCCAGTCACCGGTGGGCGGGGCGAGCTCGTACTCTGCGCCGGTGGCATCGGTCATCAGGTCCAGCAGGTCCTCGCGGGTCTGGACGTAGCGGTAGAGCGACGCGGCGCCGGTGCCGAGCTCGGCGGCCACCCGCCGCATCGTGACCGCGTCCAGGCCCTCGGCATCGGCGATCCGCAGCGCGACCTGGGTGATCTCGGCCCGGCTCCACTGCGCGGGGCGGCCGGCCGCGGACCGTTCCGGGCGCAGCCAGATACTCGCCGCGGGCCGTTCCGCCGCGGNNCCGTTCCGCCGCGGGCCGTTCCGTCGCCTGCCGTTCCGCCGCCGTCATCTGCGCCCCCCGTTCGCGATCGCCGTTCTCAATCTAGTATGCTCGGATTCGCGAACGATGTACGCGAAATGCTGGCGGAGGGAGCCGGGATGGCCCGGGACGTGAGAGAAAAGCTGGTGGCGGAACGCACCGTTGAGCTGCCCAGGCACGTGAGGTTTTTCACGCGGCGGTCTCGTAAGGGCCTGCCCGCGCCCGCGTGCGCGGTGGCGCTGGAGCGGGGTATCCGGATCCCGATGCCGGACGGGACGCACCAGATAGCCGACCGGTACGTCCCGCAGACGGCCGAGCCGTGCCCTACGCTGCTCGTTCGCACCCCCTACGGGCGCGGGTTTCCCTACGACTTCATGTACGGGGGCCTGCTGGCCGAGCATGGCTATCACGTCCTGCTGCAAAGCACCCGGGGGACGGGCGGATCGGGGGGCAGCTTCGAGCCGTTCACCGGCGAAGCGGCCGACGCCCAGGCGACGATCGCCTGGCTGCGCGAGCAGCCCTGGTTCAACGGTTCGCTGGCGACGATAGGCGCGAGCTACCTCGGCTTCACCCAGTGGGCGCTAGCGAACGACCCGCCGCCCGAACTCAAGGCGATGGTCGTCCAGGTCAGCGCGGAGGACTTCTACGGGTTCCTGTATCCAGGCGGCGCCTTCGCCCTGGAGGCCACGCTGACCGGGGTGGCCGCCATGGGATCCCAGGAGAAGGGGTTCCGCCCTTTCCTGGGCGCGGTGCTGCGGCTGATGCTCACCTTCAGGAAGGTGACGCGGATGCTGCCGCTGGTACCCGGGTACCAGCTGGCCTTCGGGACACGGGTCGGCTACCTCGAGGACTGGCTGGCCCACCCGGCCGCCGGCGATCGGTACTGGGGACCGCGGCGTGCCGATCCGGACATCGGCTCGCTGCCACCGGTCCACCTGCTCGGCGGCTGGTACGACGTCGTCCTCGACGGGACGCTGGACAGTTACCGGCGGCTTCGTGAGGCCGGCCGTTCGGTGCGGCTGGTCGTCGGCCCGTGGAACCACACCTCCGGGTTCAGCAAGGACATGCCGATCATCGCCGGGGAGGCACTCGGGTGGCTGCGCGCGCACCTGACCGGGACCGGGGACGTTCCCGGCCCGGCCCCCGTGCGCGTCCACGTCAGCGAGACCGGCGGCCCAGGACAGTGGCGTGACCTAGCCGACTGGCCGCCGCCAGAGGCCATCGCGCAGTCCTGGCACCTGCACCCCGGCGGAACCCTCGCCGGCTCACCTGGCCAGGGCACGTCATCGTTCCGCTACGACCCGCACGATCCGACCCCCTCGGTCGGCGGGCCGCGGATGGACAGCAACGGCTTCGGCTCCAAGAACAACGCCAAGCTGGAGAAACGCGACGACGTCCTCGTCTTCACCGGCCCGGTCATCGCCGAACCGCACGAGGTCATCGGCCCGGTCAGCCTCCGGCTGCGGGTCCGCGGCAGCCGCCCGGACTTCGACGTCTTCGCCCGGCTGTGCGACGTGGACGCCAAGGGCACNNGGTTCCGATGAGCGCGACCGCCCACCGCTTCGCACCCGGCCACCGCCTCCGCGTCCAGGTGTCCGGCGGTGCCCACCCCCGCTGGGCCCGCAACACCGGCACCTCCGAGCAGATCGCGACGGCCACGACCCTCGTCCCGGTGGACATCGAGATCAGCCACCGCGAGACCGTCCTCTCGCTACCAGTGCTGGCGTTAAGCCAGCCGCACCAGGCGGCAGCCTGGCGGGACCGCGCCGGCCCCTCCGGCCGCGGTGATGAGGGCGTCGCGTGCCTGGCCGGGGCCGGCGAACCGGGCGACGTCGGCGTCGAGCGCCGGGGACCATTCCGCCGCGTGGCCGGGACCCGG
>PLDT01000289.1:0-64219 GCA_003136255.1 Actinomycetota bacterium
GGTCCCAGGCCGCGCGGTTGCGCGGCCCATGATCGCCGGTCTCGGCCACGGCCGCCAGCATGGTCCCGCCCGCCGCGCAAACGTCACGAAAAAGTGACCTTTGCGTCCGCATTTCCCTGTGTTATCAATAGTCTAATGCGTTTAGGTCGTTATGCCCGGGCCGGGAGGCTGGCGACTCACGCTCCTGGGGAGGGGTAAATGAAGTTCAGGCTGGTCACCGTAGTCGCCGCTGCCGCGGCTCTGTCGCTCGCCGCGGCGGGCTCGGCGGCAGCGCAACCGCTTAGGCACAAGCCCGCACCGCCGCCACAGGTCACCGGGGTGAAACTGCAGAGCGCCATGCTGCCGCCCGCGGACTTTGGGGCGGGCTATACGTTCCTGGAGTCCTACAACTCCGGGCGCAAGCTGCAGTCGACCCGGTCCAAGGACCACGTGCCCCGCATGAGCTGCGGGACCTTCGAGGGCGGCGTTTTCGTCTCAGACTTCGGGGACACGGCCGGGGCGGTGGTGAGGTACTCCAACCCGAATTGGCGGTCGGCTTACCCCAGCACCATTCTCCTCGGTGACGAGTACGTGCTCCAGTTCGCCACCACCGCGTCGGCTACCACGTTCTACAACCAGGCCCGGGCGAAGTACGCCGCCTGCGTGTCCTTCAACACCACGTCCGGGTTCGGCCCGGCCACGGTGAATACTGCCTCGGTGGCGAAGACCACCGTCGCCGGCCATCAGGCTTTCCTGGTCACCCAGGGCGTCACGTTTAGCCGTTTTCTCCAAACTCCGTTCTACCTCCTTTACCTGTACGTCGTGGCCGGCACGAACGTCTACGACCTGTCCGATGCCAGCGGCACCAACGACGAGCCCTCGGTCAAGCTCATGACCACGGTGATCCACCGGGTTCAGGCGCTTTANNGGCGTCGCGCATTAAGCAGAAGATCGTTAAGCTCACGATTGGCTAGATAAGCGCCAGATGCGTTATTACTGACGTTGGGTGGGGATTGGCGTGTTGCGGGAGCTCCGACCCGGGGAACCCCGGCTCATCGGACCGTACCGGCTGGTCGGGCAGCTGGGTGACGGCGGCATGGGCCGGGTCTACCTAGGCCGCTCGGCGGGTGGCAGGCCCGTCGCGGTGAAGGTCATCCACAGCCACCTCGCCGCTGATCCGGACTTCCGGATCCGGTTCCGGCGGGAGGTCGCCGCGGCGCGAAAGGTCAGCGGCCTGTTCACGGCCATGCTGGTGGACGCGGACGTCGATGCCCCGGAACCCTGGTTGGCCACCGCCTACGTCCCCGGGCCGTCGCTGCTGGAGGCCATCCACGACCACGGGCCGCTGCCCCTCGACTCGGTGCTGGCGCTGGCCGCCGGACTGGCCGAAAGCCTGGCCGCGATCCACGCCGCNNGGCCCGCCCACCGACATCTTCAGCCTGGGCGCGGTCCTGGCCTTCGCCGCGACCGGTAAGCCGCCCTTCGGGACCGGGTCGACCGCCGCGATGGTCTACCGGATCGTCTACGCCAACCCGCACCTGGACGACGTGCCCGACGGCGTCCGCCCGATGATCGCGCGGTGCCTGGCCAAGGATCCCAGCCAGCGGCCTTCGGCCACCGAACTGCTGGCCGAGGCGGAAGCCGTCCAGCCGATGACCGGCTGGCTGCCCGACCCCATCATCAACGCGTTCCCGGACGCTCCCGCCCCGGCGGTCGCCGAGCAACTGCCGCTGACGATCGAGCCCGAGGAGCCGCCCACCGGCCTCGCGACCATTACCGGGGACCCGGTCCCCATCGTTCCCCACGCCCAGGCCGTGCCCGCGGAGGCCGAGGCCGTACCCCCGGCCCCCGAAGCGGCAGCCCCGGCGGCCGAAGCCGGGCCCGCGGAGGCCGAATTGGCCATCCCGGAGGCCGAAACGGGACCCCGGGACCTCGAAGCTGCGGTTCCGGAAGCCGACACCATGGCCCCGGAAGCCGACACCATCACCCCGGAGACCGAGCGGGCACCCGCCGAGGCCGAGACCGCTGCTCGCGAGCCTGCCGCGGCGATCGATCCGGCGGCCGCCACCGACGTCACGTCAGAGGCCGAACCACCGGCGGCGGTCATCCCGCCGCCGGTCGCAGCCCTCCCGGGCAGGCCGCGACGCCGGCTGGCGCATCCTCGGGTGCTCGGGACTGCGGCTGCGGTGATCCTGATCGGTTCCGCCGCGACCGGGCTGGCCCTGAGCGGCTCCAGCCATCCGTCCGCGTCCCAGGGGAACGAGCCTGCCGCCGCGGCCGCCGCGCTGCCCGGCACATCGACGTCCGCTCAGACCGCGAGCTCTCAGCCGTCACCGTCNNCAAGTCCTCGCCGCGTTCCTCAGCCGCGTCGTCCAAGCGGCCCAGCGCGCATCCGACGACCCAGAACCCGGTCACGCAGACGCAGACGACGGCACCGGGATCCGTCCCGTCGTCGACCAGGTCCACCCCGAAATCCTCGCCGAAACCCAGCCCCAAGCCGACCAAGAAACCGACGCCCAAGCCGACGCAGCCCGCGGTACCCAGCGTCAGCGTTAGTGGCGCGGGTCGGGACTCCTGCGCGGCCATCGGCTCCCTGCGTTCCTCCTCCGGCGCCTCGGTGGAGTACACCTTTGTCAACAACAGCTCGGTGAGCGTGGCGGTCGGCTCGATCGACTCCGCCGGTAACGTGTCGTGGCAGTCGACGATCAGTCCGGGTGCGGAGTTCTCACCCAGCGCTGAGGTGGGTCAGTACTGGGAGGTCGCGGTATCCGGCGGCGGCTGCCTGACCGTCCTCGACGTCGACGGCGGAGGCCAGGCCGTCATAACGTAGCTCCCGGTATACCTCACCCGTCCCGCTGGCCGCGGCTCACGCCTTGCGGGCCTTCCAGACTTCCTCGCACGGCCACCGCCGGGCCCACTCCAGGGTGACGTGCGGGTACCTGGTGGTCGCGTCCGGGCCAGGCTGGAGTTCGAGCAGGTCCTCGACCTCTAGCCCGCAGCCGCGCAGCAGCCGCATCATCTCGCCATGCCCCAGGTGGAACTCGACCGACTCGTCGTCCGGCCATTCGAACCGGCGCATGGCGAAGTAGGGCCGCAGCAGCCGGTCCGTCGCGGGCTGGCCGTCTTCGTCGGGCACGGCCAGCATAAGCAGCGACGAGTTCACCAGGAAGATCAGCTGACCGCCGGGGCGCAGCAGCCTGGCCGCCTCGGGGATCCAGGCGTAGGGATCGCACCAGATGCTGGCGCCGTACTCCGAGATGGCCAGGTCGAAACGGGCGTCGGCCAACGGTGCCTGCTCGGCGCTGGCGTGGATCAGCGGGTACCGCAGCCCGAACCGGTCCTGCAACTGGCGGGCGGTGGCCAGCTGTGCCGCGGAGTTGTCCAGGCCGACCGGCCGCGCGCCGCGGCGGGCCAGCCACGCCGACACGTACCCGGTGCCGCAGCCCAGCTCGATGCTGTCCCGGCCCGCCAGGTCGGCGGGCAGCATGCCCACCTGGGCCTCCGGGATGTTCCAGATGCCCCAGGACCGGTCCCGGCCACAGCCGCCAGCATGGTCCCGGTCTGCCACGCAGTCAACTGAATACCGGACCCCGGACAGCCGGCCCGCAGCGCAGCATCACCCGGCATAGCCCGCTCCGGTAGGCTGCGCGCCGGGCTAGGTGATAGTAGGAAGCGAAGGTGCGCTATGGAGCCTGAGGAGTTCCGGGCAGCTGGTCATGAGCTGATCGACTGGATTGCGGACTACCGGACCCGGATTCCGCAGCTGCCGGTTCAGGCGCAGGTTGGACCCGGTGAGGTAGCGGGGAAGCTGTCGGCCCGGGCTCCGGAGGAGGCCGAGCCGTTCAGCCGGGTGCTGGCCGATCTGGACGCCGTCGTGGTCCCGGGCGTGACCCAGGTTCAGCACCCGCGCTACTTCGGCTGGTTCCCGTCCAACGCGTCCCTCGCCTCCGTGCTGGGCGACCTGGCCACCTCGGGGCTCGGAGCGCTCGGGATCACCTGGCAGTCCGCTCCCGCGCTGACCGAGGTCGAGGAGGTCGTGGTTGAGTGGCTGCGCGAACTGACCGCGTTGCCCGAGTCGTGGAAGGGCGTCATCCAGGACACCGCCTCCAGTGCGTGCCTCGTCGCCCTGCTCGCCGCGCGCGAGCGCGCGACGAACTATTCCGAGGCCCGCGGCGGGATGCAGGCCGAAAGCGCCCCGCTGACCGTCTACACCACCGAGCACGCGCACTCCTCGATCGCGAAGGCGGTGGCCCTGGCCGGCTTCGGCCGCGACAACCTGCGCTTCGCCGACGTCGACCCGGTCACGTACGCCATGCGCCCGCAGGCTCTAGCCAAAATCCTCGAGGAGGACGTGGCCGCCGGCCGCCGTCCGGCCGCCGTCGTGGTCAACGTCGGCACGACCGGCACCACGGCCGTGGACCCGCTCGCGCAGATCGTCCCGCTGGCCCGCCGGTACGGGATGTGGGTGCACGTCGACGCGGCGATGGCGGGCTCGGCGCTGCTGCTCCCGGAGATGCGCTGGCTGATCGACGGCGTGGAAGGCGCGGACTCGCTGTCCTGGAACCCGCACAAGTGGCTGGGCACGGTGCTGGACTGCTCGCTGCTGTACGTGGCCGACCCCGCCCACCTGATCCGGGTCATGTCCACCAACCCGTCCTATCTGCGGTCGGCCGTTGACGGTGAGGTGACCCAGTACAAGGACTGGGGCATCCCGCTCGGCCGGCGCTTCCGTGCCCTCAAGCTATGGTTTCACCTGCGCCTGGACGGAGCCGAAGCCATCCGGGCCCGGCTGCGCCGGGACCTGGAGCACGCCCGCTGGTTCGCCGGGCAGGTCTCAGCCACGCCCGGCTGGCGGGTCCTGGCCCCGGTCACCCTGCAGACCGTCGTGCTCCGGCACGAACCAGTAGGCCTCGTCTCGGACACCGGTGCTGTGCTAGACGCCGACGCGCTGAACGCGCACACGCTCGCCTGGGCGGACTCGATCAACCGCTCCGGCGCGGCCCTGGTCACCCCGTCGCTGCTCGACGGCACCTGGTCGGTCCGGGTCTCGATCGGAGCCGAACGCACCGAACGCCCCGACGTCGAGGAACTATGGCACCTGCTCCAGCAGGCCGCCGCGACCACCTGAGTCAGCGGGGCGACGGAGCACGGCAGGCCAGGTCACGGTTCACCGGTTTCATGCTCCACTGGACCGCGGTCACGGTTCCCCCGCCGGTCAGCGGGGCCAGGCCGCAGTTCTTCTTGGCCCGCGACAGCGTTGTGGCGCCCGGGATCCAGTCCGGCAGGCGGTACAGCGGGCTGGTCGCGCGGACGGTCCCCACGATCGGGTCCCATTGTTTGGGCGTGGAATAGATGCCCACGTTGGCGCCGATACGCCGGAAGTAGGAGACCATGCCTTCGAGGTCGGCGCGGTTGTTCGCGCTGCTGGACTCCCACGAGTTGATCGTCTCGACGTCTAGCCACCACCGGTAGCGGCCCGGGTTCGGCACGCCGCGGGTCTGCGCGTCCAGTTCGGCCAGGTTCCATCCGTACTGCCAGGCGCACGCCGGATTGTTCGCGCCCGTGCAGGTGCCGTACGGGTCGCTGACCGGCTCGCCGCCCAGGGGATTGTTATTGGTGGCCGGCCAGTCGGTGACCCCGTGATTGCCCGGGTTGGCCGTGTTGACGTACAGCGACACCCGCGGCTGGCTGGTCGTACCCGACGAAGCCTGGGCCCAGGTGATTTCCGTGGTCAGGCACGGGTTTGTCGTATTGGCCACGCCCTCGTTCACGGCCACGATGCCGAACGCCTGGCCGGAGGGGAGCGGCTGGCCGCATTGCGGATACGACACGTCGTTCCCGGTCGGCGTACTTGCCGCGTACGCCGCCGCGGCCGGGACCATCATGGAAGCCGCGAGGACCACCGCGGCGGTCATGCCCGACCGCATTGACTAGCCCCTCTCCCGCGACCGCTACCACTGTGGCGTCCGCCAGATCATAGCCTGCTGGTCGGCCGGGAGGTGGTCAGGGACGCGAATACAACAGTGGAACCGAGGTAATGCCCGGTGGCATAGTCGAAAACGCCACCGCACGTTATCAGCCGCAGGGCGGCATAGTCGGTCGCGCCGTAAATGGCTCTCGTCGGGAAATCGGATTTGAGGTACTGACGCACGCCGGTGACCCGGAAAATGGCCGTCATCCCGTCGGCGAGCGTCACGTCGATGGTGTCGCCCGGATGCAGGGCCCCGAGGCGGAAGAAAACCGCCGGCCCCTGATAGCTATCGACGTGACCCTCGATAACCGACGCGCCGATCTGGCCCGGCGTGGCCGAGTATTTGTACCACGCGGCCTCGCCCGCGCTCGTGACCAGCGACGGTACCTGGATCGTGCCGTCGGCGTTGAGTCCCAGGTGCAGGAGGTTCGAGGTCACGCCGATGGCTGGGATATCGACGGACACCGGCACGGAGCGCCGCAGCCAGGGCCCGTGACCGGCCGGTGCGATGGCCCCCGCCGCCCCGGCGGATGGCTGCGGGGCGTGCCGCTGAGACAGGAACACCACGCCCACGGTACCGGTCCCGGCCAGGATGAGCAGGACCCCGAGGACGCCGGCCATCCGCGCCCAGGGGCCGATCGACCGAGGCGGGCGCGCGTATCCGCCCTCGGGCCACGAGGACACGACGCGAAACCCGGCTATCCGCGGCCACCTCGCACCCGCCAATGCGACCTCCCTCCCCGCCGGCTCCGCGCCCTTTCTACTCAAGTAGCCTAATATTCCGGTGGTGAGCACGCCATTGGCTGTTTGTCCGGCCGGACGCGCTTACCGCGTTATGGCCGCCGGTCTTTATGTCCGGTTCGTTCTCCGGCCGGCGCGGTCAGCGACCAAAGGCCGGCCACGCGTTTGCTCTTCCGGCGCCGGTTTCTGCGGGCGGCGACCGGGAAATGGTCATTGCCGAGAGCATGAGGAGGTTCGATGAGGGTGCGCACAGCCATCGCGTGGACGTCGCATCGGGTCCGGTACACAGCCGTCGGCTGGGGCCTGACGACCATGATCGCCTGCGTCGCGCTCTCGGCCTGCACCTCGAGCGGCACCCCTGTGACGGTATTCAGCGGCTCGCCGAGCGCCAGCTCCAGCGCGACCTCCAGCGCGACCTCCACCGCGACCTCCACCGCGACTGCCAGTACCTCGGCCAGCGCGAGCGCCGGTGCGTCGGCGAGCGCCAGTACGTCCGCCTCCGCGAGCTCGAGCGCGAGCGCGAGCTCCTCGGCCAGGCCGTCGACGTCGTCCAGCGCGAGTCAGAGTCCCTCAGCCAGTCCATCGCCCAGCCCCTCGTACACCCCGGTCCCCAATGGTGCGCCGGTCACCGGCGGTGGCGGGACGGCCGGATTCCAGGACGCCGGGCTCGCGGTGGTCGGTGGCTTGGCGATCGTGGCTGGTCTGGGTGGCATCGCCTACCGCCGCCGGATAACTAGGCACCGTTGACCAGGAACCGCTGACCATGTGCCTGCTGGGATGCTGATCGCGGCCGCCGTCTGCCCGCATCCGCCGCTCCTGATCCCCGAGGCCACCGGCGCCCCCGGTCCCGACGACGCAGAGGTCGACCGGCTGCGGGCGGTGTGTCACCAGGCCGTCGCCGCCCTCCTGACCGGACGCCCGGACCTGATCGTGGTCGCGGGCGGCGCCGGACGCACAGCCGAGTACCCCCCGGACACGCCGGGCCGCCTGCACGACTTCGGCGTCCCGTTTACCATCGGTCGGGGCAGCCAGGACGCCCCCGCCCTGCCGCTCTCCCTGACCATCGGGAAGTGGCTGCTCTCCCGCGCCGACCCGCGGACCAGCGCGCCGCGGGCCGTGTGGTGGGGGATCGCCTCGGACGCGCTGCCCGCCGAGTGCCTGCAGCTGGGGGAGAAGCTGGCCGCGCTCGCGCCCCGGGTTGCGCTGCTGGCCATGGGCGACGGGCCCTCCCGCCGGGCCCGCGCCGCCCCGGACGCCGCCGATCCCGAAGCCGACCGCTACGACGACCAGGTGGCCGCCGCCCTGGCTGCCGCCGACCCCGCCGCGCTCGCCGCGCTCGACCCCGGCCAGGATCGCCCGCTGCACATCGCCGGGCGCGCCGCCTGGCAGGTCCTGGCCGGCGCCGCGGGCCAGGACGCCTTCCACGCCGAGCTGCGCTACGCCGGCGCTCCGTTCGAGGTGAGCTACGTCGTGGCCAGCTGGCGCCGGGCACACTAATGGGCATGGGCACGCACGTCATCGCCGTGGTCGGGGCGACCGCCACCGGCAAGTCGGGGCTGGCCGTCGCGCTGGCCCGCGCGCTCAGCGGCGAGGTCGTGAACGCCGATTCGATGCAGCTCTACCAGGGTATGGACATCGGCACGGCCAAGGAGCCCGCGGCCGCCCGGCAGGGTATACCGCACCACCTGCTTGACATCTGGCCGGTGACCCGCACCGCCAACGTGGCCGACTACCAGAAGCTGGCCCGCGCCGCGATCGACGACATCATCGCCCGCGGCCGGATCCCGGTGCTCGTAGGCGGCTCAGGACTGTACATCCGTGCGGCTCTGGACGATCTGGATTTCCCCCGAACGGACGGGGTGACCCGCAGCCGCCTCGAGGCCGAGCTCGCCGGGGTGGGCGCCGCGGTGCTGCACGCCCGGCTGGCCGGGCTCGACCCCGCCGCGGCCGGCGCCATCCTGCCCACCAACGGCCGCCGGATCGTGCGGGCCCTCGAGGTGATCGAGATCACCGGCCGCCCGTTCACCGCCAGCATGCCCACCTACGATCAAGGCCGCCCCGCCGTCCAGCTCGGCCTCACCTTGCCCCGCCCGCAGGTCGACGAGCGGATCGCGGCCCGGGTCGACCGCATGTGGCACGCGGGCTTCGAAGCCGAAGTGAGGGTTCTCGTGCACGAGGGCCTGCGGGACGGCAAGACGGCCGGCCGCGCCCTGGGCTACCAGCAGATGCTGCGCCACCTGGACGGCGAGCTGACCCTGGCCGAAGCCCGCGACGAGACCGTCAAGGCCACCCGCCGGTTCGCCCGGCGCCAGGAGTCCTGGTTCCGGCGCGACCCCCGCGTCCACTGGCTCGACGCCAGCCAGCCCGCGCCAACCCTGCTGGCCGAGGCGCTGCGCCTTACGCGATCCGCCGCCGCGCCAGCTCCTTGATGTCCCGGGGCAGCGCGTCCGCGGCGAGCAGCCGCGGCAGCAACTCCGGTTCTATGGTCAGAGCCCGGAAGGTCAGCGCCACGGTGACGTCGTGATCGGGCCGGTGCACGATCTCGATCTCGTCCCCGGCCTGGATCGGGCCCGGCTCGATCACCCGCAAGTACGTGCCGGGCCGGGCGGCCAGCGTGAACCGCTTGATCCAGCCGGCCAGTGCCAGCCAGCCCTGGAACGTCCCGCACGGGACCCGCGGCAGGGACGCCTCCAGGACCACGGCCTGGCCGATCCGCCAGCGCTCGCCGATCAGCGCGCCGTTGACGTCGGCGCCCTCGGTGGTGAGGTTCTCGCCGAACACCCCGTTCGGCAGCGGCCGGCCGAGCTCGGCCGCCCAGAAGTCCAGATCCTCCCGGGCGTAGGCGTAGACCGCCAGGTCGGGCCCGCCGTGGTTGCGCACGTCGTAGACGCGGTCCCCGGCCAGCCCGACCAGGCCCATGCCCTTGGCCCGGGGCGCCTTGACCATGACCGGGCCCGCCACCGGCCGCTTGTCAATGCCGGTGAGCTTCATCGTCTTCCACGGGTTGTCCCGCGGCTGGCCGACGTTGACCGAGATGACCTTCATCTGACCATCACATCTGACTCTTACATCTGATTGGCGAGCCGGTAGGCGCGCTTGGCGTTGTCGGCGCAGAGCATCCGGGTCAGGCGCACCACGGTCCGTTCGGAATAATGGTCTTCCTCCAGCCCCGCGGTGAGCAAGCCCGACAGGGCGGTCCGGAACAGCGCCGCCGCCAGGTAGTACAGCTCTGGCAGCCCGAACGCGTCCGAGGAGTACAGGAATTTGCCGAACGGCGCGAGCTCCAGCGCCTCGGCCAGCAGGGCGGGAGCGCGGCGGCCCAGGTTGTGCGTGGCCAGGCCCGCGTCGACGTACACGTGCGGGAAGACCTGGGCCAGGTAGCCGGCCTCGCGGTGGTAGGGGTAGTTGTGCAGCAGCATGACCGGGGTCCCGGCCGGCTGGATCGCCCGCAGCAGCGGGGTGAGCAGCAGCGGGTTGCAGCGATGCAGGTCGACGTCGCTGTCTCCGTAGCCCACATGGAACTGCACCGGCAGCCCCAGGTCCACGCCGCACCAGATGAGGAACCGCTGCAGCGTCTCGTCGGCGATCCGGGGCGGGTCCGTCTGGGCCGCCAGCCAGCGCCCGGCGGCCGCCGTCACCTCGGCGTCGGACGGCCGCTCAGGGTTCAGGTCCAGCCCGGTCCGGTAGGCGGCGATGGACTTGACCCCCACCACCCCGACCGCGGACGCCGTGCGGGCGGTAAGCGCGGAACGTACCGCGTCGGCGAAACCGGCCGCGCCGATCCCGGCCGCGACCACGTCCTCGGCCACCCGCTCGAGCCGGACGATCTCATGCGCGGTCGCGCCCGCCAGCCCGCCGAGCTCGGCCGGGGAGGTGAGCGGCTCCGGGGTGAAGCCGGTGTCCACACACAGCGCNNCACAAGCGGCGGAACGCGAATCCGGCCTGCGAGTCGAACATCGAGCCGCCCGGCCAGTGTTGGCTAGTACTGGTCGCGCCCTCGTTCAGCATCGACTCCAGCGTGGCCTGGTCCGCGTCGCGGACCAGCACCCCGTGACAGTGATGGTCGACCAGGGCCTGTTCCGCGACGCAGCCGAGCAGTTCCGGCACGCTGTGTTTCTCCTCCCGCCTCCGGGGCTGTACCCCTTTGGCTCGGTCAGGATGCCTCGACCTGGGCCGGCACCTCGGCGGCCTCGCCNNGCCAGCCAGACGCCCGCCGTAATCGGGAACCACCTGCCGTCACCGGTCGGGTACGGCCATACGTTCCGGTACAGCGTGTAGCCGAGCACCACCAGGCCCGCGACCGGAATGATGACCTGCCACATCGGCACCGCCAGCTTCCGCCGGACGAACACCAGCATGATGCAGCCGATCGAGGCCAGCACGTAGACGACCAGCAGGATCAGCGTGCCGATGGTGCCCGACCACAGAAAGCTGTCGAACGCGGTGGCGTGGAAGGCCGCCGTGTAGATGATGATGATCAGGGCCGACATGGCGGTGATCACCAGGGTCGCGTTGGCCGGCGTCCCCCAGCGCGAGCCCGCGCCGACCCCGCGCGCCCCGGCGGTGTCCCGCGACAGCGCGTACATCAGCCGCGCCGCCCCGACCGTGGAGGCCAGGCAGCAGCCGAACGCGCTGACCGTGGTGCCGAGCGTGATCACGTCGCCGACCCAGTGCCCGACGTAGGAGGCGCCCAGGTCGCCCAGCAGCGACGGCGAGTTGCCGAAGTTGGTGACGTCGGCCTTGCTCGTGCCGAAGCCCATCATCTCGACCGCGGTCACGACTACGAAGTAGACGCCGCCGAATACCGCGACGCCGAGGATCGCGCGCGGGATGTCGCGGGTTGGGCGCTTGGCCTCCTCGCCCAGGGTGGCCGCCGCCTCGAACCCGGCGAAGGACAAGAAGCCGAACACCACGCCCAGGAATATCGCGGAGACGCCCGTGCCCGGCGTCGGCTGGAACACGCTCAGGGTGAAGTGCTCGTGGCCCGGCGCGTTCCCGGCCAGCAGCCGGACCAGGACCACCGCGGTGACGATCAGGATCAGCGCCACCGTGGTGCCCTCGACGCTCAGCAGCACGCTCGCGCCACGCCGGGCCGGGATCACGGCCAGCAGCAGCACCAGCGCCAGCACGACCGAGATCAGGATCCACGGCGCCCAGGTCGGCGGGTTCGGCCAGGCCCCGACCTCCTGCAGGAACGCGGTGCCGAAGATGCCGGCCGCGCTCGCGGTGACCACCGCGTAGAACGTGTAGGTGCCGAGCAAGCCCCAGCCCGCGACCACCCCGGCCCGCGGACCGAGCGTCGCGCCGACGAACGCGTAGGCCGAGCCGGAGTGGTGGAAGTACTGAGTCAGCCGGACGAAGGAGTAGGCCACGAGCAGCACGCCGACGGCGGCGATGAGGAAGGTCAGCGGCACCGCGCGGCCCGCGGTCTGGGCGCTGGCCTGCGGGTTGATGTTCGCGGCCATGCTCGGGGCCATGAGCGCGACCGACAGGCCGATCGCGGCCCAGACCGACAGTGAACGCTTGAGCCCCCGCGTGCCCTCGACGGCCATGTCCTCCTCCTTCACCGTTTTCCGTTCCCCATAGTGTCCCTCCGGCCCCGATGACACGGAAGGGGCAAAAGGTACGAAACATCGATCAGGCCAGGCGTTTCTATTACCTGCCCGTGGTCACCGTGGTCTGACCGCGACTGTCCGGAAAAGCCCGGGTGAACCGTTTTGCCCAGTTGCGCGTCACACAGGGTAGGAGTCAGATGTCAGGGGGTGACCTACAGTGACTGGTGCCTACCCGGTGCTACACGTGGGTTCCTTCGGGTCCGCAGGTCCCGTCCAATCGACGCGTCCCCGGGTCCGTACGTTCCGCGGCATACCCGCGTCAGTGCCCGAAGCGCGCAGGTTCGTGGCCGAACTGCTGGCCGGCTGCCCGGCTCGCGAAGTCCTCATGACCTGCGTGTCCGAACTGTGCGCGAACGCCATCGCGCACGGCGGCTCGGGGAACGGCGGCATATTCATTGTCGAGGTCGACCTGCCCGGGCCCGGTGTCGCCCGGATCGCGGTCACCGACGAGGGCGGCCCGTCCCTCCCGGTCGCCGGGTCCCTCGACCTGATGGCCGAGGGCGGCCGCGGCCTAGCCATGGTCGCCGCCTGCACCAGTCGCTGGGGCTACGCCGACGCCCACCCCGGCCGCACCGTCTGGGCCGAAGCCTGCTGGCCCGTCCCCGTCCCCATCCCTGCCCCCCGCCAGCCCTCCGCCCGTGAAGCCGCGCCCCGCCAGTCGTCCCGCCGTCGCCGCCTCCGGTTCCCCGGCTCCTCCCCGCTTCCCCCGGACGACCGTCCCCCCGATCCTGCTGCCTAAAAGTTCCACACCACCCGCCGGCCCAGGACGTCGGGGAATTTCCTCTCGGCATAGCGCTCGTACTCTCCGATGTGCTTGGCCATAGCCTCCTCAGCCGCACCGGGGTCTTTCCGCTCCAAGGCATCAAGGATGCCGCGATGCGCGCGCAGTATTGCCGTCCTGCGGTGTGCGGGATAGTCGATGCCCAGCATGGTGCCGTCAAGGATATCGGCGAGCGCATCTACCAGATAGCCGAAAAGTGCGTTGCCAGAAGACCAGGCAATAATGTCGTGAAATCTTTTATTTGCTTCCAGGAACGTGGCCTGGTCATCGAGGCCCGCTTCCATCGCTTTGACCGTGTCTGACAGTTCAGCAAGAGATTCAGCCGTCATCCGCTCCGCCGCGAGCCTCGCCATCGTCGGTTCCAGCGCGACGCGCGCCTCCGCGACCACGCGGTATGGTGCGTCGGCGAATTGCAGCAGCAACATGAGCGACGTCGCCAGGCTGGTGGCCTCGGGCCGTTCGACGACCGGCCCACCGCCCGGGCCTGGCTTCAGCGAAATGATGCCCTGGAGCTCCAGAAATCGGAGCGACTCACGTAGCGTCCCGCGGCCGACCTGATATTCCTCGAGCATGACGCGTTCGGGGGGAAGCTTGTCGCCGGCCCCGAGTGACAGCCGGTCGATGTCGCGGACAATACGCCGCGCCACGATCATTGCCGTCTTCGGCCCGTGGGACTCGTTTGCCATACCGGTCAATCCTCTCGTTGGCACCGGAAGGCCCGGGAGCCCGCTTTCCGGCAACAATGATAATGATACGTCATTCCGAGGGTCTGGCTTGGAGGCTGCCCGCGAGGCAGGAAACGGGCATCTGAGCTGTGATCATCTCAGATCGGTGATCGCGCAGCCGGGCAGTCTGGCTCTGCGCATGGGTCGGCGTGTCGGCCGGGAGATGGGCTGGCGTGATATCAGCGGTCGGCGGCTGACATCCGGTCGTGGGTGTCAGCGGTGATTCCGCTATCGCGCAGCACCGCCTTGCGCACCTTTTCCGAGGGTGTCTTCGGCAGGGCGTCGACAAACCGCACGAAACGCGGAATCGCGAAGCCCGGGATCTTGCCTTGGCAGAAATCCCAGAGCTCGTCCGCGCTGAGCGGCCCGCTGGCTACCACCACGGCCAGCACCTCGTCCTCGCCGGCATCGACGTCGGCCGGCACGCCGATGACCGCGCATTCCGTCACCGCCGCGTGGCCAAGCAGGGCCTGCTCGACCTCATAGGAGCTGATGTTCTCACCGCGCCGGCGCAGCGCGTCCTTGTACCGGTCGACGAAGTAATACCAGCCGTCCTCGTCGCGTCGCAGCGCATCGCCGGTGTGGAACCACAGATTGCGCCACGCCTTGACGGTCTTCTCCGGCATGCCGTAGTAGCCGAGGCTGCACGTCCACGGGTGCTTGTACCGCACGACGAGTTCGCCGATCTCTCCCGTCGGCACCTCGCGGTCGGTCTCCGGGTCCACCAGCCTGATCTCGAACCAGTCCGAGGCGACCAGGCCGGCCGCGCCGGGCGGCCGGATCTCGCCGTACGGCGAGAGGATGGGCGCGCACGTCTCGGTGAGCCCGAAGGCGTCGACGAACGCCTCGATATCGAAACGGGCCATGAACTGCTTCAACACCGACGACGCGGTCGGTGCGGCGTATACGCAGCGCAGCGAGTTGTCGGTGTCGTCCGGCCTGGGGGTGGCCTTCCAGACGAAATCCATCATCACGCCGATCAGGTTGGTGACCGTCACGTTGTTCGCGCGCAGATGGTCGACCCAGCGGCTGGCGCTGAACTTCGACCGCACCACGACGGCCGCGCCCGCGACGAACGCCGGGTACGCCGCCATGAACTGCGCGTTGCCATGGAACAGCGGCGTGCAGGTCAGGTAGGTATCGTCGGGCGTCAACCGGGTCAGGGACATGACCTCCTGGCCGAAGAAGTACATCTGGGCGTGCGGCATCGCCACGCCCTTGGACGGGCCGGTGGTACCGGACGTGAAGAAGATCGAGGCCAAGCTGGTCGGATCCGGATCGGGCCACGACCGGGTGAGCGTGCCCTGCACCAGTTCGTCCCAGCGCGACGCCTGCCAGCCGTTCGCGCGGAGCAGCTCGATAGCCGCCTCGGCCGAACCGGTGTCGATGATCCAGAACTTCTCGATCTGACGCGCGGACGGTTCGACCGCCACGAACCGGTCGGCGAAGACATCGTCGATGACCGCCCACCGCGGCTGGACGGTCACGATCTGGTGCCGCAGAAATTCGCCCTCGTAGGCCGTGTTGATCGGGACCTCCACGAACCCGCCGATCGCGGTCCCGAGCCAGCTGCGCACAAACCGGGACGAGTTGGCCGCCATGATCAGCACGCGATCACCCGCGACCGCGCCGGCCTCGTGCCACCCGGTGGCGACCCGCTCGGCGTCGGCCAGCACCTGGGCGTAGGTCCACTGTCCGCCCTCCTCGGGCGTGATCAGGCACGTCGCGGTCGGCCGCTCGGCCGCGTGGCGCCGCAGCACCGTGGCCAGGCTCCAGTCACCCGGGTCGGCGAAGGCCGGATGCAGATCCTTATATTCGCGCGTCATCGTGTCCATTCCCATCGGCCTAGTACGAGCGCGGCAGTCCGAGAACCTTCTCGGCCAGGTAGGCGAGGATGAGCTCGTTGGAGATCGGGGCGATGCGCTGAACGCGCGCCTCGCGCCAGTAGCGCTCGACGTGGTACTCGTTCGTGTAGCCGTAGCCGCCGTGGAACTGCATGGCGCGGTCGGTCGCCTCGAAGGCCCAGGTCGACGCCAGCAGTTTCGCCTCGTTGGCCTCCTTGGCGCAGGGCATGTCGTTGTCGTACAGCCAGGCCGCCTTGCGGATGAGCAACTCCACCGCGTCGAGCTTGGCCAGCGACTCGGCCAGCGGGAACTGGACGCCCTGGTTCATGCCGATCGGGCGGCCGAAGACGTGGCGCTGCTTGGCGTACTCCACCACCCGGCGCAGCGCTACCCGCCCCATGCCGAGACAGCCTCCGGCAACGATGATGCGCTCGGCGTTCAGCCCCGCGAGGAGGTACTTGAAGCCGCGGCCCTCCTCGCCGATCCGGTCCTCGTCCGGAATGAACAGGTTGTCGATGAACAGCGTGTTCGTCGAGATCGCGTTGCGGCCGAGCTTCGGTATCGGCTGAACCCTGATGTGCGCCGGATCCATCGCCGGGAAGAACAAAGTCATGCCGTCGGTCGTCTTCGCCCCGGCTGAACGTGCCGCCGTGCGGGTGATCAGCAGCAGGCGCTCGGCCTGCTCGGCCCGTGAGATGAAGACCTTCTGGCCGTTGACCAGGTAGCCGCCGGGCACTTTCTCGGCAAAGGTGGTGATGCTGGTCGTGTCCGTGCCCGCGTCCGGTTCGGTGATGCCGAAGGACACCTGCAGGTTGCCCTCGGCCGCCGGCCGCAGGAAGCGCTCGCGCTGCTCTTCCGTGCCGTACTTGACGATCGGCTCGAGGCCGAACAAAGGGACCTGGACGGTGGTCCCCGCGTTGAGCGCCCCGCCGCTGCCGGTGACCTCCTCAAGCAGCAACGCCGCCTGCTGGACGCCGGCGCCGCCGCCGCCGTACTTCTCCGGGATGCACATGCCGAGCCAGCCGGCCTGCGCCATGGCCTGGTGGAAGTCCCACGGGAACTCGTGGTCCAGGTCGTGCCGCATCCAGTACTCGTCAGGAAACTTCGACAGCACCTGGCGCAGCGACATGCGGATTTCCCGCTCGTCGTCCGCGCTCATCATCTCGATCACACGGGGCTCCCGGTACTAGCGGATCGCATATTCATGCCTATCATTCATATCATATGGGCCCGGCCTCAGATAGCAATGCCTAATGCTCGCCGGTCCGGGGGTGCCGGCCAGTGCCGGGGAGCGGGCGCCGCCGCGTCAGGCTGATCATTGACCTAGAACGATGCATACCATTATCATCGGTTCGTGCCCGATGCCGATACATCCCCGGCCATCCTGGTCGAGACTCAGGGTGACGCCCTGTGGATCCGGTTGAACCGGCCGCGCCGCCGCAATGCCTACGATGCCGAGATGGCCGGCCTGATCGTCGACGCCTTGCAGGGGGCGAACACCTTCCGGTCCGTGGTCATCACCGGCGTGCAGCGAAGCTTCTGCGCCGGCGGGTCGTTGTCGACGTTGGGCGCGCCGACCCCCGGAGGCCTGCGCGGCCTGTACGCGGCCTCGCTGCGCATGTTCGACGCGATCCGCTCCTGCCCGCGGCCGGTCATCGCCGCCGTCAACGGCGCCGCCGCGGGCGGCGGCAACGAGCTTGTGGTCGCGTGCGACCTGGCCATCGCCGCGCGCTCGGCGACGTTCGGCCAAACCGGCCCTCGGGTCGGCAGCGCGCCGGTGACCGGGGCCACGAACGTGATGTCGGTGCAGATCGGCGAGAAGCGCGCGAAGGAACTCAGCTTCTTGTGCCGCCGCTACACCGCCGAGCAGGCGCTGGACATGGGACTGGTGAACAAGGTCGTCGACGATGACGAGCTTGACGAGCAGGTGCGGAGTTGGTGCGCGGAGATCACCGCGCTCAGCCCCCGCTACCTGGAGATCGCGAAGGTCAGCTCCAACATCTGGTGGAACAGCGCCCGCGACTCCTTCACGAACGGTCTTGGCATGCTCATCCAGGCGATCGGAAGCGACGACATGGTGGAGGGGGCCAATGCCTTCCTCCAGAAGCGGCCGCCGAAGTTCGAGCTTCATGAATAGCCAGCTGATCAAGGGAGGTGGGCCCTGCCCATGAAGCCATACCGCACCGTGCTCACGGTTCCGGGTCATAAGCCGGCGTGGTTTGACAAGGGCGTCGCGGCCGGCGCCGACTGCCTGTGCCTCGACCTCGAGGACTCCGTGCCCGAGGCGGAGAAAGAAAACGCGCGCCAGGGCATCGCCGAAGCCATCCGGCGCATCTCAAGTTCGCATCCTAAGGTCGGCCTGTTCGTCCGGCCGAACGCGCTTGACACCGGCGCGACCGGCGACGACCTTTCGGCCGTGGTCGTGCCCGGCCTCACCGGGGTGTTCGCGCCGAAGGTGGGCAGCGCGATCGACGTGCACAAATACGATGCGCTTGTCGACTATTTCGAGCACCGCAACAAGGTGACCGGGATCGAGTACATCCTGCCGATGGAGACCATCGAGGGCATCCAGCACTGCGAGGAGATCGGCCGGGCGTCTCCTCGGGTCGGGGCGCTGATCGGGCCTACCGCGGAGCACGCCGATATCGCTCGTGCCGTCGGGTACGAATGGACACCGCAGGGCACCGAATCCCGCTATCACCGCAGCCGCATCCTGCTAGCGGCGCGAGCGGCAGGCGTACATCCGCTGACGGCCCTCTGGGAACGCATCCGTGACCTGGACGGGCTTGAGGCATTCTCGGTCGACAGCAGGAAGATGGGTTTCCGAGGGCAGATCGTGCTTCACCCGACTCACGTTCCGGTAGTCAACCAGGTCTACACCCCGCCGGCGGCGGACATTGACTTCTATCGCGGTCTGCTCAAAGCCTATGCCGAAGCGGCAGCGCATGGCGAAGGGGCCGTGATGTACGGCGACATCCACATCGACAAGGCGCACGCCGACAAGGCGCGTGAATGGCTCCAACGTACGGACGCGCTAGCCGACTTGCATGGCGGTCTGTGAAAGCGGAGCTGTGAGAGGAGAGCTGCTATGCGCGGACTTTATTTCGAGGAAATGGAGGATGGTGCGCAGTTCACGCACCCCTTCACCAGGACGGTCACCGAGATGGACAACGTGCTGTTCACGTCGTTGACGATGAACGTGGCGCCGATCCACCTGGACGAGGAGTACGCCAAGGCCAATCTCCCGCAGGGGCGACGCCTGGTGAACAGCCTTTTCACCGCGGCCCTCATCGGCGGGATGATCGTGCCAGACCTCACATTCCGCACGACCATCGGAAACCTGGGGTACGAGAAGATGACCTTCCCGAATCCGGTGTTCCATGGGGATACGCTGCGCGCGGAGTCGACCATCCTACGCAAGCGTGAGTCGAAGACCCGTCCGGAGGCAGGCATCGTCTGGTTCGAGCACCGCGGTTACAACCAGAACGACCAGCTTGTCCATCTGTGCCACCGCACCGGAATGATCATGAAGAAGCCGGCCGACGCGCCCGCGGTCACCCCTTGATCAGCTTATCCAGCGCCGCCGGGCCGCATGCCGATCCACGGCCCGGTCATTCTCCTCGCCATTGGGGTGAGCGCTTCTCGGCGAAGGCCGATGCTCCCTCCCGTGCGTCAGCGCTCGAGCGCACCGGCTCTGAGTAAGCCGATTGGCGACCGAAAAACTCACCGGCGGGCCAATCGAGCCCGCGACTCAGAATCTGCTTGGTCGCCCTGACGGCCAGCGGCCCGTTGGCCGCGATTTTCTTCGCCAGTGCCACCGCCTCGTCGCGCGCTGCGCCGTCGTCGACCAGCCGATTCACCAATCCGATCTCGGCGGCCCGCGTTGCGGTCAGATTGTCGCCGGTGAGGGCGAACTCCATGGCCCATTGGAACCCGATGCGCTGCGGAAGGCGCATCAGGCCGCCGCCCGCGGCGACGAGGCCGCGCTTGACCTCGGGCAGCGCGAACACCGCGGACCGCCCGGCCACGACCAGGTCGCAGGCCAGGACCACTTCGAAACCGCCCGCCACTGCGAATCCCTCCACCGCCGCGATCAGCGGCTTATCGCTGCCTCGCTGGGCGAGCCCGGCGAAGCCCCGGTCAGCCACGACCGGCCGCTCCCCGGCCAGGAAGGCCTTGAGGTCCATGCCCGAGCAGAACGCCGGGCCGTTCCCGGCGAGCACGCCCGCCACTAGGTCGGATCGGCGGTCGAGCTCGTCGAGCGCCGCTCCGATCGCGTTCGCCATCGCCTCGTTGATCGCGTTGCGCACGCCCGGCCGGTTGAGCGTGATCGTCATGACGCCGTCGGCGACGCCGACGAGCACGATGTCCTTGGCCGGCCCCGGGCTCGTCATCGTGGCGCCATCCGGATCGCGCCGTCCAGCCGGATCGTCTCGCCGT
The DNA here is from genome assembly GCA_003136255.1 of Actinomycetota bacterium. Taxonomy (GTDB): domain Bacteria; phylum Actinomycetota; class Actinomycetes; order Streptosporangiales; family Streptosporangiaceae; genus Palsa-504. The sequence continues at coordinate 20,097 of PLDT01000289.1, forward strand.
TGAGATACGGGTTGCCGATGATAGCCAGCGCCAGGTCGGCGAACTCTTCCGGCCGGCCCAGGCGCCGGGGATGGGGCACCGAAGCCTCCAGCGCCTCCTTGACGTCGGGGCGGATGCGATCCAGGATCGGGGTGTCCATCACGCCAGGAGCGATCGTCGCGACCCGGATCAACTTACTAGCCAGATCGCGCGCGGCGACGAGCGTCATGCCGACTATGCCGGCCTTCGACGAGGCGTAAGGGATCTGCCCGATCTGTCCCTCCCAGGCAGCCACCGACGCCGTGAGCACGCATACGCCCCGTTCGGACTCGATCGGCTCGGCGCGCGCCATCCGGACCGCGGCGAGCCGCAGCACGTTGAAGCTGCCGATCAGGTTCAGCTTGATGATTTCCTCGTAGGCCTCAAGCGACCCTGGCTCGCCGTCCTTCTCGATCACCCGGACGCGAGCGCCGCGACCTGCGCAGTGCACCACCGCTCGCAGCGGCCCGAGTCCATTGGCCAGGTCCAGCGCCTCGTTCATCTGCCCGGTGGACGTCACGTCGGCGGCAGCGAACCTGGCCCGTGGACCAAGCTTGTCCGCGACCTCCTGGCCGCTGGACGTCGGCAGGTCGACGATGGTGACAAACGCGCCCCGGCTCACCAGCGCCTCGGCGGTGGCGCGCCCGAGACCTGAGGCGCCGCCGGTCACTAGCGTCGAGCGTTCGGCCAGATCCACTATCGCGCTCCTTGCCGGGTCGTGCCCCCGCAGCCGGGTTCGGCTACGGCACAATTTCTGCTTATGATTATACTGTCAATCAACCGAGCCGTTCGACGATCATGGCGTTGGCCATTCCGCCCGCCTCGCACATCGTCTGCAGGCCGAACCGTCCGCCGGTGGCGTCCAGCTGGCCGAGCATCGTCGTCAGCAGTCGGACGCCGGACGCCCCGAGCGGGTGTCCGAGGGCGATCGCGCCACCGCGCGGATTGACGGCCGCCGGATCGGCATCGAACTCGCGCAGCCAGGCCAGCGGTACGGACGCGAAGGCCTCGTTCACCTCGATGGCATCGATATCGCCAATGGTCATCCTGGCGCGGTCAAGCACTCGCCGCGTGGCTGGGATCGGGCCGGTAAGCATCAGCAGCGGGTCGTCCCCGCAGACTGCCGACGCGACCACGCAGGCCCGCGCGTGCAGGCCGAGCTGATCCGCGCGTTCCTCGCTCATCAGGAGTAGTGCGGCGGCGCCGTCGGTGATCTGCGAGGAATTGCCGGCGGTCACCTTCCAGGCCAGGTGCGGGAAGCGCTCACGCATCTCCCCGGTGCCGAACACAGGCTTCAGGCCACCCAGCCGTTCGGCCGTGGTGTCCGGACGGATGGTCTCATCGCGGCTGACCACCGTGCCGTCCGGCCGCAGCACGGGCACGATCTCCGCGTCGAACTCGCCCTCGCCGCTTGCCCGCGCCGCGCGCGCATGGGACTGCGCGCTGTAGGCGTCCAGCTCTTCCCGGGACAACCCGAACTTGTCGGCGACCAGCTCCGCGGACACGCCCTGCGGCACGAGGTCCCCGTACCTCGCGTGCACGCCGGCCCCGAACGGGTCGGCGCCCATCCGCGCCGAACCCATCGGCACCCGGCTCATCGATTCCACGCCCGCCGCGATGACGATGTCGTAGGCTCCGGCCACGATGCCCTGCACGGCGAAGTCCACCGCCTGCTGTCCGGACCCGCACTTGCGCTCGATGGTCACCGACGGCACGTGGTCGGGAAAGCCCGCGGCCAGCCAGGCCATCCGGCCTGGCGTCGCCGACTGCTCGCCCGCCTGCCCGACGCAGCCCACCAGCACGTCGTCCACCCGGCCCGGATCAAGCTGGCTGCGCGTCACGAGCGCCGTCAGCACCTGGGCGAGCAGGTCGACCGGGTGCACGCTGGACAGGGCCCCGCCTGGCCTGGCCCGGCCCATGGGCGACCGCACCGCGTCTACTATTACCGCTTGGCTCATATGGCTCCCTATCATTATCATGTTTATGGTAACCCTCTCGCGCCGCCAACGGAAGCCGGGTGGCCCCGGCGAAGCAGACTGCCAGCACGGGCGGAAGGCCGCGACCGCGGTTGCAGCTTGACGAAAGGCAAGATCCTTAGTATTAATATAATAAATTCAGGAGAGGCCGGTGGCTCTGTGACTGCCGAAACCGACGACGACCACGCCACGCAGCTGGCGGCCGTCGCGGCGGACATAGCCCGCCGCCGGTACGGTCCGCTGGCGGCGGGCTGGGACGCCGACCGGCAGGCGTTCCCGCTGGAGGAGCGGCGCTATCTCGGCGCGCAAGGGCTACTCGGGATCTGCCTGCCCGAGCATCTCGGAGGCGCCGGCGCCCCCCTGATCGATGCTCTGATCGTCATCGAGGAGCTGGCGAAGGAATGCCGGCCAGCCGCCTTCCAGGTGTTCGAGGCCAACACCGGCCCGGCCCGGGTGCTGTCGCTGATCGCCTCCGAGGAACTGCAGCAGCGCTTCCTCCCGCGCGTCATCTCCGGGGACATTTCCATCGGGCTGGCGATCTCTGAGCCAGACGCGGGCTCGGCGGCGACCGACCTGACCACGCGGGCGAAGTACGCCGACGGCAATTACACCGTCAACGGCGGAAAGCGGTGGACCACCAACGGCAGCGAGGCCGACGCCTACCTGGTCTATGCGCGGCTGAACGACGAGCCCGGCGCCAAGGGCATCGGGGCCCTGATCGTGGAAGCCGACCGCCCGGGCGTCAGCTTCGGCGCGCGCGAGCGGCTCATGGGTTTCCGTGGCATCCCGTCCGCCGATGTCAGGTTCGACGACGTCGTGGTTCCGGCTGAGAACCTCGTCGTCGGAGCGGGGGCCGGGTTCGCGACCCTGTTCAAGGCGTTCTCCCTCGAGCGGCTCGGCAATTCCACCATGAGCCTGGCCATCGGCCAGGCCGCGCTGGACCGGACGATCTCTTATGTCCAGGAGCGCACTCAGTTCGGCAAGCAGCTCATCGAGTTCCAGAGCGTGCAGATGACCCTGGCGGACATGGTCATGCAGGTGGAAGCGGCCCGGCTGCTGGTGTACCGGGCCGCCAGGACGGCGGGCACCGGGCTGCCCGACCCGCTCGAGGTCTCGCTGGCCAAGTGCACCGCCAACGAGATGGCCAAGCGAGTCTCGGACCTGGCCATGCAGCTCCATGGTGGCAACGGATACACCGAGGAGTACGGGATCGAGCGGCTGCACCGGGACGCGCACGGCTGGGCGCTGGCCGGCGGAACGCCGTCGATGCAGCGCATCCGCATCGTCTCGGAGCTCCTTGGCCGCCGGTTCGACCAGCGCAAGTAGGAGGCACGGGTGAACACGGCATGGTGAACGCGGCGGCGAGCGGTCCGCTGGCCGGGCTTTCGGTTCTCGAGCTCGGCACGATGTACGCGGCGCCGACNNGCGGGCGACTACGCGCGGAACTGGACGCCGCAGAAGGACGGCTTGTCGCTAGGGTTTTCCCGGCTCAACGCGGGCAAGCGGTCCGTCGGGATCGACCTGCGCGAGCCGGACGGGCGGGATCTTGTCCGGCGCCTGGCGGCCACGGTCGACGTCGTCCTGGAGTCGTTCCGGCCGGGCCGGCTCGAGAAGTGGGGCCTCGGCTATGACGTGCTCGCCGTGGACAACCCGGGCCTGATCCTGACCAGGGTCTCCGGCTGGGGCCAGACCGGCCCGTACCGGGAACGGCCGGGTTTCGGCACCGTCGCGGAGACCGCCAGCGGGTTCGCCTTCGTCAACGGATGGCCAGATAAGCCCCCGACGTCGCCGCCCTTCGGGTTCGCTGACTCCATCGCCGGCATCGCCGCGGCGATGGGCACCGCGATGGCGCTCTACCAGCGCGAGCGGACCGGGCGTGGTGAGGTCATCGACGTGGCCCTGTACGAGCCGCTGATGTTCATCGTGGGCGACATGATCCTCAAGTACACCGGCCTGGGGGAGGTGCAGGGCCGGGTCGGCAACGGCACCGGGTCGGCGTCGCCGCGCGGCATCTACCAGGCCGCCGACGGTGCCTGGCTGTCGATCGCCGCGTCCAACGAGGTCATCGCCAGGCGGCTGTTCCAGGCGATGGGCCAGCCCGAGCTCAGCGACGACCCGAGGTTCGCCACGAACCCGGCGCGGATGGCCAACAACGACGCCATTCAGCACCTGGTCAGCAGCTGGGTGGCGGCCCGGCCCCGGGCCGAGGTCCTGAAGATCCTAGATGAGTTCGAGGTCGTTTCCGCGGCGGTGAACGACGCGCGCGACATCGTGGCCGACCCGCACTTCCGCGACCGCACGCTGGTCGAGCTCACCGGCAGCGACGTGCTGGGCTCGGTGCTGATGCCCGGGCCCGTGCTTCACCTGGCCTCGTCCGCGGGGCCGAGCTACGACGGCGTGCCGGAAATCGGCGAGCACACCAGGACCGTGCTTACGGAGATGCTCCAGCTGACCCCGGCCGAACTGGACGGCCTATCCGGACGGGGCATCATCGGGCCGTCATGACCAGCGTCGACGGCTGGTCAACGCCAGACCTGGGTTCGCCGGCCGACGCCGCGCAACATCGCGTACTGGCGCGCCCGGGCGGCGGACGGCGCGGCTGGGTCGATGCCGTACGCGGCCGGGTCCGCAACCGCATCGTGCCCGGCTTCGAACCGCACGGCTACGGCGCCGAGACGGCCGGCAACTACCGTTCGGCTCTGTTCGTCGAGCGGGTCTTGGCCGACGGCCACGCCGACGTGGTGGGCATGGCCCGGGCGTACATCGCCGAGCCGGCCATCCTGACAAAGGCGCGGGCCGGCGGGTGCTCGTCGTGGCCCAGGACGACCACCTGCCGCCGCTCAGCGTGGCCGACCATCTCAGCGCGCGCGGCCACGACGTCACGCTGATCTACGCGACCGCTGGACCCGCCCCGCTGCTGGACCGGTACATGGTCGGCGGCATCCTGGCCCGGCTGTTCAAGCGGGGCGTGACCTTCCGCTTCCTCGAGCAGGTCGTCGCGGTCAGGCCCGGCGCGGTGCGGGTGGCCAACGTCTACTCGCGGCGGACGGAGGAGCTCACCGGCTTCGACTCGGTCGTGCTCGCCTGCGGCGGTGAGGCCGACGCCCGGCTCTATCAGGAACTGGCCGGGCAACGGCCCGATGTACACCTGCTCGGCGACGCGTTCGCCCCCCGGCGGCTGGTCGCCGCGACCCGGCAGGCGTACGCCCTGGCCAAACCCTTGCAGCAATAAGAGCAGTGGTGGGGGCGGGGACGCCGGAGAGCGGCCAGCAGCAGCCCAACGGACCCGAACGGCGACTATGAGTGACTACCGCGGCGTGGAGTCATGCCGACTTTGTTACCTATGATATGGAACATCTCGCCCTCGTATGGCTGAACCGGGGCACAACCATAGGAGTGGACGTGGCGCAGCGCACCGAGAAGGTTGCCGAATCGGTTGCACGTCAAATCTTGCAGGACATCCGGCGCAACCGGCTGGGGCCCGGTTCGATGCTGCCGCCCGAGAGCACCATGGTGGAGCGCTTCGGGGCGGGCCGCGGTTCGGTGCGTGAGGCACTGCGCATCCTCGAGGTCAACGGACTAGTCACGCTGAAGCCGGGCCCCCGCGGCGGCCCGGTCGTCGCGCCACACGACCCAGGCAACTTCGGCCAGATGATGACCTTGCACCTGCAGCCGCTTGGCGCCACCTACCGGCAGCTACTGGAAGCGCGGCTGGAGTACGAAGTCGTGCTGGCCCGCAAGGCGGCCGAGCAGCCAGGGGAAGAGGCCGGCCGACTCGTCCGTGAGTCGCTGGCACCGAGCCAGGACGGGAATGACGAGCAGCGGTACGTGTCGGCGACCAGCGGGTTCCATAGCGCCGTCGGCAAGGCATCAGGCAACCCGGTTCTCGCTCTCGCCGCTGACTCCATCTATGCCATCTGGTCCGTCCGCGTCACCGAGGTGCTGTATCCCGCGGACGAACGGGCGCAGGTCATTACGCACCACGAAGCGATCGCGCGCGCCATCGAGCGGCAGGACCCCAAGCGGGCCCAGGNNAGAATGGACGACGTCGTCGACTGGAAGTAGTCGCAGCCACTACCCGGTGGCGAAGCCGCGGTAGTCCGCGGCGGTGACCTCATCGCAGATGCGGCGATAGTTGCCGACCCCGCCGAGATACGGCATGAACACGCGCGGCTTCCCGGGAACGTTCGCGCCCAGGTACCACGACGCCGCCTTCATCATCAGTGTCCGGGCCGCGGTGTCATTGACATGCGCAACCCACTGCTCCTGTGCCTCAACTTCCGGCTCGGTACTCGCCAGATCGCGCTTGCGCAGGTACTCGATGTGTTCGCCAATCCATTCGACGTGCTGTTCGATCGAGACGACGACGTTGCTCAGCACCGACGGGCTGCCCGGTCCGGTGATGAAGAAGAGGTTGGGGAAACCGGCGCTGGCCAGGCCCAGGTACGTATGCGGGCCGCCGGCCCAGTCGTCGCGCAGCGAACGCCCGCCGCGGCCGTGGATATCGACGCGCAAGATCGCCCCGGTCATGGCGTCGAAGCCCGTGGCGAAGATGACCGCTTCCAGCGGGTACTCCGCCGCCGAGGTGCGGATCCCTTGCGGCGTGAAGTCCTTGATCGGCTCGCCGCGCAGGTCGACGAGCCGCACGTTCTCGCGGTTGAACGTCTCGTAGTAGTCGGTGCCGAGACACATCCGCTTCGCGCCGACCGGGTAGTCCTGCGCCGTCAGGGTCTGGGAGGTCTGGCTGTCGCGGACGATCTGGCGGATCTTGCCGCGGAGGAATCCGGCGAGCGTATCGTTCGACATCTGTTCGGTCGTCAGATCGTTGAAGCTACCCACGATGTCGTTGCCGCCGAACGCCCAGCCTGCCTCGTAGCGCTGCTGGATGAGCTCGGGCGGGGCGGTCGCCGCGGGCTCGTCGTAGTTCACCCGCAGCGTGCCATTGCCGCTCCAGCGCGCCTGCTCTCGCAGCTTGGCGTAGTCCGCCTTGATCGCGGCGATTTTCTCGACGGTGAGCGGCGCGTTGCGAGCCGGCATCGTGAAGTTGGGCGTTCGCTGGAAGACGACCGTCGCGGCCGCCTCCTGCGCGACTAGGGGTATGACCTGGACGCCGGACGAGCCGGTGCCGATGATGCCGACGCGCAGCCCGCTGACGTCGACCCCGTCGGCTGGCCAGTCGCCAGTGTGGTACGTCCGCCCGCGGTAGGCCTCCAGGCCCGGGAACGATGGCACCCGGGCCTGGGAGAGGCAGCCGGTCGCCATGATCACGAACCGGGCGGTGACGGTCGATCCGTCGCCCAGCCCGACGGTCCACAGCGCGCTGCCCTCGTCGTAATCGGCGCAGACCACAGGGGTCTGCAGTTGGATGTCAGGACGCAGATCGAAGCGGTCGGCGACGTGGTTGAGGTAGCGCAGGATCTCTGGCTGGGTGGCGTACCGTTCCGTCCACTCCCACTCCTGCTGCAGCTCCTCGGAGAAGGAGTAGGAGTACTCCATGCTCTCGACGTCGCAGCGCGCGCCCGGGTACCGGTTCCAGTACCACGTGCCGCCGACACCGTCCCCCGCCTCGAAGACGCGGACGGTAAAGTCCGCGTTCCGCAGCCGGTAGAGCATGTACAGGCCGGCGAAACCGGCCCCGACAACTACCGCGTCAACGTCGGGCGTGCGAGTTTCGTCCACACGCGGTATTCTACTCGAAACTCATATGAATGAATAGCATGAATAGCGGCTCCCGGAGGCGCATCGTGAAGTTCGGTCTGGCCATCATGAACGACTTTGCGCCGGGCACCGTGCCGGCCGACCGGATCGTGCAGTTGCGTGAGCAGGTACGAGCGGCCGCGAAGTCCGGCATCGATTCGGTCTGGGTGCTGCAGCACTACTTGGGCAACATGCCGACCCTGCAGCCACTGCCACTTCTTTCCGCGCTCGCGGCGGACGCGGGGGACATGCGGCTCGGGACGAACATGTTCATCCTGCCGCTTCGCCACCCGGTCGGGGTGGCTGAGGAGTTCGCCACGCTCGACCACCTGACTGGGGGCCGGGCCGTCGCCGGCTTCGGCATGGGATACCGGGAGAACGAGTTCGCCGCTTTCGGAGTCGGGATGGACCAGCGGGTCGGCCGCTTCGAGGAGAGCGTCGAGCTCGTCCGCCAGCTGTGGACGGGTCGGCCGACCAGCTATCACGGCAAGTACTTCACCCTGGACGAGCAGCAGATCAGCCTCCCGCCAGTACAGCCAGGGGGCCCGCCCATCTGGATCGGCGCCGGACCGCACCGCACCGGTGCGCGTCGCGCGGCGCGACTCGGCGATGCATGGATCATCCCGCCGCATGTCACCCCCGAACGACTGCAGGTACTGCTCGGCCACTACCGCGAAGAGCGGGAGCTGGCCGGCCGCGGCCAGGCCAGCGATCTCGTCGTGCGCCGGGAACTCGTCCTGGACGAGGATCCGGAGCGGGCGCGGTCGACCGGCGTCGCGGCGCGCTCGGCGCTCACCCGCAAGTACGCCGAGTTCAACACCCCGGATCGCACACCCAGCTACCGGCACCTGCAGTCCGACGCCGACGCGGCGGAAACGGCCGACCAGTCCTACCTGTTCACCGACCCGCCGGGTGCCGTCGCGGCACTGCGGGCGCTGGCCGACCAGGGCATCACCTATGTCGTGCTCCGGATGCAGTGGTACGACCTGCCGCACGAGCGGCTCTTGCAGACGCTGACGATGTTCCGCGAGCAGGTCCGCCCGGCGTTCCAGGAGACGTCATGACGTCCGCTCCTGCGGGCGAAGCCCTGCGCTCCCGTTTCCCGGGCCTCGACCCCGGGTTGGCGATGTTGCTCGAGGCGGCGCGTGCGGCCGCGCTGCCGCCGCTGACCGCGCTCAGGCCGGACGAGTTGCGCGAGCGGGTCTGCGGCGGAGATCGTCTGTGCGCGCCCGGCCCGGACATGTCCGACGTCGCGGACATCGCCCTGCCGGGTGGGCTCCGCACGCGACGGTACGCGCCGCATCGGCTTCGCACCGAGNNTCCGACGGCTTCTGCCGGATGCTGGCCGACGGCCTGGGCTGCGAGGTCCACAGCGTCGATTATCGCCTCGCCCCGGAGCATCGATTCCCAGCGGCCGTCGAGGATGCGCTAACCGCCGTGCAGTGCATCGGGGACGGCCGCCAGGTGGTCGTCGCCGGAGACAGCGCGGGCGGCAACCTCGCCGCGGTCTGTGCCCAGCAGGTGCACGACGTGCCGTCAATCGGCATCTGCGGCCAGCTGCTCGTCTATCCGGTGCTCGACTCCGACACCACGCGGCCATCGTACTTGCGCAATGCCGGCCTGGTTCTGGGTCCGGCCGAGATGACCTGGTTCTTCGACCACTACGCCCCCGTGGCCGCCGAGCGCGCCTCGCCCCGGCTGGCGCCACTGCGCGCGCCGGACCTGCGCAGCCTCCCGCCAGCGGTCATCGCCGTGGCCGGTCATGACCCGCTCTACGACGAGGGCGTGGCGTACGCGGCGGCGTTGCGGGCCGCCGGGCTACCCGTCGAGTTGCTCGACTTCCCGGCACTTGTGCATGGCTTCTTGCGCTTCACCGGTCCGGTCCCGGCCGCGGCTGACGCAGCCGCCGGGATCGTCGCCGCGGCCGCTCGGCTGTTCCGCGACTGACGCCGACCGCAGCGGGCGGCGCCGGCTGACTAGCGGCTGCCGCGCCAGGCGAGCGACCCGCCGTCGATCAGCACCGACGCGCCGGTGATGAACGACGCGTCGTCAGAGGCCAGGAAGCAGACCAGTTTGGCCACCTCCTCCGGTCGGCCCTGCCGCGGGATCAGGTGTGAGGCGGTCATGAACTTACCGATCGCCTCCTTGTCCGCTGCGGTCGCGATGAACTCGGCGGCCATCGGCGTATCGATGCTGCCCGGGCAGAAGCAGTTGCACCGGACGTCGGGCGCCAGCTCCACCGCTGTCGCCTTGGTGAGCTGGATGACGCCGCCCTTGGACGCGACGTAGGCCGGTGACCCTGGATAGCCGGTGACGCCGCTGACCGATGCGGCGTTGACGATCGCCGGGCCCCGGGTGGAGCGGCGCAGGTGCGGGGCGGCGAACTTCGTAGCGAGCCACATTGCCTTGAGGTTGATGCCGAACACGAGGTCCCAGACCCTCTCCTCGAGCGTCTCGATCGTCGGGTTCTCCGCGAAAGCGGTATCGATGACGCCGGCGTTGTTCACCAGAACGTCCAGGCCGCCGAACTGGTCGACAGCCGCGTCGATCATCTGAGCGATCTGGATCGGCTGCGTGAGGTCGGTGCGGATGAACTCCGCTTTCGCTCCCTCGGCGCGGACGAGTTCCGCAGTCTCGCTGCCAGTAGTCTCATTGATATCCACCACGGCCACAGCCGCGCCGCGTCTGGCGAATTCCACCGCGATCGCGCGCCCCATGCCCTGGCCTGCCCCGGTGACGACGCAAGAACTGCCTGCCAGCTGACTCACGCCTACGCGCCCAGCGCGATCGACTTCAGCTCCCGGTAGCTGGCCAGGCCCTCCGGCCCCATCTCCCGGCCGATGCCGGACTGCTTGTAACCGCCGAACGGCGTGCCGAAGGCTTGCGGCGCGCCATTCAGGCTCACCATCCCGGTACGGATGCGGCGGGCGACGGCGAGCGCCCGATCGCGGTCGGCCGACCATACCGACCCGGACAGGCCGTAGATCGAGTTGTTCGCAATGCGCACAGCTTCGGCCTCGTCGTCGTAAGGGATAAGGGCCACGACCGGGCCGAAGATCTCCTCCTGCGCGACCCGCATCGCGTTGTCGACCCCGGTTAGCAGGGCCGGGCAGACATAGTAGCCGCCGCCAAGATGGTCCGGCCGTCCGCCGCCGACGACTCGGGCGCCCTCCTGCGCGGCCAACGACAGGTAGCCTTCGACCCGCTGGCGCTGCCGCTCGCTCACGAGCGGGCCGATCTGGGTCTGCGGGTCGAACGGGTCGCCCACCGGCAGGGCGGCGAAGGCCGCGGCGAGCGCGTCGCCGACCTCGGTGTGCCGCGCCCGTGGGACGAGCACCCGCGTCTGCGCGATGCAGGCCTGGCCGTTCACCATCATCGCCATCGGCAGCAGCGAGCGGACAAAGTGCTCTGGGTCGGCGTCATCAAGCATGATGGCCGCCGACTTGCCGCCGAGCTCGAGGGTCACCCGCGCGATCCGCTCGGCGCACAGCGCCATGATCCGTCGGCCGGCGGCGGTGCTGCCGGTGAACGCGATCTTGTCCACGTCGCGGTGCCGGACCAGGTGCTCACCGACCTCCCGATCAGCCGGGACGATGCTGAGTACGCCTTCGGGCAGGCCCGCCGCGGCGAGCGCGTCCGCGAGCAGGTAGGCCGTGAGCGGCGTCTCCGGCGGCGGCTTGAGCACGACCGAGCAGCCGGCCGCCAGGGCCGGGGCCGCCTTCAACGCGGGCGTGCTCAGCGGTCCGTTCCACGGAGTGATCGCACCGACCACGCCGACCGGTTCCCGCACTACGAGGCTGTGGTTCGTGCCGTCGGTGCGCGGCTCGTCGGTCTGCTCGGCGTCGATCAGTCCGGCGTAGTAACGCAGGTGCCGGATCGGGTTCGGGACATGCGCCCGCTGCGCGAACCAGCGCGGGCAGCCCAGCTCGCGGGTCAGCAGGTCCACGGCTGCGTCCCCGAGATCCTCGATGTAGTCGGCGGCCGCCCGCAAGACCGTGGCCCGCTCGCTCGGGCTGCGGTCGGCCCACACACCGGCGTCGAAGCTGGCGCGCGCTGCCGCGACCGCGGCGTCGACGTCAGCGACCCCGGCGAGAACCACGCTGCCGAGTACCTCACCGCTCGCGGGATTCACAACCTTGTGCTCGCTACCGTCGGCGGACGGTACCCAGCGCCCGCCGACGAAGACCTCGGGACGGCTGTACAGGTCAGGTGACGGCGTCATCGGTGGCCCCTAATCTATGGTAATGAAACTAAGCTATTATATCGATCGTGTCAGCGTCAACGGCGCTGCACCCGACCGGAGGAGAAGACCTGATGCGTGCCGCCGTCCTGGAGAAGTTCGACACACCGCTGGTCGAGCAAGACGTCGACATATCAGACGTCGGTCCGGACGAGGTGCTCATGCGCGTCGTCGCGTCCGGCATCTGCCATTCCGACCGCAGCGCACACGTCGGTGCCCAGGACCGGCCCCTGCCGCTGATCCTGGGTCACGAGGCCTCCGGCGTCGTCGTGCGGATCGGTGCCGACGTGCGCAGCGTGCAACCAGGCGACCATGTTGTGGGGAGCGCATCGGCCTACTGCGGAGTTTGCCTCTGGTGCCTGCGCGGCCTGACCCAGCACTGCGTGGACAAGGGCGTCGCCCGGGTGGGCGGCCCGTCTCGCCTGTCGCGAGACGGGAAGGAGATCCACGCGTTCGTCGGGCTCGGCGGCTTCGCGACGCACATGCTGGTGTCCGAGCGGGCCGTCGTGCGGCTGCCCAGTGAGATGCCGCTGGATAAGGCCGCGCTGCTCGGCTGTGCCGTCCTCACCGGAGTAGGGGCGGTGCGCAACCGGGCGCGGGTCGCCGCTGGCGAGACCGTCGCGGTAATCGGCTGCGGGGGAGTGGGGCTTAACGCCGTCCAGGCTGCCCGGCTCGTAGGCGCGTCGCGGGTCATCGCCGTCGACCTCAACCCAGCCAAGCTGGAGCGCGCCCGCCAGTTTGGCGCAACCGACATCGTCGACGCCTCGCAGGCCGCCCCGGTCGGCTCCGTGCTCGCCCTGACCGGCGGTGGCGTCGATCACGCGTTCGAGATCGTCGGACGTGGGTCGACCGTTGAACAAGCGTTCGCGATGACCGGCGTACGCGGCACGACGACGGTGGTCGGGGTCGCCCGGCCGGACGACATCGCGCGGCTGTCGCCGGTCATCTTCATGGCTACGGAGAAGCGCGTCCAGGGCAGCCGGATGGGCTCAGGCAACTTCCGCCTGGACATCCCGCTCTATTGCGACATGTACCTGCGCGGGCAGCTCAAGCTCGATGAGTTGATTTCCGAGGTCATCGACCTGTCCGAGGTGAACCGGGGCCTGACGGAACTGGACGGCTCGGACGGTGCGCGCAGCGTCATCCGCTTCGACTGACCACCCAGCGGACAGCCGGCGCCGGGTCAGGCCGTGAAGCCGCCATCGACGGTGTAGACGGCACCGGTCACGAACGACGACTCCGGGCCGCATAGCCAGGCCACGAGCGACGCCACGTCTTCTGGCGTACCGAGTCGGCCAGCCGGATGCTGGGCGACCAACGTCGCAGCGCGCTCCGCGTCCATGCGCTGCGACAGCAGCGGCGTCTGTACGTAGCCGGGACAGACAACGTTGGCGCGAACCCCTCGACCGGAGTACTCCAGCGCGACACTGCGGTGCAGGCCGATCAGTGCGTGCTTCGCGGTGACGTAGCTTGGCACCTTCGCATGGCCACGCAGGCTCAGCACACTGCCGAGGCTCACGATCGATCCGCCGCCGGCCGCGAGCATGGCGCGCAGCTCGGCGCGCACGCACAGGAAGACGCCGTCGAGGTTGACCGACATGAGCCGCCGCCACACGGCGAAATCGAGGTCGGCGACCGGTCCGCCGTCGTCGGGCACCGCGGCCGAATTGACGGCGGCGATCAGCGGGCCGAGTTCTCCGGCGGCTCGCACCATCTCGGCCACCGATGACTCGACGCTGACGTCCGCTTCGACCGCGAGCGCCGGCCCGGCGCACCGCGCGGCAACCTCCTCGGCCCGCCTCAGGTCGCGGTCGCAGACGACGACCGCGAAGCCGTCGGCGGCCAGCCGCAGCGCACAGGCTGCGCCGATCCCGGAACCGCCGCCGGTGACGAGGGCGACCGATGGCGAGGCCATCAGCTCGATCTCGCCAGCGTGATCGCGCGTTCGGGACAGGCGGCGACCGCCTCTTTCGCGTCGGTCAGCTGGCCGTCCGCGATCGGCATCGCCGAGCCGCGCAAGGTGACGAAGCCCTCCTCATCGTCGCTGAGCAGGTTCGGCGCGGCGCTGTAACACCGACCGTGCCCGGTGCAGCGGTCTGAGTCGACGCGTAGTTCCGTGGCCATGCTCTCCTGCCTCGCCGAGTGCCGGTCAGCCACGGCGGCCTGCTTCGAAGAAGGCGCCGCCACCGGCGTAGTCGCCGGTCGAGAACGGCGATTCGGCGGCGATGGAGGTGTAGCCGCCATCGACGATCAGTGTGTGCCCGGTGACGAACGCGGCGTCGTCGCTGGCCAGGTAGCTGACCGCCGCGGCGAGATCTTCGGGCAGTCCGGGACGATGCCCGGCGGCGTCCCGCGCCATCAACTCGCTGACCTTATCCAGCGCGGTCGCGTTACCGAGCACCAGGTCGGCGGTCATCGCCGAGACGATCGCGCCGGGCATCACCGCGTTGACCCGGATGCCATAAGGACGCAACTCGGCGGCGACCGACCGCATGAGCCCGATAATGCCGGCCTTCGCGGCGCTGTACGCATGGTTGCCGACGCCGCCCATGACCGCGGCCGGACTGGTCGTCGCGATGATGACGCCGGAGCCCTGCGGGCGCATGACCCGCGCGGCATGCTTCATGCACAGGAACACGCCGCGCAGGTCGATCGCCCAGGTCGCGTCGACCGCCGCCATGTCGGCCGTGTGGATCGGTCCGTACGCCCCGAAGACGCCTGCGTTGGCGAACATGACGTCCACCCGGCCGAACTCCGCCACGGCCAGGTCCACGGTGGCGGCGACGTCGGCCTCGGATGACACGTCCGCGCGTACCGCGCGGGCCTGGGGGCCGATGTCCTTCGCCAGCAGCTCGGCGGCGCCGCCTTGGATGTCGGCCAGCACGACGCGGGCGCCGTCCTGGACGAGCCGGCGGACCGTCCCCGCGCCGATGCCGCTGGCCCCGCCGGTGACGACGGCTACCCTGCCTTGCAGCCGGGCCTCGCTCATCGTGGGCTCCTCAATTCTCGTCCGCCGGTGCCTGCTCGGCACCCGGCCAGCGCACCGGCAGATCGTCGGTCAGCGACTCGCCGAGCTCACTCACCGGGACGGCGTAGGCGAACTTCGGCGTACGGCTCCCGAAGCGCCACACTCCCTCCTCGCGCTCGTAGTCGTCGTAGTAGCGGATCGCGGCGTGGATCGTTTGCCCGGCGATGTCGAGCTCGGCGTGTGACAACACGATGCCGGTCGCGTGGTCGTCACCGACGAAGCGCACGGTATGCCCGCGCGAGGTGTGAATCGTGCGGCCGTACGTCGAGCGGATGGCCCGCAGCTCGTCGACAACCTCCTGCCGCCCGGCAATCTCGCCCAGCCTCGCCTTCTCGGCGAACATCGCGAGCAGGCCGGCGTAGTCGCTGTCGTCAATGGCGATGCAGTAGCGCACGGCCAGGTCCTGAATCTCGAGGCGGTCTTCGATACGGCGGATCCGCTTTTCGGCGTCGGGCGCGGTCATCTCGGCTCCTTAGACAGGTACGTCCTGAGCGGCTTCGCGGCAAGTCTAATACTGATCATCATTAGACTAAAATAGTTCTAGCCGAGGATCACGCGAGAAGCCGGTAGAGGTGATCGCCTTGGCTGGAGTCCGCAACGCCGCACTGCACCAGGCTAGGCGGCTACCGCGCTCCTTGACGTCTCCAAATCTATAATTATGATTAGATCCAATATGGACGCCGCGTGAAGGAGATGCCGTGACCAACCGCTCGACCGGGAACCCGGCCATCGCGCCAGCGGGCTGCCCGATCACGCACACCGACTACCGGGTGGAGCGGCCGATCTTCGGGCACTACGCACAGCTCAACGCCGAGCGCGAGCAGAGCGATTTCCTGCTCAACGACTCGACGAAGGACCCGTTCTACATGATCCAGCGCTTCGACCACGTGCTCGAGGCCATGCAGATGCCAGACGTGTTCAGCAACAACATCGTCAACGCACTCGACCCGTTCATGGAGGTCCGGTTCCTGCCGAACAACCTCAACCCGCCCGAGCACACCCGGATGCGCAGGGTGCTCAACCGGTGGTTCTCGCCGGCCGCCGTGCGGCGGATCGAACAGCAGGTTTATCAGCGCTGCAACGAGTTGCTCGAGGAGCTCGCGCCCAAGGGCGAGTGCGACGTGGTGTCGGAGTTCGCAATCCGGTTCCCGACCGAGATGTTCCTCCTGACGATCGGGCTGCCGGTCGAGGACGGCGCGAAATTCACCGAGTGGGTCGAGGCGTTGTTCGCCGGGTTCTTCGGCGGGCCGGACCCCACGCCAGCCGCCAACGCGATCACCGCCTACTTCGTCGACGCAATCGCGGACCGCAAGGCGAACCCGCGCGACCCCGAGTGGGACTTTATCTCCCGGATGCTGCGTCCGGACCTGGTGGGGGACTGGCTCACCGCGGATGACCTGCTGCTCATGTGCATGACGCTGATGACCGCCGGCCTCGACACGACCCGCTCCGCGCTCGGCTACATCTTCCAGCACCTCGCGCGCGACGAAGAGCTGCGCCACCGGCTCACCGCGCACCCCGAGCTCGTCCCCAAGGCCGTCGAGGAATTCGTCCGGCTCTACCCGCTGGTGATTCAGGACGGCCGGCTGGTCATGCAGGACATCGACTTCCACGGGCTGAAGCTGAAGCAGGGGGACGTCCTGTGGCTGGGCATCGGTTCGGCCAACCGTGACCCGCGCAAGTTTGCGAACCCGGACGAGTTCGACCTCGACCGCCCGGGCCTGAGCCACCACCTCGGCTTCGCGGCTGGCCCGCACCGCTGCCTCGGGATGCACCTGGCGCGGCACGAACTCGTCATCGCCGTGCAGGAATGGCACAAGCGAATCCCTGACTACGCCATCGCCGCCGGGGCCGAGCTGCGTGAACGCGGCGGGCAGCTCGCGCTGACCAGCCTCCCGCTGCGGTGGACCCCCACTGCGTGAGCACACCCACGCCGTGACCACCTCGCTCTAGAGCCTTAGGGCTGGCCACCGTCGACGCTCAGCACCGCCCCGGTGGTGTAGCTGGAGGCGTCGCTGGCCAGGTAGATGGCCGTGCCGACGATCTCGGACGGCTGCCCGCCGCGGCGCAACGCGAACCGCTGGGCCCGGGCCGCGAAGGCGTCCTTGTCCCAGGACCGGCTGACGTCGGTCAGGAACGTGCCGGCCATGATCGCGTTACAGCGGACGGCGGGGCCGAACGCATGCGCGATCGCCACCGTCATAGCATTGAGCCCCGCCTTGGCCGCCGCGTAAGGCAGTACATCGGGCCGTGGCCGGACCACTGCCATGCTGCTGATATTGATGATCGATCCGCCCGCGCCCGCCGCCATCCGGCTCCCGACCAGCGCGGCGAGCCGGAACGGCCCCTTGAGATTCACCCCGATGACCTTGTCGAAGAGCTCCTCGGAGATGTCGGTGAGCGAGTCGTAAAGCGGGGAGGAGCCGGCGTTGTTGACCAGGATGTCGACCCGCCCGAACCGGTCATACGCCGCGTCGGCCAGCTCGCCGATCTCGGCCCAGTGCCCCATGTGAACACCGAACGGGAAGGCCTGCCGGCCAGTCAGCTCGGTGATTTCCTTGGCGTACTCGGCGCACTTGGCGGCGTCCCGGCTCGCGATGACGACGTCTGCCCCGGCCCGGGCGAAACCCTCTACCATCTGGCGGCCGAGGCCGCGGCTCCCGCCGGTGACCAGCGCCACCCGCCCGGTCAAGTCGAACAGTGCATCAGTTCCGTCCGCCATCATGACTGCCTTCCCGGCGCCCGAGGGCGCTGATACTTTCCGACTTGACACGCTACGGCTGCCTCACAGCATAATTCATTGTTATAGTTAGCATGGATATTATTTGGAGGCGACGACGTGACATCACCGGAGGCGGGCCTCTTCGAGCTACCGGAGCGCTACCGCGAGCTGCAGGCTGAGGCGCACGCGCTGGCCTCATCGGTGGCCGGTGTCGCGGCGGAGGCGGACGAATCCGACTCGGTGCACCCGCAGGTCCGTGCGCGGCTCGCCGCCAGCGGGCTGGCCGCGGTCACGGTACCTGCCGAGTTCGGCGGCCGATTCGCGCGCGTGGACTCCCTCGCTGTGACCGTGGTGCGCGAGGTCCTGGCCGGGGTCAGCGCTCATCTGGATTCCATGTTCGCCATGCAGGGCATCGGCAGCTACCCCATCGTGGCGGGCGGCAGCGACGCGGTGCGCAAGCGGTGGCTCCCCGCGGTCGCCGGATGTGAGGCCATCGCCGCGCTGGCGCTGACCGAGCCGGAGGTCGGCTCCGACCTGAAGGCGATCACCACCGCGATCAGTGAGCAGAACGGCGACCTGATCGTGGAGGGCCACAAGTCATTCATCACCAACGCCGGCGACGCGGACTTCTACTGCGTCCTCGGCCGCGAAGGCGCGGGCTTCTCGCTGGTCCTGGTGCCTGCCTCGCAGCCGGGCGTCACCGTCACGCACCCGCACCAGATCATCGCGCCGCACGTGCTCGGCGATGTGGTGCTCGAGGGCGTGCGGGTGCCAGCCGATCACCGCATCGGCCCACCGGGCAAGGGCTTCAGCCTGGCGCTGGCTACCCTGGCCACCTTTCGGGTCTCGGTGGCCGGCGCGGCGGTCGGGCTCGCTCAGGCAGCGCTGGAGGAGGCCGTCAGGCATACAAGCTCGCGGGAGCAGTTCGGGACGCCGCTGGCGCGACTCGGGCCGGTGCCCACCATGCTGGCCAGGTCCTGGACCGACATTGAGATGGCCAGGTCACTGACCTACAGAGCCGCTGCGGCTGCCGCCCGCGACCCGCTGGCCAACCTGCACCTGTCGTCGATGGCCAAGGTCGCCGCGACCGAGATCAGCGGTCAGGTCGTCGACCGTGCCGTTCAGGTAATGGGGCGCTTCGGACTGGTCCGGGGCAGCCTGATCGAGCGCCTGTACCGCGAGGCGCGGCCGATGCGGATTTACGAGGGCGCCACCGAGGTGATCCTGGACTCGCTGGCCAGGCAGCTGATCAAGCGCTACTCAGCTGGGAGCGAGCAGTGATCATCGATGCGCATTGCCATGTCTGGCCTGACCACATAGCGCCTGCCGTGCTGGCTGGCCGACCGGCCGGCCTGGATGCTCGGCACGACGGCACGATAGCAGGGCTCCGGCGCACCATGGATGTGGCGGGCATCGACCGCGCGGTCTGCCTCGGCGTGGCGCACGCGGCCCGGACGGTGCAGCGGACGAACGAGTTCATCGGCTCGATCGACCGGACCCGGTTCGTTCCCTTCGGCACCGTGCACCCGGAGCTGTCGCCGGCCGTGAACCTGAAGTCGCTGCGGGACAACGGCATCAGCGGGGTAAAGCTGCACCCGCTGTTTCAGGACCTGTCGCTGTCCGACCCGCGCGTCATCGACATCGCCGCCGCGCTGGCGGAGGCTGGCGTCACCGTGATTACCCACGTCGGCGCCGGCGGCGACACCGATGCCAACGACCGCGGCTCGCCCCGGTCCCTGCGGGTGCTGCTGGACGCGGTGCCCGGCCTGCGGGTCATCGCCTGCCACTTCGGCGGATACCACCGGCTGGATGAGGCGGAGGATCTGCTCGTTGGATCCCGTGCCGTCCTGGAAACCTCCTGGCCGCCGAGCACCGCCGGGCTTGATCCAGCTCGTATCCGTGAGATCATCAGCCGCCACGGCGCCGACCGCGTCGTCTACGGGTCTGACTGGCCGATGACCGACCCGGCGGCGGAAATCGCCGCCATCCGTGCGCTCGGCCTGCCGCCCGAGGACGAGGCCGCCATCCTTGGCGATAACCTGGCCGCCCTGCTCGGGATCTTACTGTGACCGTCACCGCCCGGCTCAGCGCGGTGCGCAGATCACTGCGCACGTCGACGGGGAGTCCGGCCGCCACTAACGCAGACGCCACGCCGCGTTGACGATCTTCCATCCGTCCGGCATGTCGATCAGGTGCAGCAGATCGACATAACGGTGGCAGAAGCACTGCACGCTCGCGACGCCGCCGCTCAGATAGTCGATTCTGATCTCGATTCGCCGGTCGGCGGCATCCTCGCGGCGTCCCTCTCCATCGGCGGTCGCATCGATCATCTCCTGCGCCGACAGCGTCTCCAGCGCATCCGGGTCTTCACCCTCGATTCCCCGGCAGCGCTTCACCAGCTCAGGATGAAGTGCCCGTTCCATCCGGCCCGCCTCGCCCTCAAACCACCCCTCCCACGTAATCCATGACGACCGAACGGACCGCATCCTCATCATCAGCGACAGCCATCTCGCTCTCCTTTGTCCCGGACTTCAGCATCGAAGTGTTTAGCAGGTCCACGGTGCTCGCCACTGGGCGGTCAGTGGGAGTGTGATTTCACCATCGGGCACGTTAGCAGGCACGCTGAATGCCTCCGGAGTCGCGGCCTCGATCCCGGGGTGGTTGGCCCACGATCGCCGGTAAGCTGCGCCGACCGCCCATCAGCTCGCGGCGCGATAAGGCTGACTTGGCCGCCAGGATCGGTTATCTCGTTTTGAGAAGTGAAAGGTGACCGGAGGTTGTGCGGTCGCCCGGCGGAATAGTATCCGGGCCAAACAGCTGGCCGCTTTCCCAAGGCCCTCGACGCCGCTGGCGTCGCGCCAGGCGGAGGAGCTCTCCGGTTACCGCGGTGGTTTCGGGCTTGGCGGTGATCTGGTGGTACCGGAGCACAACCAATCAACCGCGAAGCCCGGATCACGATAATTCTTGCCCATAACCGGCAAACGTACGAAAGGACGCCCGGCCGGCGCGGCGATGCAACCGCAGCCTGGGGGACGGAGCACTCAGAGCCCGGTAGGGGAGGACACCAACTCTGCCCACAGCCAGCCTGCCCGCCGGCTGGTCGTCGAAGCCACGATGAATCTGTGATCACCATGGGCAGTCCGCGGCTGCTGCAGCGTGGGGTTTGCTAGCGATGAGCTGAGAGATTCCCGCTGCGGTAACGTTCCCGGAACGATCCGGGCATAGCGTTTGCCTCATGGGCGAGACGGAGCCCGGCCCAGGCAGGAAGCAGGCCGGCCCTGCGCGCCGTCCTCCGCCCAGGATCCCGGCGCATGTGGCAGCCTGACCCCGGAGATGGAGCGGGGGACGCGTCGCGCCCAGACAGGCTCTACGCGCCAGTCAAGACCGGGTTCGCCGTCGCGGTTGTCACCCACGTTAGGTTGCTGCGACCATTGGTTGGCAGACGGCCGGTATCTCAAATATGAGATACTCTCAACGGTATGAGTAGCGAGCAGAGCCTATTCCCTGGGGCTCCTGGGACGCGGCTGACTCCTGTGCAGCGACCGGGCGAGCCGCCGTCGAGCGAGCCGGAAGCCGGACTGCAAACCGGACCGGAAGCCGGGCTGCCGGTCATGCCGGGCTTCCGGGAGATGACCCTGCGCCGCCGGGCGGATGAGCAGACGGCCCGGATGGCCGAAGACCGCGGCCGCCTGGTCCGCGAGCTGGCCGAACAGCGGCAGGCAGCCGGCCTATCCCAGACCGAGGTGGCCGCGCGGATGGGAACCTCCCAGTCCGCGGTGGCCAGGCTCGAGTCCGGCACGGCCGACGTACGCGCCTCCACGCTCGAGCGCTACGCGGCCGCCGTCGGCGGCCAGATCACCTGGAAACTCGACCGCCCCGCGGAAGGAGTCAGCGAATGACGCACGGAGCGGTGCGCGCGCACCTGCCAGGAATCCCGCCCCGGCCGGGGGAGCCCGGCTGGCCTGGCACCCCGCTCACCCCGGGCTGGCCGTCCACCCCGCCGTCTACCTCGCCGCCCGCCCGGCCCGAGCCGACGCCGGCCTCGCCGGTCCGAGTGTGGCTCGACCCGCTCGCTGACTGGCAGGCCAGCCTGTACGAGCGGCTGCTGGCCAAGCGGATCGTTCTGGCCTCCGGCATGCTTGACGACGAGGCCGCCGCGCGACTCTCGGCCCAGCTCCTCACCTTGGACGCCGAGGGAGATGAGCCGATCCGGCTGGAGCTGCAGAACCTGCGCGCCGAGCTGGCCGCCGCCCTCACCGTGATGGGGATCCTGGATGTCTTGCGCGTTCCGGTGCACGGGTGCGTGAGCGGCGAGATCAGCGGTCCCGCGCTTGGCGTGCTCGCATCCTGCGCGCAGCGGACCGGCTACCCGAACGCCACCTTCACTCTGGCCGAGCCGAGGCTCGAGTTCGGCGGCACCGTCACCGCGGTCACCGCGCGCGAGCAGCAGGTGACCCGGATGCTCGACACGCTGTACTTCAGGCTGGCCGAGGTCACCGGCCGCGAAACGGACGAGATCCGCGAGGATGCGCGCCGCCGCCGGTCCCTGACCACGGCCCAGGCCATCGGCTACGGCTTCATCCAGGGCCAGGAGACGACGTCCAGGCCCGACCCGCGCTAATCCAGCGGCGGGAACGCTCTCCCCAGGTCAGCTGTATCGCGCCAAATGATCCAGCGCGTCCAAAAAATAGCCCTCTGTACACACTCGCTCTCAATAGGTAACATCGAAAACGCGGGATGACCCCGTACGAAGTAGCAGGGATCGGCGAGGACCATGACATCTGGTCCGAAAATAGGCTGAACTGGGGCTTGTGATGAGCACAGAGAGTGATCGATCGAGTGATAATCGTGATCAAGAACCCGGATCGGCCGAAGAACCGCAGCGTGCGGGCACCTCTGGCTGGCTCTGGTCGGACCGGGCGGCGCCGTCCTGGTCGGTGCCGCCGGGCCTGATCGCGCCGCGGGCCGCGGTCCCGGACGCGGAGCGGCCCGAGGTCACACCGGCGGACGCGGAGCGGCCCGACGTCACGTCGGCGGAGGCCGAGCCGGCGAGGGACGACGATGACTTTCCCGGCGTGGCCCGTCCGGCCGGCTGGTTCCTGAACTCTCCGGCCAGCGGCCCGGCGGATCACCCGCAAGCCGCCGACCTGGAAGAAAACGTCACCGGCGAGTGGTTCGCGTCACCCGCGCCCGAACCGGGCGAGTCTCCCCTCTCCTGGGACGAGGGCATGGAAGACCCCGAGCTGGACGCGGTGCCGCCTGCGCCAGGCAGCGAGGAGCCCATCCGGGCCGCCAGCGCCGTAATCGAGCCCGCCCCCAGCAACGTGAACGCCCCCAGCAACGCGAGCGCCCCCAGCAACGCGAGCGCCCCCAGCAACGGAACCGCCGCGAGCAACGGGAACGGGTCGGCGCCCGCAGGCCCGTGCCCCTCCCGGCGGTCCTTCCGGGCCGCCGAACCCGTAGTCAGCCCGACCCGGGCGCTGCGCGGCAGGCCCGGCGGCCCGGGTCTGCCGCCGAGGCGCCCCGGCCCGGGGGCGCGGAAGGCGCCGGTCGACCTGTCCCCGTGGCAGACCTTGCAGCGTCTGTGGAATGAGTCGGAGATTTCCTGGGACCAGCGCCCGGCGGACGCCGGCCACCAGCCTCACCCGCTCGTCGTGGGCCGCTCCGAGCCCCGGCCGCGGCCGCCGGCCTCGCACCCCAACCAGCCGCCACCGCAACCGCCGCAGTACGCCCGCCCGCCGCAGTACGCACGCCCGTCCCAGGAAGCATGGTCCCCGGAGCAGCCTCGGCCGCTGATCCCACCGCCGCGGTCACCGCACTGGTCACCACTGCGGCAGCCCGCAGGCCGCCACATCAGGTCCGGATCGCTTCCCCCCGACCCGTTGAACAACGCCTGGCCAGGCAACATGCGGGTCCCGCTCAGCGCGTCGGTCTTCGCCGACCCCCGCCCCGAGGCGAGGCCCGACCCGCGCGCCGAGGCCGGACCCGAGGCCTGGAGCGAGGCGGANNTACACCGACTCGTACACCGACCCGCACACCGGCCTGATGACCGAGCCTGATGACCAGCCGCTGGCTGACTACGACACCTGGCGGGCCCCCAGCGCCGCGCCCCCCTTGTGGGACCGCCCGTCCGACCAGGCAGATCCGCATTCCGGCGGTCACCGGCCCGGCGGGAATGGGACCCTGCTCCTGGAGCCCGAACTACCCGGGACCTGGCGGCCCGGCACTCGCCGCGGCCGGATTGGCCGGCGCACGGCCACCATCGCGGTGCCGGTCATCGTGCTGGTCGCGGTGGCCGTCCTGGCCGTCGCCCTGCTGACCGGCCACAGCCCGAAGTTCGGCCCGCTCGCCTCGAGCCAGCAGCCGAACCCGGCCACGAATCAGGGCACCACGGCGCAGTCGGCGCTGACCATCGGCATGTACCCCGGGCAGCAGCAGCGTGGCGTCTTCCAGACCGTGAACCGCGTCGTGGCCTCGGGGAACACCATCGTGACGATGGGCTCCCAGACCAGCGACGGCGTGGTCCGGCAGCAGTTCTTCGTCTCCGTCAACGGCGGCGCCTCCTGGCGCCTGGCCCCGGTGAACGCGCCCGGCGGCGGCCAGGCCCCGCTCGGGCATCCGGCCGCCCGGCTGGCCGGGGGTTCCGCCGGCTGGCTGGCCGTCGGCCCGCAGGCCATCTGGACCAGCAAGAACGGCCTGTCCTGGACGCTCGCGTCCACCCGGACCATCACCCCGATGCTGAACGGCGACGCGATGTGGGTGCTGAACAGCACGTCCGACGGGTTCCTCGCCGCTGGCGTCGCCGCCACCGGAAGCCACACGACGCAGGCCGTGATCTGGAGCTCCCGTGACGGGGTGACCTGGCAGCGCAAGACGGCCGCACAGCTCGGGCTGGCCGGACCCGGCGAGACCGTGCAGAGCATCTCCTACGTGGCCTCGCGCGGCACCGCCACGGTGATCTCCGGCCAGGTCACCAGGGACGGAAGCACCTACGCCGGCGTGTGGCTGAGCACCGACGGCGGCTCGACGTGGACCCGGGTGACGGTCCCGGCCGATCACGGAGCGGCGGGCACTACGATCACCGGTCTGGGCTCGGACGCGTCCGGCCTGCTCGCCGTCCGGCCCGGCCTTTCGGCGAGCGGCACCCCCGACGCGGTGGCCTATTTTTCACCGAACGGAACGGCGTGGCAGTACGCGGGCACCATCGGAGCGGCCGCGGGCTGGAACCCCGGCCTGGTCAAGGGCAGTGACTTCGGCTTCGTCGTCGCCGGGGCCAGCGCGGCGGGCCAGCTCGTGGCCTTCACCGCCGCCGGCGCCGGCGGGACCTGGCAGCAGACGGGATCCCTGGGCGATGCGGACACGCAGTCCGTGGTCGGCGCCACGGTAGCGTCGGCCGGCACCATCGTCGCCGTCGGATACACCTCGCCCAGCAAGCTCAGCCAGCAGCCGGTGTTCCTGATGGCGAGCGCGACGGGCAGCGTGCGTCCGGTCCCGCTGGCCGGCCTCCCGGGCGGCATCATCCCGGAACTGGCCGTCAACGGCCTGGCCGTGGCCGGGGGCCAGCAGATCGCGGTGGGCAGCACGGAAGGCTACCCGGCCGTGTGGCGCAAGGCCTCCGGCGGGTCCTGGGCCCTGGTCACGTCGCTCTCGCAGGTCTCTGCGGCCACGGGCCTGCAGGCCCTGACCGGGGTGACCCACGGGGTGTCGGGCTGGCTCGCTGTCGGCGCGCCGGGCCCGGTCGTCATGACCTCGGCCGACGGCACGACCTGGCAGTCCGCCGCCGGCCCCGGCTCCATCACCGCTGACCTGGCCGGCGTGTCCGCCGTCGCGGCCGCCGCGGGCCCGCACGGATACGTCATCGTCGGCAAGCTGGTCGCGCCGGGCGGAAGCTGCGTGGCCGACGTGTGGTGGACGCCGGACCTGACCTTCTGGACCCGGGCGCACGACGTGAACGACACCACCGGCTCCAGCCAGGTGCTCGCGGTCGCCGCGGGCGCGCGTGGTTTCGTGTCCGTCGGGTCGCACAACGGCCAGCCGGCCGTGTGGACCACCACCGATGGCACCACCTGGACCACGATCGTCCTGCCCGACCCGGCCGGCGCCTCGTCCGCCGTGCTGCAGCAGATCGCGATCAGCGGAGACCGCGTGGCCGCCCTGGGCCAGGCCACCACCCCGGCCGGCACCGTGCCGATCGCCGAGCTCTCGGTCGACGGGGGCGCCAGCTGGCGGCAGGTGCCGTTCAGCTCGCCGGGACCGGACACCACGTTCACCGCGCTGACCGCCAGCTCTGGCGGCTTCACCGCCGCGGGCCAGTTCGGCGAGTCCGGCCAGCAGCAGGTCGCCGCCTGGACCTCGGCCGGCGGGACCTTGTGGACGCCGGCGCCGATCGGCGGCCTGACCGGATCCCAGACGGGCGGCAGCTACCAGATCAGCGCGCTGGCCCCGTCCGGCAACGCGGTGACCGGCATCGGCTCGCTCGCCACTCAGGCCAGCCAGGAGGTCTTTACCGTGACTCTTCCCGCCCGCTGACCCCAGCAGCCCCAGGAGTGATCCTGGAGGCCGATTTCATACCGCCGGCAGAGTATCGCTGCAGTGCGGCCGCAGCCCGCGCGGGTGTCCTGTGCGCAGGACCATCACCCGACCGCGAGGAGGCGGACACGTTGAAATCCAGACTAGGCAAGATCATGATCGGTGCAGCTGTCGGAGCGGGTGCGCTCGGCGTGGGGTTCGGCGGCAGCCTTGCTGTCGCCAACGCCGCGACCACCCACTCCACCCCGTCGTCTACGACATCGTCCACCACGTCGACCACGGGAGCGACAGCGGCCAGCGCCGCGTCTGCCAAGGCTAGTCCCTCGCCATCCGCCTCGCATAAGGCCACCCACAACTGCCAGAACATGAAGAACGGGCAGGGCCCGCGGGGCAAGCCGGCGAGCAGCAGCACCGGCAGCTAAACCCTCCGGTGAGCGGCCGGTCTCTCCTCCCGAGGTCCGGGAGAGGCCGGCCGTGCCGGCCCGGGGCTGAGGCAGGAGTTAAAGCTTCATCTCCGCGACACCCTGCGCCACCGCGCATGGCGCGCACAGCGAGACATCCGCCTCGCCGACTTTCCGGCTCATGACCGCCTGGCCGTCACACACACCCGCGTCAGAAGGGTGTGCGGTGTCGCAGCGGCAACCGCAATTGCGCCACTGCCCGGTCATCGCCGCACGGCCGGCCTCGACCGCGCCGCGGACCGCCGGCTCGATCTTGTCCAGGGCCTCGTGGGTGGCATCTGAAACCCGCCTCGACCACTCGCTCAGGGCATCCCTGGCGGCTTGCCAGGACGCACGGAACTGCTCGGTCGGCTTGCTCGCGTTACCATCCACGACTCTAGTTTCTCACCCGGCGCGGGATGTGACCAGAGCCGGGGGCGGCAGGCCGCGCAGCGAGGCGTCCAGGATCTCGGCCACGTGGGCCACCTCGTCACCGTAGTCCGACGCCGCGTGCACGTAACCGGGCGGGGCAGCGACCCGCGCCGGGCTCATCGCCCGGCGCTCAGCGGCGCGGGGACCGGGTCGAGCGGGATGAACCGCTTGAGCTTGGCTGGCCCGCCAGGCCGTTCGAACCGTTCGACGATCTCGACCGTCACCTGGGGCCGCTCCAACCCGGCGCCGGCCAGGCTGGCCGCGACCCCGCCCCGGAGGCCGTCGAGGCTGACCGGGGCCGAGCAGCGGACGGCGATGGCGGCGCCGGCCAAAGTCTGCCGGACCTGGTACTCGACGATGCCCGCCTCGCGGCCGAGCGCCGTGCGGAACAGGCGAGACCCCGGTGCGGCGCGAGCCCCGCGGCGCGGGCCACGTCCGCGAGCTGCCGGGCGGCTGACGAAGCGGCGCGCCCGTCGTGGGCGTCGGCGGCCGACTCGGTCAGGTCGATCAGCACGAAGACGCTCACGGCCGCGGCGTCCATGCCGATCAGCGCGGCCGCCACCTCGGCCAGCGTGTCCGCACACTCTGCCGCGTGTCCCGCATGCCAGGCCAGGACCGCCTCCCCGTAGCGCGTGTAGAGAAAGAAGTACGCCCAGTCGCGACTGTCCAGCCCCTGCCGGGCCCGCCCGAGCAGGCGCTCCGCCTCGCGCAGGTCGCCCGTCTCGGCCGCCGCCAGGCCCCCGCAGGCCAGGCCGAGCGCCCGCCGCTTGGGCCCGCCGATTACCCAGGCCGCGAGCTCACGCGCGGTGGCCGCCGCCGAGGTGAAGTCGCCCGCCACCCAGTGCACGAACGTCTCCAGCTCGATCAAGATCGTGTCCCTGAAGGCGGGATTCGCCGATCTGGCCTGCTCGAACAGCGCAGCGGCCTCCGTGCTGCGGCCCTGCAGCGCAACCGCGGCGGCCAGCAGGCTCAGCGCCATGGTCAGCCGGTAGGCCTTCGCGTCCTGCTCGGCGATCGCCACCGCGTGCCGGATGGCCGACTCGGCGTCAGCGAAACGGACGCGCAGGATGTTGCTATAGCCGAAGGTGACCAGACCCTGCATCGCGACGAACCGGTCCCCGCTGGCCTCGGCCGCGGCCACTACCTGCGCCGACTCCTCGGCCATGCCCGCGATGTCGCCGCGCAGGTAACGGATCCAGCCGATCTCTCGGCGGGCCAGCAGGGCTTGGCGTCGCGCTCCCGCCGCCTCGTACAACCTGACCGCTTCGCGGCAGGTCTCCTCCGCCTCCGGCAGCTCTCCGGTGCCCCAGGCCAGGAAATTGGCCAGGCGGAACTTGACCGTCGCCCGCCGGGCGTCGTCGGCCGAGTCCGCCAGCAGCCCGTCGATGGCCCGCAGGGCCCGGATGGCCGTCTCCGTCCGGGTTTCCGCCCGATGGTCGACCACCCATTCGGCCCGCCAGTACATCGCCTCGAGCACGTCCAGCCAGCGCGGATCGGCGGGCGGGAGGAGGTCGACCAGTTCGGATAGCAGGTCGAGCGATTCCCGGAACGCCTCGCGCTGCTCAGCCTGGCGCATCGCATCGAGCAGGACCCGGACCGCTTCGGTGTCGCCGGGCTGCGCAGACCGCGCGAAATGCAGCGCCGCCTCGGCTAGCCGGCCGGAATCCAGCAGCGACCGGGCCGCCTGGCGATGCAGGACCCGTTTGCGCGCCGCGCTGACCTGCCGGTAGATCACGTCGCGCAGCAGCGGATGCTGGATCTCGTAGATCAGCTCGGCGGCCCGCTGCCGCTCGGCCACGGCGCGCCCGGCGATCAGGGTGGCCAGGATCGGATCGAGCCGCTCGGCGGTCAGTCCGGTCAGCACGGCGAGCTCGGGCAGCGGCAGCGGGCGGTCGACCACGGCCAGCAGGCCGAGTACCGCCCGCATAGCGGTGTCGGCTCCGCGGGTCCGCGCGGCCATCCGTTCGGCCAGGCTCTCGGGCAGCCGGTGCAGGCTCGGTGCGGACAGGTCCGCGTGCTCCTCGAGCAGCGCGCGCACCAGGCTGATGACGTACAGCGGATTTCCGCGCGCCCGCTGATCCACCCAGTCGACGAGCGCGGCGGGCGGCGGCTGGCCGACGATCGTCTCGGCCAGCTCCCTGGTCGCATTCCGGTCCAGGGGGGTCACCTCGAGCCGCCGCAGGAACCCATCCTCGTCCAGTTCGAACAGGGCCTGCGCCGCGACTTCCTGGCCGGCCAGGTCGGCGGGCCGGCTGGTGGCCACGACGAGCAGCCGGGTGTCGTCGAGGTGCCGGGCGAAATAGCGCAGCGCCTCCCATGAGGAGGCGTCGGCGAAGTGCACGTCGTCCAGGACGGCGATCACCGGTGCCTGGGCGGCCAGGTTCCGCAGCAGGGCGGCCAGTCCCTTCAGCAGCCGCGGCAGCGGCGGCTCCCGGTCGGGAAGGGATCCCCGGATGACGGCCACGCGGTGGAACAGGCTGGCCAGGTCGTCTAGCAGCCCGCTGCACGCGGCCGTCACCTGCGCGTCTGATCGTCCCCGCAGCAGCGGGTCTATGGCCTCGGCCCACACCCCGAAGGCCGCGGTCACGCCCAGCGGGTGGGCACGGGCGAACATGCCAGCCGCCTCCGGGTGACGGCTGAGCAGTTCCCGGCTTAGTCGGCTCTTGCCCACTCCGGCCTCGCCCGACAGCAGGACGACGCGGAACTCGCCGACCGCGGCCCTGGCGAACTCGTCCTCCAGCACTGCCAGCTCCTCGCGGCGGCCCACGAACGGCATCTTGGCAGCTGGCATCGGCCCGATACCCTCCGGACCGGTCAGCGCGGCGCGGCGACCGGGGGCGGCAGGCCGCGCAACGAGGCGTCCAGGATCTCGGCCACGTGGGCCACCTCGACGTGCTCGCCGCGGTCGGCGAGCGCGGCCGCGATCTGCAGCGTGCAGCCCGGGTTGGCCGAGATGAGCAGCGGCGCGCCCGCGTCCAGCACCGCCTGGGCCTTGCGCGCGCCCAGTTCGGCGGCCGCCTCGGGCTGCAGCAGGTTGTACACGCCGGCCGAGCCGCAGCAGTTCCCGGCGTCAGCCAGTTCGACCAGGCGGAGTTCGGGGATCGCGCGCAGCAGTTCCCGCGGCTGCCGGGTGATCCGCTGGGCGTGCGCCAGGTGGCAGGCATCGTGGTAGGCGGCCGTGACCGGCAGCGGATGGCGCGGCGCGGTCGGTCCGAGCTCGGTCAAGAACTCGGTGAAGTCCCGGACCCGGGCGCTCAACGCCGCCGCCCGCCCGGCCCAGCCCAGATCCTGCCCGTCCCCGCCGAGCAACCGCTTGTACTCCTTCATGGCCGAACCGCAGCCGGCCGAGTTGACCACGATCGCGTCCACCCCGGCCTGCTCGAACGTCTCGATGGTCTGCCGGGCGAAGGCCACCGCCTCGGCCTCCCGGCCGGCGTGCAGCGACAGCGCCCCGCAGCAGCCCTGGCCGCGCGGGATGATCACGTCGCATCCCTCGGTCGCGAGCACTCGCGCGGTCGCCGCGTTCACCTGCGGGAAGAACACCGACTGGACGCACCCGGTGAGCATACCGACGACCGCGCGCCGCGGCCCCCGGGCCGCCACGCGTTCCGGCAGCCGGCCCGCGCCGGAGGCGCCAGCGCGCCCCGCGGCCGACGGCGGCGGAGCCAGCCGCAGCGCCGCGCCGAGCACGGGGGACAGGCGTCCGGGCAGGCTGCTGCGAGCCAGCCGCCGGTCAAGCCCGGTACGCTGCGCCGCCTTCAACGGCCCGGTCACGGCCCGCAGCCGCCGCGGATAGGGGAACAGCGAGAAGATGGCCGCCCGTGCCGCACGCTCCCGCAGCCGCGCCGCCCGTCCGGCGAGCACGGCGGGAACACCGGGAACGCCGGGAATAGAGGGAACGCCGGGAACGTCGGGGAGCGCGGGCGCCGGCTCGGACCGGGCCTCTTCGGTCCAGACCCGGGCCGCCTCGATGAGCTGGTCGTACTGCACGCCGGACGGGCAGGCGGTCATGCACGCCATGCAGCCCAGGCAGCGGTCGAAGTGCTCGGCCGCCGCCGGGGTCATCTCGGCGCCCTCCAGGATCTGGTTGACCAGGTAGATCCGGCCGCGTGGTGAGTCCATCTCCTCGGCCCACAGCTGGTACGTCGGGCAGGCCGGCAGGCAGAACCCGCAGTGCACGCAGTCCTTGACCACGCCGCGCAGGCGTTCGGTCTCCTCCATCAGCTGCCCCCTAGGCGGCCCGGGAACATGCGGTGGCCCGGATCGAACTGGTTCTTGACCGCGCGCATCAGGGCTTCCCCCGGCAGCGGCCCGTAGGCCCCGGCGGCCGTTATCACCGCCGGCGGCGCGGCCAGCACCGCCACGCTGCCCCGGGGTTCACTAGAAAGGCCCAGACGGTCGCGCAGCGTCCGTACGAACCGGATGGTGTCCTCCTCGGAGACGCCCGGGTCCAGGCAGGCGTACAGCATGCCCGCGCCGGCCGGCCCGCTGACCATGGGCCGCAGGCCCGCGCTCGCGCCCGCCGCGGCCAGCGCCTCGAGCACGTCGGCGAGCCGGCTGAGCCAGAAAGACACCCGGACCACGGCGGCGGGCGAGCCTGCCGCCGGCACCAGGTCCCACGACCGGAACGGCCCCTCGGACCGGGCCACGGTCGGCGTACCGCCCGCCGACGCGATCAGCTCGGACATCCGGCTGACCCGTTCGGTCACGCCAGACTCGGTGCCTTCCAGTAGCACGCCCATCCGCAAGAACGCGGCCGACCAGGCCAGCTCCACCGCCGAGGGCACCAGCGCGGAACCGGCCGCCGCGGCCACCGCCGCCGCCACCCGGGCTCGCCCGGACAGCCCGTAGTCCGCGGTAACCCAGGCCGCCACGGCCGGCCGCGGGTGCAGCCGGAACGTCGCCTCGGTGATCAGGCCCAGCGTGCCCTGCGAGCCGGAGAACAGCTTGCCCAGGTCGTAGCCGGCCACGTTCTTGACCACCTTGCCGCCCGCGTGTGCGACCACGCCGTCGGCCCGGACGATCGTGATCCCGATCAGCAGGTCCCGCGGCGCCCCGTAGCGGAACCGCCGCGGCCCGGCCGTCCCGGTCGCCACCACGCCACCCACCGTGGCATCCGCCGGTACGTCCAGGACTAGCTCCTGGCCGGCCGAGGCCAGCACCGAGGCCAGGTGCCCGATGGTGGCGCCGGCCTGCACCCGCGCCACCAGATCACCGGCCGCGTGCTCAAGGACCTGGTCCATGGCCTGCAGGTCGATGACCAGGTCACACGCGGACGGCGGAGGACCCCAGCCCAGCCCCGTCCCGGCCCCCCTCGGTACGACCGCCAGGTCAAAAGCGGCCGCCGCGCGTAGCAGCGCCGACGCCTCCTCGGTGCTCGCCGGGAACGCGACGAACGACGGCACCACGCCCCCGATCGCGTCGGCGGCGGAGTCGGCCGACCGCACCACCGGGCACGCCGCGACGAGCGCGTCCCGGATCGCGGGCACCATGGTCCGTTCGGTATCCATCAGAAGATCTCTGCCTGCCCGGCCGCCACGGCGGGATGCGGCGCCCGGCGGCGGCCCGGCACCTCGCCGCACAGCCGCGGCGTGGGGAAGATCTTGCCCGGGTTGCACAGGCTGGCCGGGTCGAACGCGCACCGGACCAGCTGCATGGTGTCCAGGTCGGCCGAGGTGAACATTTTGGGCATGTACCGGGACTTGTCCACGCCCACGCCGTGCTCGCCGGTGATCGAGCCGCCCGCCTCCAGGCACGCGTCCAGGATCTGGCCGGACACCTTCTCGGCCGCGGTCTCCTGCCCCGGCACCGCGTCGTCGTACAGGACCAGCGGGTGCAGGTTCCCGTCCCCCGCGTGGAACACGTTGGCCACGCGGATCCCGGCGGCCTCCGACAGCGACGCGATCTGAGCCAGCACGGCGCCCAGCGACGTCCGCGGCACCACGCCGTCCTGCACGATGAACGACGGGCTGATCCGGCCCACCGCGGCGAAGGCGGACTTGCGGCCGGCCCAGATGACCGCGCGCTCGGCAGGGTCATCGGCCGCCCTGATCTCGGTCGCGCCGGCCGCCTCGCAGATCGCGCGCACCACGGACAGCTCCGCCTCGACCTCGGAGGCCGGGCCGTCCAGCTCGACGATGAGCACGGCTCCGGCCCCGGCCGGATAGTTGCAGTGCACGGCGGCCTCGGCGGCCTCGATGGACAGCGCGTCCATCATCTCGATGGCCGCGGGCACGATGCCGGCCGCGATGATGTCGGACACCGCGCGGCCGCCCTCGCTGGTCGTGGCGTACGCGGCCAGCAGGGTGTGCACCACCTCGGGCAGCGGCATCAGCTTGACCACGATCTTGGTCACGATGCCGAGCGTGCCCTCCGAGCCGGTGAACGCGCCGAGCAGGTCGTACCCGGTGGTCACGCCGGTCCCGTCGCCGAGCCAGGTCAGCTCGCCGGACGGCGTGACGATCTGCAGGCCGGTCACGTGGTGCACGGTGAACCCGTGCTTGAGGCAGTGCGCCCCGCCGGAGTTCTCCGCCACGTTGCCGCCCACCGAGCAGACCACCTGGCTCGACGGGTCGGGCGCGTAGAACAGCCCGAACGGCGCCGCCGCTTTGCTCACCGACAGGTTCGTCACGCCCGGCTCGACGACCGCTCGCCGGCTCACCGGGTCGATCTCGACAATGGCGCGCATCCGGGACATCACGATCAGCACGCCGTCCTGGCGCGGCAGCGCGCCGCCGGACAGCCCGGTGCCGCTGCCCCGGGCCACGAACGGCACCCCGGCCGCCGCGCACTCGGTGACGATCGCGGCCACCTCACCGGCGGTCGCGGGCAGCACGACGAGGGCGGGTACCGACCGGTGCGAGGTGAGCCCGTCGCACTCATACGTGCGCAGCTCCAGCGGGTCGGTGATGACGTTACCGGCGCCGCAGATATCCCGCAGCCGCGGCACCAACGCTTCGGTGCTGGTCGTCATCGGTAACCACCTCACCCCGGAAGACCTGTGCTGATTGTCTCCTTTTCCCGAGCCCGTGACCAGAAACCCGTCAAGGCATGCGTTCGTAGGCGGGAATTGTGAGGAAGTCGGCGAAGGTATCGGCCAGGGCCACCTCGGTGAACAGCGCCACGGCCTGGCCGTACTGCGCCGCGTCGAACTCGTCTCCGGCCGCGGCGCGGATCTTGACCAGCTCCTCGTCGATGAGCCGCTCGACCAGCTCCCTGGTCACCACCGGCCCGTCGTCCAGCGCGACGTCGTTGTGGATCCACTGCCAGACCTGAGACCGGGAGATCTCCGCCGTGGCCGCGTCCTCCATCAGGTTGAAGATGGCCACCGCCCCGTTGCCGGCCAGCCAGTTGGCCAGGTACTGCAGGGCGACGCTAATGTCGTTGCGCAGCCCGGCCTCGGTGATCACGCCGGGCGTCTTGCTCACCGCGAGCAGGTCCTCGGCGGTGACGCTGACGTCCTCGCGGAGCTTGCCGAGCTGGTTCGGGTTCGAGCCGAGGACGCCGTCGAAGACCTCCTTGCAGATCGGAACCAGGTCCGGGTGAGCCACCCAGGAGCCGTCGAAACCGTCGGTCGACTCGCGGGTCTTGTCCTCGCGGACCTTGGCCAGCGCCTTCTCGTTGACTTCGGGGTCGCGCCGACTCGGGATGAACGCGGCCATGCCGCCCATCGCGTGCGCCCCGCGCCGGTGACACGTGTGTACCAGCAGCTCGGTGTAGGCGCGCATGAACGGCGCGGTCATCGTCACCGAGTTGCGCTCGGGCAGGACGAACTCCCGGCCCCGCGTGCGGAACTTCTTGATCACGCTGAACAGGTAGTCCCAGCGGCCTGCGTTCAGCCCGGCCGAGTGCTCCCGCAGCTCGTAGAGGATCTCCTCCATCTCGAACGCGGCCGGGATGGTCTCGATCAGCACCGTGGCCCGGATCGTGCCGCGCGGGATGCCCAGCGCGTCCTGGGCCAGGTTGAACGCGTCGTTCCAGAGCCGTGCCTCCAGGTGGCTCTCGTTCTTGGCCAGGTAGAAGTAGGGACCCTTACCCTTGTCCAGCTGGCGCTGCGCGCAGGTCGCCATGTACAGCGCGAAGTCGACCAGGCTGCCGGACGCGCGCTCTCCGTCGACCAGGATGTGCTTCTCGTCCAGGTGCCAGCCGCGAGGCCGGACCACGATCGTGGCCAGCTCGTCATCCGGCCGCAGCGCGTAGTCCTTGCCCTCGGGGCTGCTGAAGTCGATGGTCCGGTCCAGCGCGTCCTTCAGGTTGAGCTGACCGGTGATCATGTTGTCCCACAGCGGGGTGTTGGCGTCCTCGAAGTCGGCCAGCCACACGTTGGCGCCGGAGTTCAGCGCGTTGATCGTCATCTTCTTCTCGGTCGGCCCGGTGATCTCGACCCGGCGGTCCACCAGCCCGGGCGCGGGCGACGCGACCCGCCACGCTGGGTCCTCCCGGATATCGGCGGTCGCGGGCAGGAAATCGAGCATCTCGCCGCGGGACAGTTCGGCCTGGCGGCGGCGGCGCGCGGCCAGCGCCTCGAACCGGCGCGGGCCGAGTTCGGCGTGCAGCGCCGCGATGAGGTCGATGGCCTGCGGGGTGAGGATCTCGTCGTAGCGATCACCAGACGGCCCAGTAATCTGCACGCTTTCAGTTCCCGGCATGGTCAGGCTCCTCCCGAGTAGTGCCCCTACATCCTAGGTGGGCGTGGGGGGAGGATGGAGTGGGCGTGGGAGGAACAGAGCAGCCTCCCCGCGATGCCCGGCGGCGGCACCGCGGGCGCGCCTGGCGCACGTCACGGGTCCCCGGCCGGCTAATCGGCAAGGCCGGGTGTAGATGGTGATGCCGCTGCCGAGAATGGAAAGCAGGAAGGGCGACTTGGCGGACGATGCGCTAGCGACGTCGGCGGTGGTAGCGAAGACGACATCGATGGGCGGGAAGCAGTCGGCGGCCAACTGGCGGGCACGGCGCTGGTGGAAGGCAGGGTCGCCCCCGAGGCTGGTGATGACGAGGAGGTCGACATCACTGCGGTCGTGGACCATCCCCTTGGCGTAGGAGCCGAACAGCACGATGCGCTCGGGGGCGAAGGCGCGGATCAGGCGCTGGAGAGTGCGCTGGACGAGCGGCGGCAGGTCGGGTGACATATTAGCTGACGTCATAGCTCACCAGCAGCACGACGTCGCCGATCTCGTTCTTGGTTAGCGAGCGGAAGTCCGGCGCGCCCTGTTGCTGCAGTTCGAAGCTCCAGGTCCCCAGAGGCGTGTCGACGGGCATGGCGATCGTGGCCGCGCAAACGTTCGGTTCAGTCACTCCGGCAACTGGGGTCATCGGGACCGATGCGGTCGGTAGCGGCGCTTGTGGGGCGAGCACGAAGTCGCCAGGTGGCCAAGCGACGGCGAGCACGGCTAGGGAGGTGACCGAGATCGTCTTGCCGCGCGTCCAGGCCGGGAACTTCGACGGAGAGATGCTCAGGGTCAGCGTCTGATTGGCGGGGGCGGCCACGGTAGCGAGGAAGGCCTGCCAGGGCGTCAGCGGGTAGGGGTTGGCGGCAGTCGGCGACGGCGCCGCGAAGTCGTTTTGCGCGCTGAACACCTTGATGCCGGAGGTTGGCAGATTGGCAGCGTTGTTGGCCTGTGCGGCCTGCTGGAGGGGGGCGCCGCCGTCAAGAGCCGTGTAGTACAGGTGCAGCACGATGTCACCGACGGTCGACAGGTCGACCTCGTTGTATAGCTGCGGCATTTCGAGGTGCCAGGAACTGATGGCACCCGCGTTCTCGAAGGGTAGGTAGCGCTGGTCGGCGATGTTGCTGGCGATTGCCGTTATGAACAGGCCCGGATCGTCCTGGGCGTTGCCCATTGCGATCTTCTGCGGCACGGCAGCGTAGTTGTAAATGAAGCGGGGATCGGAGCCGACCGGGTTCTCGGCGTATCCGGAGCTGGTATCAGTGTTGATGCGGACCTGATTGGCGGCCAGGGTAAGGGTAGCCTTCACGTTGTCGAATTTCCCTGGACTGGGGTACACCACCGTGAGGCTGACGCGGGTCAGCCGGCGGTTGTAGTGGCCGGGATAATCGTTGTCGAAGAGCGATTCGGGCAGAGTGAAGTCGCACGCGCCGGTTACGAGCAATTGCTGCAGGGCGGCGGGATTGAGCACACCGAGCGAGACATAGCGGCTGAGCTCATAGCGCCGGGCGTTCTGCTGCAGGTAAGAGGCCTGCATGCGCCGCAGGTCGTGGTTCAGGGTTTCACCGGCCAGCAGGCCCTTGTACAGGCTGTCCCAGTAGCCGAACTGGATGAACGAGCTGTCCTGGATGCCGAGCTCGAACTGATAGCAGCGCTCGACCTGCTTGCACATCTGGTAGGCCAGCTGGTAGCTCTGGAAATAGGTGGCCGAGAGCGAGCCGACCATCCAGTCGTACAGGCTATCGCTGGTGAACTTGTCGGTGAGGAAGTCGATCTGCTTCTGCAGGTTGTCGATCTGCTCCTGATGGTTGGCCTGATCGACCCCGGCGATCTGCAGCGCGAGCTCGGCGCCGGCGATCTGGGTGTTAGCCTGCTGTATTTTTAGCTCGGCCTCGGTGGCCTTCTGCTGGTTGTCCGCGTAGCGATAGTCCAGGCGCCCCTGCTCGGTCGCGAGCTTGGCGCCGTCCTCCATGAGGCTCACGATCTCGGCTACCACCTGGGATCCCTTGTCAGTTGAATGCCCCGCATTGCTGCCGCCCTCGGTTACCTGGGCTTGTGGTGTGCCGCCGGCTCCCGCGACTCCGGCACCCGCATTTGGCGCAGCGTGAAATAGAGACGCGAGTCCCTTCAGAATTGGCACCCCGTGTTTAACCAGGAAGGCGAGCTGGGAAAGACTAGCGGCTATCCCCTCGGCTTCGTTCTGGTGGGGAAGACCGGAGTAGTAGTCGTAAGTGCTCTGCAGTACCGCCAATCCCTGGTTCAGCGCGTCGATTGCATTCTGCGCCTGGTCCGCCCGTGACTGGAAGATCTGGTCCGCATCGGTGAGCAGCTGCTGTTGGGTGGAGCTCTGCAGGAGCGCGAGGGCGCCGGCATCGGCCTTCTCCAAGGCCGCTTGCAGGGAGGCTCCGTAGGCACGTACGGCGTTGACGAAATCGAGCGCCTGCGGGTAAAGGGAGGTGAAGCGGTAGTTGGGCAGCGGAGCGGCGACGTCGCTGAGCACGCTGGAGAGATCCACGCCAGCGGCCTGGGCCGCGATCAGCAGGCCGGGGTCGATCGGTGCATCGAACAGGGCCAGCTGGAGGGCCGCGCCGGCGATGTTCTGGCAATGGCGCAGCTTGTAGAGGCGGTCGGCGACGGTGGCCCAGTACCCGAGCAACTGCGCGTTGGACGGAATCTTGAAGTAGAAGGTCTGCGCGACGGGAATGCCCCCGCTGCCGCCCGCACCGCTACCGCCCGCACCGCTACCAGCGCCGCCGATCACGTTCTCGATCTCGACCATGGCGTTGGCGAAAGCGTCCAGGGAGGGCTCAAGCTGGTCAAAGGACTCGTCGGCGCTCTGCGGCGGTGTCACGGCCACCGGTTGCGGGCCGAGGATCTCCGAAGCGATGACATATAGCAGGGTCGCCTCGCTCAGCGCTTCCCGTGATTCGGTGGAGAAGAGGTTGTCGCCCCAGGCAATGAGGTTGTCCAGGTACGACATGACGGTGCTCTTCATGTAGGCGACGGGGCGCTGGTCGGCGAGCACGAACGGGTTGAATGGGTCATTGCGCCAGGTGTTGATCTCGGCGACGGCAGCGGGATTCCCCTGGTTGACGGCCTCAAGGAGGTTGTTGATCTGCTGCTGCAGTATCTTGGCGCTGGTGAGATCGTGCAGCGGCTTGGGTATCCAGAAGCGCTGCGGCGCGGGGTCGCTGCCCTGGCGGGTGGGGTTGAAAATGTACTGGAACCAGGTCTGGGCATCCTCGAACTGCTGGTTCTGGCTCAGCAGTTGCGCGATATAGAGCGGGATGTGGTAGAAGAGCTCCCAGTTGTAGACCGAGAAGGGCGCACCCGAGCTGAAGTCGAGGAACTGGCGGTCCTGGCTGGCCGCGGTGGGTGTCACCGCCGCACCGCCCGGTGCGGCGGCAGGCGACGTGCCCTGCTGGCCGCGCGTGACTGTCCACGATGTGTCATCGGTGCTGCCGACCGCGGTGACCAGGAGGATTTCCGAGCCGACGAAGACGTAGAAGGCCGGCGAGGGGACCCAGATGTTGTTCGTGACCGTGATGGTTGTCTGGGACGCCGAGATAGGCGAGGCCAGCGCCGTACTGGCGTCCGCGAGGTCCCACGTGACCCTCCAGGTCGGCTGGTATCCGATCTGGAAGCTGAAGACCTCGGAGTAGCTCGGATCGATAGTGTCCGGTACCTGCTGCAGGTCAGGATCGTAGAGCAAGTCGAAACCGCCGCCGGAGAGCTGATTCCAGAATAGCCGGGTGAACGGCTGATAGAAGGGATGGAACACGTAGCTGATCTGGTAAGGCACCGTACTCGGATCCGAGGGCACCACTGGTGACCAGAAGCTGCCCGTCCAATAGTATTTCGTGCTCTGCACCCAATAGCAGCGGCGGTTATCCTGGAAGAAGAAATAGGAAGTCGGATCGAAGTTGAGATCGGAGACGGGCCCGACGACGCGGAGCGGAACGGGAGCCGTGTTCAGTAGCGGACCCACACTCTGCTCAAGGGCGCCAGCCGAGGTGAAGTTCAGGACAAGAGTCTGGGCGGGACCTTGAGCCGGATCGGCGGGCAAGCTCGCGAGTGCGCCCGCCCTGGGGATCAATCCCGAGTCGGCGGCCAGATCCGGGTCGGCCTGGCTGTCGGGCAATGGCAGCAGTGGCTGGGCGTCAAGCCCGTAGGCGGCCTGAGCGTGGGTCAGGAGGGGAACGGCCAGCGTATAGCCTGCTGGCAGTACGCCCGTGCTTGTTTGTGCGGTGGTGGGCACCTCGAGGTTTCGTAGCTCCAGGTCACTGAAACGGCCGTCGAAAACCGCGCGTCCCAGATGAGTGGCGACGGAATCATTTTCGCTGGTGATCAGGTTAACGTTTGGATCACCTAGCCAGCCCCAGTTCCATACCTGGAAGTCTCCTTGACGGAAAACATCAAGGAACAGATTGGCGCCATAGCCCGGCGCGGGTGCAGGCGCTTGCACCTTCAGCGTGTAGAGCGCCTCAACCGCCTGAATGTCGCTTACCTTGGTCTGGTCGTAGAAGGGCTTGTCGAAGAGCTTGCCCTTCGCGGCCTGCGCCGGGGACCAGTTGCCGTTGCGGAATATGCTGAAATTGACGGCAAGCGATACATACTTGTCTACCGTCTGGCTTGGCGGCGCGGAGGATTGTTGTGCGGCAGGCAACGCCTGCTGCGGCTCGTTGGATACCTTGACCTCCAGCCAGAAGAGGCAGACACGGCCCCGGTACAGCGCTGGGACGGCTTGGTGCGCCTTAATGTTGATGGTGATCTGTGCCCAGCCCGTCCACGCGCCGTTGAGGAAGGAACGGAGGTAGAAGACGGGCGGATCGGCGAGGGTCCGCGCCACGACATAAATGGTCCCGGTGGCCGGGTCTTCACAGGTGCCGGTGACCAGGAGGTGCGCCAGCCCGTCCAGCCTGTCGATGTAGTTGAGCACCACTGTCTCGAGGTAATCGGCCGTGCTCTGGCCTTGGCGCACCTCCTGCTCGAGTTGCTGATAGATCTCGGTGCGATCCGGGCGCTGGGATTCGATCAGCCAGTTCTCGGGATAGAGGAGGACCTCCCGGTTTGCCTCCCAGACGCGGTAGCTGCTCATCCACTCCCACTGGTTCCAGGTGTCGTCCTGGGTGAGATCGACGACGACCTCCGGCGCCTCGAGATTCATCAGGCAGCGCGCGACGAAGATCTGGACGGCGATGTAGGCCTGGACGACACGCGAGGTCGCCTGGCAGGAACTCATCTGCACGTCGATGAGGAAGTAGTCGAACAGGTGGTCCGCATCCGGGTAGATGAGATCTCCGGAGCCATCTCGCTGGGCGGTGAGATAGGCCTGCAGGGCAGCGGACCGGTTCTCGCGGATGGGATTCATCAGGGTGGGAGCGAGCGCCAGCCACGCGTCATTACCGGGCTGCTGGGCCTTGACGACGCCCAGCGCGCCGGCTGCGATGCCCTCGGCTGTTGGCTCGTCGGGCGGGACAGCGCCCCAGTTCACGATCTGCGCGCCGGCGGCGCCTGCCTTGGCTGCCATGGCCTCGAGCGTGCGCAGCGCGTCATAGGCGGTCGGCTGCGTGTAGTTCGCGGGGAAGGCACAACCGAGTGCGCTCGCGAAGGCCTCGATATCTGTGAGCGGCCAGCCGGTAATGGCGGCCAGCGCGCCTTGTGCCTGGGCCCCGCTGGCCAGGGTCCCGGCCGACACGCCGCCGATCACGTCGTAGAGCGTCTGTACCGACGACGACGGCGGAGCAGCAGTCCAGAGGCGGGCCAGCTTGATCACGAGCAAAGTGGTCAGCAACGGCGGCAGGCCCGGAACGGGCTGGCCGGGCGTGACCGGGAGCTGACTGAAGTTAAGCCCGTTATATACGGCGGCGTTCGCCAGCAGCCAGCTGAGGTCGGTGGCGACAAGCCGAAGCCCGCGGACTAGGACTGCGACCTTGTCGAAGAGCTGGATGGCAAGAAACTGGCTGGGGAAGCTCGTCGGCGTGAGGGGGCTGGATGATCCAGTAAACGCGGGATCGGTAAGAACGGTCAACAAGGTCAGGCCGCTACCTGGCACCTGGAGCTGTTGCAAGATCAAGGCGCTGACGTCGTTGGCTAGCCCGGAGGCGCTGGCGGTGTGGGCGTTGGCCGCGACCGCCGCGATGACGCTGCCGTTGACGTCGCCGCCGGTCGGCGTCACCGCCGCCCCGGTCGCGGCCGGTGCCGCGGTCGTGCCCTGCTGGCCGCGCGCGACCGTCCAGGTTGTGTTGCCGGTGCCGCCGACGGCCGTCACCAGCAGGATCTCGGAGCCGATCGTGACGGAGAAGTTCGGCGCCGGGAACCCGGTGTCGCTGACGACGGTGATGGAGGTCTGGCCGGCGGTGATGCCAGATGCGAGCGTGGTGCTGGCCGCCAGGAGGCTGACGACCGCCTGCTGGACGGCACTCAGCGTGGTAGCGATGTTCGCCTGGGTCATCTGCGTGGTGGTCGCCCAGCCCCCGGTGAGGCCGACCGCCGCACCGGTCGCGGCGGGTGCCGCGGCGGTGCCCTGCTGGCCCCGCGCGACCGTCCAGATCGTGTTGTCGGCACCGCTGACCGCGGTCACCAGCAGGGTCTCGGAGCCGATGGAGATGTAGAAGTTGGGAGCGGGAAACCCGGTGTCGCTCGCCACCGTGATGGAGGTCTGCGAGATCGTGATCGGCGAGGTGAGCGTGGTGGCATCTGGCGGCGTGAGCACATAGGTGATGGCGTCGAGAGTGAGGTCCGGCTGCTGTATGGCTGCCGCCTGTGCGAGGAAGGACAGGGTGGCCGCGGGTGACGTGAGGAGCGGCGCGAGGGCCGCCGCGGGATTGGCGGCGGCGGGACTGAGGAGGTCGGCGACGAGCAGGAGGCCGGAAATTGACAACTTCGACGCCGTGGCCAGCGCGTTGACGCGGTAGATGGAGCTGAGATTGGCCAGCGTCAGCTGGTTGTCGGTGAGACCGAACAGCGTCGCGGCGTCGGCTGCGGAGATTCCGAGCGCGGCCTGGATTCCGGCCAGGTGATCACTCAAGACCGGGTCGGCGATGGTGCCGCCTGTGGGCAGCGCAGCCAGGTCCGGGTCGGGGGCCACCGAGGTCACGGCCGCGTTCAAGAAGATCTGTGCGTACAGCGAGACGGTGGTGGTGCCGTCAGGATCGCGGTGCGTGGCGGTGTCAATGTTCTGGTAGAAGGCGAGCTGCTGGTCCACGGCGAGACGGGTTGCATCCTGAAGCTGCCGGAAGGAAAGGAGGGCGGCCAGCGCGCTCTGGTCTAGCGTGCCATTGGCAACGGCCGGGGCGCCGAGCAGCAGATCGAGCTCCCACATTCTGTAGCCCGTGCAGAGCCAGACCCTGAGAAAACGATGCGCGCGATCCAGGAAGCCGAGGCCGTCCGACCCGACGAGCGGCGCGAGCGACTGGCTGCTGGTCATGCACGTGTCGTCGATCCCCTGGATCGCTACGTTCAGCGGGCCCTGTACCCAGGACACCTGGAGAAGCTCGAGAAGCGACTCATAGCTGAGGGACGCGGCCTGGAGGAAGGCGTCCACGGGAGCGACGTCGGTCAGCGGGTTGGCGGTGTTCCAGGCGACCGGGGCAGGGACAAAATTCGGGTTGGCGGCCAGGTCTTCTGCGTGCGGGGCCATGCCGAAGCGCTCGGCGGCGACTGCCGCTTGCTGGGGGACGGTCGCGCCTCCCAGGGGCAGGAGCGCCTGACGCAACTGCCACAGCGGTAGGTTCAGCTGCTGCAGATAGGTGCGCAACTCGTCCAGGCCGGCGCTGTACGGCAACGTGAAGGGATAGCTGGCGGCGAACAGCGTGACATAGGCGCCCTGGTTGAAGTATTCCGGTGCGGCGCTCAAATCCGCGGCGGTCGTGTCCGCTGACGTCTGCTTCCAGACAGGGTTCCACGTTCCCGTTATCTCGGTCCCGTTTGCCGTGGTCACCCCCGGCGCCGTTGACCAGTAGACGTTGTAACCGGTTGCTCCCGCAACGGCGTTCCAGGCGAGGGTGACCTGATTATCGCCTGGCGTGGCGGAGACGCCTGTCGGCGCTGGCGGAGCGATCGTCGGCACGATTGGCGCCGCCGAGACCTGGGATGNNGCCCGCGGAGTTGGCGGACGTGACGATGTAGTAGTAGGTGGTGCCGTTGACCAGCGCCGTCTGGGTATACGGATTCGCGGCGCCTGGTATCTCGGTTCCGTTTG
Organism: Actinomycetota bacterium; assembly: GCA_003136255.1. Taxonomy (GTDB): domain Bacteria; phylum Actinomycetota; class Actinomycetes; order Streptosporangiales; family Streptosporangiaceae; genus Palsa-504. The sequence goes on from PLDT01000289.1 coordinate 64,048, forward strand.
CGGTGGTTACCCCGGGCGATGTTGACCAGTAGATGTTGTAGCTGACGGCCGCGGGGACGGCGTTCCAGGACAGGGTGACCTGGGTGTCGCCTGGGGTGGCGGAGAGGGCGCCGGGCGCGGCCGGTGCGGCGGCGGGTGCGGCTGGCGCCGCCGAGACCTGGGATGACGGGGC
>PLDT01000246.1:0-14619 GCA_003136255.1 Actinomycetota bacterium
CAGCCCAGCGCGTACGGGCTGGACGCGGGGAAGTCGACGTGCACCTGGCCGTCGGTGACGTCGTCGTCGCTGCCGTTGTCGCCCGCGGCCACGCACACCGTGATGCCAAGCGCCGCCGCGTCGGACATGGCCGCGTTCATCGTCGACAGCCCCTGCGCGGTCCACGAGTCCTCGGACTGCCCCCAGCTGATCGAGATCGCGATCGGCGCCGGGCTGGCCTCCGCGGCGGCGGAGATCGCGTCGACGAAGCCCTGGTCGCCGTTGTTCGGCGCGAAGTACACCACCTGCGCCGCGCCCGGCGCGGCGGCGCCGATGACGTCGATGTCCAGGCTGACCTCCAGGTCGGCGCCGCTGGTGTCCGCGGGGTTGTTGGCCGCCCCGTCCACGCTGACCGCGGTGACCGACGGCACGGCGATGCCCAGCCCGCCGAAGTACGCGTCCAGGTCACTGGTGGCGAACCCGCCGCCGAGCTCGATGATCGCGACCGTCTGGCCCGCGCCGGTGGTGCCGGCCGGGAAGCCGTAGATCTGCGCCACCTGGGCCGGCGTGTACGAGGTGCCCTGGGCGGTGGCCGCCCGGCTCCGGAAGTGCGGCCGGGCCTGCGGCCGGGTGTCCAGGCCGAGCACCGCGGTGACCACGCCGTCCAGCGTGGCCGGCACGTAGAGCGGCCCCTCGCGGTAGCGGTGGTTGACCCGCCCGCGGCCCCCCGGGTCCGGGCTGCTGACCTGCCGCAGCGTCGTCCCGAACGCCGTGGACAGGTCGCCCAGGGAGCCCGCCACCATGACCCGGCGGGTGGTCGCGTAGACGGCGGTGACCGCCAGGCCGCGGCTGGTGAGCTCGCGGCTGACCAGGTCCACGTCGGCCGGGTCGGCGCCGTACCCTGCGGCCAGCTGGGCGCTGCTCAGCACGGTGGGTCCCTCGATGATTTCGGCGGGCAGCTCGGCCCGCCTCCTGAGCACGACCGTGATTTCGGCCCGCTCGGCGATGTTCAGCGGCGCGGTGTCGGTGACGTCCGGCAGCGACGCACGTTCGCTGCCGGCCAGCGGCACCAAGGATTCCGGCATGGTTAAGCTCCGCTCAGTAGGTACCAGGGAAGCTCCGTTGACCCCCCGGGCGAATTCTTCCGTGCCGGGGCGATGAACCGCCGGCCGTTCGCGAAGAATGATCTTTATACCGAACGGACCGTGGTGATAGCGCCCGTGATACACCCAGGAATGGCGGGGCGGGAGCCTAGAAAAAGGCGTGCACCGCATCGATGATCAGGTCATCGTCGTTCAGCACCACCAGGACGCGCCACTTGTCGAGCGTGGTGCACGGATGCGAGATGCCCAGGCCCACCACGTCACCTGGCCCGAGCTCGGCGTCGGCGTCCAGCCGCAGGTAGGCGTGCTGGTCGTAGAGCTCGGTGACGGCCCAGCCCGCGACGGGTTCGGCGCGCCCGAGCACCCGCAGCGGCACCGGGAGGCCCTGGTCGAAGCCGACGTCCCGCCGGCCCGCGCCGAGCACGGCCAGGCCCGGTTCGGGCCGCGACAGCACCTGGGCCCACACTTCGAGCGCGGGTCGCAGCACCGGCGCGCCCGGCGCGCCCCGCCCGGCCGGGGAGACCGTGCCGTAGAACCCGTGATCGTAGGTCAGGTACGCGCCGCTGCGCAGGATGACCTGCACCGGGGCACGGCCGCCCGCGGTCAGCTCGCGGGTCACCACGTCGAAGTACGCGCTGCCGCCGGCCGTGACGAGGCACGGGCCGCCCGCGTCGCCCAGCGCGTCGGCCAGCACGTCGGCCAGCGCCCGGAGCCGCCGGCCGAACGCCGCGACCCCCTGACCTCCCGCGGGCAGCGTGCCCTCGTACCCGGCCACGCCCGCGACCGTCAGCGTGCCGGTGGCCTGCGCCGTCTTCGCCACCGCCAGCGCCTGCTCGTCGGTGCGGCAGCCGGTACGCCCGCCGGCGTGGCCGATCTCCACCAGCACCGGCAGCGGGCGTCCGGCCGGATGCCGGCGCAGGATGTGATCGAGGATGGCCACGCCGTCGGTGCTGTCGACGTAGCAGTACGCCTCGAAGCCGGGATCGGCGGCCAGCTCGGCGGCCAGCCACGCGATGCCCGCGGTATCGGTAACTTCGTTGGCTAGCAGCAGCCGCCCAAACCCGAACGTCCGGTACGCCTGCAGCTGGCCGATGCTGGCCACCGTGATCCCCCAGGCGCCGTGCGCGAGCTGCAAAGCGGCCAGCTCGGGGGACATGGCCGTCTTGCCGTGCGGGGCCAGCGCGACCCCGGCCCGCGCGCAGTAAGCGGCCATCGCCGCCAGGTTGTTCCGCAGCGCGCTGTCTCGCAGGGTCGCCAGCGGGTAGGTCAGGCCCGCCTCCGCCAGGGGTAGCCGGGCGGCCGCCAGGCTCGCCGCGCTGGCCCGCCCCCGCAGCGACCCGAACCCCTTCTCGGTCGCCTCGATCGGCCGCTCGCGCAGCGCGCCCAGCCGCTCCGCGACCAGCGGCGGCACCGGCTCCGGCAGCGGCTCCGTCACGCCCGCCTCCCATCTCCGGTACATCCGCCCGGAATGCGGCTTTTTATTCAGGTATAGCAGAAAGCGGCGACTCCGCATTTCACGGGCGCTGGTCGAATATACGGTGACCGATTCGGCACCACTTGTTGCGATATATGCCATCGCTGGGTGATGATGACGAGATAAACAATGAGGACCGCGGAGCAGAAACCCGGGACAGAAGGGTCACAGTGAAAGGCGCTGTGCCGCCGCGAGCCACGTTTCGCGAGGTGTTCGCGGTGCGCGAGTTCCGGATCCTGTGGTCCTCCGTCCTCCTTTCCACCGCGGGTGACCGGCTCGCCTTGGTCGCCCTCACCCTGCTGGTCTACGACCGTACCAAGTCGCCGCTGCTCGCCGCGGCGGTCTACGCGGTTGGCTACCTGCCCTGGGTGATCGGCGGGCTGTTCCTGGGCGAGTTGGCCGACCGGCGCCCGCGACGCTCGGTGATGGTGTTCTGCGATGCGGCCCGGGCCGTGCTGGTGGCCGCCATGGTCTTCCCGCACGTGCCGATCGGGGCCCTGGTCGCGCTGCTGTTCGCCGCGACGATGTTCCAGCCTCCGTTCGACTCGGCGAAGGCCTCCATCACGCCCGACATCTTGCAGGGCGAGCGTTACGTCCTGGGTACCGCGGTGCTGCAGACGACCTTGCTGGTCGGCCAGGTGGCCGGCGCGGTGGGCGGGGGAGTGGCGGTCGCCTACCTCGGGGTCCGGTCCTCGCTGGCCATCGATGCCGCCACGTTCGTGCTGTCCGCGCTGCTCATCGGCCTGGGCCTGCGGGCCCGGCCGGCCGCGGCCCGGCCGGAAGCGGGCCAGGCCTCTGCGCTGGCGCGGATGCTCAGCGGGTTTCGGCTGGTGTTCGGCGATCCGGCGCTCCGGACCCTGCTGCTGTTCGGCTGGCTGGTGGTCTTCTACACGATCCCGGAGGGTATCGCCGCCCCGTATGCGGCCAGGCTGGGCGGAGGGCCGATCGCCACCGGTCTGGTGCTGGCCTCTACCGTGCTCGGCACCACGATTGCCGTCCCGCTGTTCACGCGGTTCGTCCGGCCGCGCCAGCGGATCAACCTGATGGGCCCGCTGGCCATCTTGACCTGTGGCTCACTGGTCCTGACCGGCCTCCGCCCCAATCTTGCCATTTCGCTGGTGGTCTTCTCGTTGTCGGCCGCGTTCGGGGTCTACCAGGTGGCGGCCAACACCGCGTTCGTGGTCAGGGTGCCTAGCGAACGACGGGCTCAGGCCTTCGGCATCGCCAACATGGGGGTAATCGTCGGCCAGGGGGCCGCTTTCGTGGCGGCCGGCGCCGCCGCGGAGGTGGTATCCCCGGCGGCGGTCATCGCGGTGGGTGGGGGCATAGGTGCGGTTGTCGCGATCGTCCTGATGCTCAGGTGGCGCCACGTGTCACCACCAGGCGGACGTCATGCAGCCAGCCGGCGTCCCGGGAACGCCGAGGCTGGAAGGTCGGTGCCGCTTCGCGAGACCAACTGACGGCGGCTGCGGGCTTCGCTCAAGTCCACGTATCGCGCATTGCGAATTCCTCCTTTCCGGCCGAGATGGAGTTGTGGAGTACGGGTGGTCAGCTCCAGGCGATGCGCATGGTCCGCCCTCCCTCCGGCAGCGATGGGTGCGCTTGCGAAAGCTCCCGGATGCCAGTACGCCGGGTAATCGTGGCATGTCAATCCCTATTTAGCGCCTCTTTAGGACGCGATGTCGGCGAATCGGGCGCAATAGTGCATAAGATGACCCGCATGGGTTAAGGTAGCTATACGGAGCTAGTCCTTTACGGTGAGCTGCCGACTAGACAGGTGCCAGCAGCGTCCCATCAGGATCGGTGGAGCATGGAAGCCTCGCCCGTCACGCGTCGCGTACTGGCGCGCGCAGACGTGCGAGACTGGGGATGGTGGCAGCTTCCCTGGTTGCTCCGGTGCTACGTGGGCATCGTGCCGGTCGCGGCGATGGCGCTCACCTTCGTCGCGGCCGCCGAGACCACCTGGCGCGCCGCGGACTGGTGGAAGTTCGTCCTGCTACTGGGCTGCGGCCTGGCCTCGGTCGCGGCGACGCCCCGGGTCGCCTACCGCCAGGGCGGGATGACCAGGGACTTCATCACGGTGTGGGTGCTGCCGATCGCGATCTTGCTGCCACCGTTCTACGCCATGGTGACGCCGATCCCGCTGTACGTGCTTACGCAGTTCTGGGTCGCCCGGGGCATCGTCTACCGCCGGGTGTTCACGGTCGGTGCCATAAGCCTGGCGTATGGCTTGGCGTCGGTGCTGTTCCGGATGTTCCCGGCGTCGTTCGCCGGCGGGACGATCGGCACCGGCCTGCACGCGCTCACCTGGGCCGTGGCAGTCGCCATCGCCGAGCAGGTCGGCAGGAGGGGCCATCAGATCCTGATCATGGGCGGGATCAAACTGTCCGACCCCTCGGCGAAGCTGGCCCCTCAGGAACTGAACCGGGAGGCGCTCGTGGCCGACTTCGCCGAGTTCGACCTCGGCGTCGTGATCACGATCGTGGTCGCGGTCAGCCCGGTGCTGGCCATCTTCGCGGTGCCCACCGTGCTGCTGGTCCGGCGCTTCATGATGCACGGCCAGCTGCTCGCCCAGTCCAGGATTGACGCCAAGACCGGGCTGCTCAACTCGTCGACGTGGGAGCAGGAAGCCGCGGTGGAGATCGCCCGCGCGATCCGCACCGGCACGCCGCTGGCCCTCGCGCTGGTCGACATCGACCACTTCAAGGCGGTCAACGACACCTACGGCCACCTGGTGGGCGACAAGACGCTGCGCGCGGTCACCGATGCCCTGCAGAGCCAGCTGCGCAGCTACGACCTGGCCGGGCGGTTCGGCGGCGAGGAGTTCGTGATCCTGCTGCCGCACGCCCAGGAGATGGACGCGCTGAGCGTCGCCGAGCGGCTGCGGGCACACATCGCCGCGATGTCGGTCCCGGTCGGCGACGACCCCGAGTCCGGCCCGGCCGTCCGGGTCACGATCTCGGTCGGGGTCTCCTCCCTGGACGGCACGAACCGCGAGCTGACCGACATGCTCGCCGCGGCCGACGCGGCCCTTTACTACGCCAAGGAAACGGGTCGCAACAAGACCCACGTCAGCCCCGCGTCGGCCCCGGCGTCCTAGGCTTGACCCAAAAGCGCTCTTATCCACGTTAAGCGGGCTAAACTCGTCACATCCTGCCCGGAAGCGGGCAGGAAACTTGCCTAAACTGGTCTCGACGGGTAGGAAGTGAGCATGCCTGACCCGTTTCCGCAGGATCTCGCGCGCTACCTGGCCGCCTCCACCGGCCTGCCGCAGTCCACCGCGACGCGGGTCATCGTGGACGTCACCACGTACTTCAGCGAGACGATCGAGGCGTTCGTCCGCAGACGGCACGCCGAACTGCAGCGAGGTCAGCGCAAGAACGACGAGATCTGGCCGGTGATCGCGGCCGAGCTCAGTCAGCGCCGGTTCGCCGCGCCCGGGCTGTCGGAGCGCCAGCTCCGGCGCCTGGTCTACGGATAGCCTCCATGCCAGCCGGACAGCCAACCGAACAGGGGAGTCTGCGTGTGCGGAATCGTCGGCTACATCGGCCGCAGAGATGCCATCCCGGTCCTGCTTGAGGGCCTGCGGAGCCTGGAGTACCGCGGTTATGACTCGGCCGGCCTGGCCGTCATCTACCGGAACAAGCTGCAGATCACCAAGACCGCGGGCCGGGTCCAGGACCTCAGGGACCGGGTCAACGACCGGGCCAAGGCGACGATCGGCATCGGCCACACCAGGTGGGCCACGCACGGCGAGCCGAGCGAGATCAACGCGCACCCGCACACCGACTCGACCGGGCGCATCGCGGTCGTGCACAACGGCATCATCGAGAACGCCGAGTCGCTCCGGCGCGCGTTGACCAACCGCGGCGTGACGCTGGTCAGCGACACCGACACCGAGGCGCTCGCGCACATGATCGCCGCCGAGGCCACCGGCGAGGTCAGCCTGGAGGACGCGGTCCGCCGGGTGCTGCGCCACGTGGAGGGCACCTACGGCCTGCTCGTCCTGGACACCAAGAACCCGAACGAGCTCGTGGTCGCCCGCAATGGCAGCCCGATCGTGCTGGGCATCGGCGCGTCGGAGATGTTCGTGGCCTCCGACGTGGCCGCCCTGGTCCGCTACACCAAGCAGGTGGTCTACCTCGACGACCGCGAGGTGGCCACGGTGCACGCCACCGACTACCGAGTGGTATCGCTCGACGCCGGGTCGTCCGATGAGGGGGCCGACGGCACCGCCAACGGCAAGGTGCCCACCATCGTGGAAGCCGACGCGGGCGACTACGAGCTCGGCCCGTACGAGGACTACATGCGCAAGGAGATCCACGAGCAGCCCGAGGCCCTGCGCCGCGCCCTGCGCGGCCGGCTCGACGACCGGTTCGCCACCGCCCGGCTGGGCGGCATCAACCTGGACGCGCGCGAGCTGCGGTCGATCCGGCAGGTCAAGTTCCTCGGCTGCGGCTCGGCCTACTACGCCGGCCAGATGGGCGCGGTCCTGGTCGAGGAGCTGGCCCGCATCCCGTCCGACGCCGAGCCGGCGTCGGAGTTCCGGTACCGCAATCCGGTGGTGGACCCGGACACGCTCTACGTGGCGGTCAGCCAGTCCGGCGAGACCCTGGACACGCTGATGGCGGTGCAGGAACTACGCCGCAAGGGCGGTCAGGTCATCGGGGCCGTCAACGTGGTGGGCAGCGCGATCGGGCGCGAGTGCGGCAGCGGGGTCTTCCTGCACGCCGGCCCGGAGATCGCGGTCGCCTCCACCAAGGCGCTGACCAACATGACGGCCTCGTTCGCCATGCTCGCGCTGCTGCTCGGCCGGGTCCGGGACCTGTCCGCGGCCTCCGGCCAGCGGATCGTGGCCGGCCTGCGCGCGCTGCCGGGGCAGCTGGAGGCGATCTTGGCCGAGGAGGAGCAGATCGCCGAGATCGCCCGCCGGTTCGCCGCCGCCGAGCACATGTTCTTCATCGGCCGCGTCCGTGGCTGGCCGGTGGCCCGCGAGGGCGCCCAGAAGCTCAAGGAGATCTCCTACGTGCACGCCGAGGCCTACCAGGCGGCCGAGCTGAAGCACGGCCCGCTGGCCCTGATCAACGCCTCGATGCCGAGCGTGGTCGTGGTACCGGCCGACGACCTGCTGGCCAAGAACATCTCCACCATCGAGCAGATCAAGGCGCGCGGCGGCCCCGTTATCGCCGTCACCAGCGCCGACCTGCCCCCGTCCCTAGCCGACGCCATCATCCGGGTCCCCCGCGGCGAACCAGAACTAGAGCCCCTCCTGCTCACTGCCCCCCTGCAACTCCTCGCCTACCACATCGCCGCCAAACTAGGCCGCGACATAGACAAGCCCCGCAACCTAGCCAAAAGCGTCACCGTAGAATAGGCCCCCCATTATGTGAGCATCCCGGAATAACGCGAGTCGGGGCGCGTCGCGGCAGGAGTCCATTTTATCCCAAATAATACTATTTTGCCTACCTGAAGCCGCCCGGCCGAGCATGGTTGATGGGCCGATGTACCAGTAAGAACTGGTAGAACGGACCATCAAGCAGGTAGCCAGACGCGTCCCATCCGGAAATCAGATTGCGTGCGACATTTTTGGACTTATCCAGCTATCTATCCCTCGCCGCTTTTCTTCGAATTCCCCACCTGTACCACTGATACGGTCCAAAAAGAGCGAAGCTCTACCGGCCCAGCGAACCCGGGCCTTGTGCCCGGGTGAGCGGCCGGTGTATCGGCGAGCACCCCAGCGGGGCGCGAAGCGCACCGGGGGGTTCCGGGGGGTCGCCCCCCCGGGCTAATTCAGTGCATTGAAGCCCAGTCGGTCTCGGGACCGGGGCCGCCGGGCAGCGGCTGCTCGCACCAGACGACCTTGCCGGCCGGCGTACGGCGCGCGCCCCAGCGCTGGGAGAGCTGCCGGACGACCTGCAGGCCGCGGCCGTTCTCGTCGTCGCCGTTGGCCTGACGGAGCCTCGGCAGCGCCGCGGAGTTGTCCAGCACCTCGCAAACCAGCGCCCGCTCGTTGACCAGGCGCAGCGTGACGTCGCCGCGGGAGTACTTGACCGCGTTGGTCACCAGCTCGGAGACCAGCAGCTCAGTGGTGGGGATCAGGTCCTCCAGACCCCAGCGCTGCATCGGCTCGGCGATCGCCAGCCGCGCCTCGCGCACCGAGGTCAGCTTGGGCGAGTACGTCCACGAGGCGTAGTTCTCCTTGGGCAGCCGGCGCAGCCGCGCGATCAGCAACGCGATGTCGTCGCGCTGATGGTCGGAGTACACCCCGTCCAGCGCCGCCTTGCACAGGTCCTCGAGCGGGCGGGTCGGCGAGCCGGGGCCGAAGATGCCTTGCAACCGGGCCAGCCCGTCGCTGATGTCCTGGCCCTTGTTCTCCACCAGGCCGTCGGTGTACAGCACGAACAGGCTGCCGTCCTCGATCTTGAACTGGCGGCTCTCCACCTCGCCGTCGCCGATGCCCAGCGGCGGCGCCGGGGGAACGTCCAGCAGTTCGTTGGTGCCGTCGGGACGGACCAGCAGCGGCGGCAGGTGGCCGGCCACCGCGACCTCGCAGTCGCCGCTCACCGCGTCGTAGACCGCGTAAGCGCACGTCGCGAAGTGCGGCTCGCGCTCGCCCAGGGTGTGCATGAGCTCGTCGAGCTGCTGCAGCGACTCGGCCGGGGGCAGCTCCAGCATGGCCAGGGTCTGGATGGCGGTGCGGAGGCGCCCCATGGTCACGGCGGCGCGCACGCCGTGACCGGCCACGTCCCCGACCACGAGCGCGACCCGCCCGCCGGGCAGCGCGATCGACTCGTACCAGTCTCCGCCCACCTCGATGAGCTTGCTGCCGGGCAGGTAGCGGTGCCGGACCTCGACCGAGGACGGCGCGGAGAGCCCGGTCGGCAGCATGCTCCGCTGCAGGGTCAGCGCGGTCGCGTGCTCTCGGGTGTAGCGGCGGGCGTTGTCGATGAAGATCGAAGCCCGGGAGGCGAAGTCCATGCCGATTTCGATGTCGTACGCGTCGAACCGGCGGAATCCCTCCTGCCTGGTGCAGGCGAAGAACCCCAGCATGGTGCCCCGGGCGACCAGCGGCAGCATCAGCATGGAGGCGCCCGACAGCAGCTTGCCCACCGGCCTGCGCCGCCAGACCTTGGCGATCTTCGCGGCCTGGCTCTCGCTGATGGTCGTCTCGAGCACCGGCTTGGCGGTGTCCATGCAGTTGTAGTACGGCGTGTTCGCCGGGTAACGCAGGATCTCGCCGGTCGGGAAGGCCGCCTCCCAGGCCGGGTCCTTGCGGTCGTGAGACAGCGCGATCCGCCGCAGCGGCAGCGATCCCTCGGGCCCGTGCGCGGGCAGCTCGTCGTTGCCCATCAGGCTTTCCATCAGCAGCACGTCGGCCGCGTTGCAGAAGTGCGGGACGAGCGCGTCGATCAGCTCGCTGGCCAGGTGATCGATGTCGAGCGTGTCGCCGATCCTGGTGAAGGTGTCGTCCAGCATCTGCTTGCGCATGACCGCGGGGTCGACGAACCGCTCGGCTCGCGGCACCGGAATGCGCAGCAGGGCGAGCGCGGCCAGGCTGGTCCCTACCGCGCGCATCGGGTGGACGGTCACCACCGCCTCGGCCGGATGGCCGCCGCGGGTCGCGATGGTCAGCATCGCGCTGCCCTCGCGGTCGGACCGGATCGCCTCGAGCAGCCCGCTGACCGCGGCGACGCCGTCCACCGCGCGGGCCGGGTGCGAGTTGCCCGGGGCGGCGCGGACGGTCAGGTCGCTTAGCTGAGCACCGAGCAGTTCGTCGGGCTCGCGGGCCAGAATCCGCGGCGCGTTGCGGTCATACTGGACAATGCGCCCGTCGTAATCGATCCCGAGAATGAGGGTGCGAACCGACGAGGAGAGCGCGGTGGGCACGCTCTCGGAGCCGATGTCCCCGGCGAAGGGCCCCTCGGTTTCGCCGATGCCGCCCTCCCAGGAGTCGGTTTCGATTGTGCCTTCGCCGCCTCGGTGGGCGCCATTGCCTGTGCTTTGCGGGGTTCGCGGGGCCGGGGCGCGCTTCGGGGGGACACCGCTCTCGGGGACGCTCGACCCAAGAGCACTGCCCTTCGCCGACCTGCCCGATGTCATGTGTTTGTCTCCCGATGGCATCGCTGGCTGCGCTCATGTCAATTATGGGCCACGGACGGCACGTTCAGACAGGAGTTCCGATGACTCACCTTAATCCGTAAAAGTAATTGTTTAAGCCCGATTGACGTAATTCGCAAGGCGTCAGCCCAGCCGGGCCACGGCCAGGGCAGCGGCCAGCAGGACGATGGCCCATGACGCGGCCCGCAGGGCCCGCTCCAACGGCCTGAGCAGGCCGTCCGCGGTGATCGGCACGGTCCGGCCGTCGCCGAACGTGATGCTGCCTTCGACCCGCACCGCCCGGCGGCGGATGTTCCGGGCCGGCATGCTCAGCCGGCGCTGGGCCGTGGACAGGGCGAACGCCCCGGCCGCGGCCAGTACCGGAGCCACCGCCAGCGAGCCAGTCTGAGCCACGTAGGCGGTCAGCACCGGGAACGCCCCCCAGGCGGCGGCGAAGCCGAAGTCGGTGTGCATCGCGCCGCCGAACAGCTCGGCGTTATACGCGATGACCAGGACCGGGCCCGCCACCATGAACGGGATCAGGGTCCAGCCCACCCGGTATACCCCGGCCACGCCCAGGGCCAGCGCGCCGGCCAGTCCCACGGCGACCACCGCGACCAGGACCGGCGACGGGATCCTGGTCCGCAGCGGCCGGCCGCGGAGCTCATCGAGAGCGTGCGCGGCCAGCCCGACCGCGAGGAAGAACGCCAGTACGGTCGCGATCAGGCGACTGGTCTGCACCCGCGGCGCGAGCGCGGCGCCGATCACCGAGTAAGACAGGTGCCAGGCCGTGTAGGGCGGGTGCAACAGCGTCCACCAGTCCCGCCACCCGCCGGGCCGGGCCGCGTAGTACGCCGGCCGTTCCGCCGGATGGTCCCCCTCTTCCTCAGACGTCGGCACGCGTGCCCCACATGACCAGGCCGCCGCCGAGGCTCATGATGCGGGCGCTCACGTCGGTGAACCCCGCCTTCTGCCACGCCTGCACGGTCCAGGAGACGGGATACCGGCGGTAATGGGCGGAGATGTTCGGGCCGAGGAACCGCCCGACCCGGTACCATTCCCGCCCGCCCAGCGCCAGCCCGCCGGCCGGCAGCAGCAGCCTCGTGTAGGCCCACCAGGCCGGGCCCCACACCGGGCCGGCCGGGACGGCGAATTCCAGGCTGGCCATGATGCCGCCGGGCCGCAGGACGCGGGCCAGCTCGGTCAGTGTGGCCTGCGGATCCTGGACGTACCTGAGCAGATAGGTGACCGTCAGCGCGTCGAAATGGCGGTCGGGGAAGGGCAGTTGCTCGGCCCGCCCGGCCACCAGCCCGATCCGGTTCCCCTTCCCGGCCGCCGCCACCCGCTGGCGCCCCTGCCGCAACATCGCCTCGGTCAGGTCCACGCCCACCACCTTGGCCCCGCCGCGCCTCTCGAGCTGCAGCGCGACCCCCGCGGTGCCCGAGGCGACGTCGAGGATCACGCCGTCCGCCGGCAGGACCCGGTCGACCATGGCCGAACGCCATCGTCCGTTCTGCCCGAAGGACAGGATCTCGGCCAGGCGGTCGTACCGGGCGGGCAGCGGGTCGAACAGGTTTCGCGCGAAGCGGTTGGGACCCGAAAAGCCGTCGGACATAAGGGACCTCCCTGGGTACCCACGCTACGCCGCGGCTGCCGATCTGGTGGGCGCGGCACGTTAGCTCTGCGCCGGAGGGAGGGCGGCCCTGATCCGTTCCGCGAAGGCCTCGGCCGGGGCCGCCGCGCTGTACGCCTGGCGCGGGCCGAGCCAGAACCGCAGGCCGTCGCGCTTGTTCCGGGGGATGACGTGCAGGTGCAGGTGCGGCACCGACTGACTGATCACGTTGTTGATCAGGATCATCGAGCCGTCGGCGGGCAGGCCGTCCTCGACCGCGCGCTCCAGCCGCTGGGCCGTACCGAAGAATTCCGGCACCTGATCGGCGGGCAGGTCGCTGAGCAGGACCATGTGCTGCTTGGGCACGAGCAGGGTGTGTCCGTAGAACAGCGGGCGGTGGTCGAGGAACGCGATCAGCCGTTCCGTCTCGAGGATGGTCACCGCCTTCTCCTCGCCGCGGATGATGGCGCAGAAGGCACACGTCGCTGGCATCAGCCGTGAGCCTATCCCGTAGCGGTCATCCGGGCCGCCGGCGGGCTCGGCGCTTAAGGCACGATCTCGAACCAGAAGCAGGTGCCGGATCGCTCGCGCAGGAAGCCCCAGCGTTCCGCGATCGCGTTGATCAGCTGGAAACCGCGCCCGTCCTCGTCGTGCCCCTCGGCCTCGCGCCAGTGCGGCAGGCCGATGCAGCCGTCGTCGATGACGTCCACGTGCACGAGCGCGCCGCGGTGCAGCACGGCCACCGTCACCCGGGCCGCGTCGGTGGCGTGCTGCACCGCGTTGGTCACCAGCTCGCACGTCAGCAACTCGGCGTCGCAGCAGGTCGGGTGGCCGGCCAGGGCATCCCTGATGAACCGCCGGGCGGCCGGGACCTCCTCGGTGCGCCGGGCGAACGTCCGCGTCGCGGCGGGCGCCGCGTGGATCGCGCTCGGCAGACCCGCCGGGACGCAGACAGTAGGGGACGCACCGGGCATATCGGCCTCCGCGATCATTCTAACTACTGTCTGTACCTATGAGACTACTCTCGGTAGACAATAGTTCACTCATGCGGGGCCCGCCACGTCCAGAATCTAGGAGTTCTGGCTCAGCGTGGTGTTCTGGCCGGAGATGGTGATCATTACGCCCTGCTGGGTCACGCTGACGCTCCGGATCGACACCCCCGGCGGCAACTTCGGGATGGAGAAGCTGAAGTCGGCCAGGTTCCCCAGGACGGACGCCGGTATCCCGTCGGCGTTGGTGACCTTGACGTTGATCGTGTTCGGCCCGGACTGGGTGACCTGCGCCTGCGCCGAGCCGCTGATCGGGCCGAGGCTGATGGTCGCCGTCACCGTGTTCCCGCCGCTGGAGGTCAGCGTGATGCCCTGCGGGATGCCGCCCACGTTGGCCAGCGCGGTGAACGTGATCAGCGCCGAGGCGTTGAACTCATCGACGGTCGCGGTGGTGCTGTTGAACCCGTGAAAGTGCAACCCGTCCACGGTGGCGTTCAAGCTGGCGATCTCCAGCGCCCCGCCACCCGCGCTGGCCGAGTTGATCGTCTCGTTGCTGGCCGTGATGTCGACGGTCTTGAAGTCCTTCGCGATCAATTGGGTCCAGAACGGGAACCCCTGGATGCTCACGTGCGGCTTGCCNNGACCACGATCACGATCAGCGTGATCAGGGCGATGAGCGGCCCCTTCCGGCGCCGCCTGCGGGTGACGAAGGTCGGCTCGGCCGGACCCTGCGTCCGCCACCATTCGGGCAAGGGGCGGGTGGGATCGGCGCTCATGGCTGGCCTCCCGGCATGGCAGCGTCTGACCGGACCGATAGTTCCGGACGTTCCAGTATCAAGGGTGTCCGCGGCCCCGTGCGCCAAAACGCTCGAGTGACCCGAAAGGTTCCAGCTGATTCCCGTTTACCGCGAGCGGCCCTACACTCTGAACATGCCACCCGAGCACGCCACTGCCGTGCCCACCCTCGTGGTCAGGACCCGGAGCGCGGAGCGCACGCTACACGGCGGCACCAGCTATCGCATCGGCCGCGACCCCAACTCCGACATCGTCATGGCNNGACTCGCGGGTCTCGTGGCGGCACGGCGTGCTGCGCGTCGACGGCGACGGATGGCTGCTGGAGGATCTCGGCAGCACCAACGGGACGTTCGTCGGGCTGCAGCGGATCGAGCGGGTCCCGATCGCCGCCGACTGCGTGGTGCGGCTAGGCAACCCNNGACGACGGCCCGGTCCTGCGCTGCATGCTCCAGGCCCCCGCCCCGCCCAAGCCCCAGCCCATAGACCGGCCGGCCCCACCGCCAGTCCAGGCCGCCCCGCCACCCCCAAGCACGGTGAGCAGCGCGAACTGCGCCGAGCCGGAGAAGATCG
>PLDT01000494.1:0-4514 GCA_003136255.1 Actinomycetota bacterium
GCCACACGGCCGCCCCCCAGATGCGCGGCCTGCCCCGGAGGGCCCCGCTCCGGCACCCAGCGAACAACCCTGACGGCCCAGAACCCGGCGTCAAGGTCATGCTGCCCGAGAACCTGATCCGGGTGATCAGTGGTGGGTAATCATCGAGAAGGAGCCGCCAAAGGCCCGCGCGCGATTTCGTGGTCTGGGCGGGCATCCGAGGACGATTCGCCCAAATGGGGTTCGACCCGCCGCCCCTGCGCGGGCGGCGGCCGCCGCAGCCCCGGCCGCCGCGGGTGAGCGCCAAGCCGTCATCACCAGCTGTTCGGTGTCCGCCAGCCTCGCGGCGGGGTTGGCGCTGGAGAATTCCCTCCGGCCGTATGCCGTGCGGCCTCGGACTGTTGGCGGGCAGAGGCCTGAGGTTTATGCTCGTGGTTAGGTGAGCCGGGAAGCCTGGTCGGCGCGTTCGTGACCGTTGAACTTGCCCCCAGGAGGCGCGATGACCACGCCAGCCGCTCCCGCTGACACCACTCCCGCTGCGGGCACGCCCGCATCGCCGGCCGTGTCGGCGGTGGCTGCTCCGCCGAGCTGGCCATGGCGCCGGGGCGCGCTGATCCTGGCCGGCGCCGCGCAGCTGATCACCATTTCGGCGCTGGTGACTTCGGACTACCCGCTGGCCGCCACGTGGTGGTCGCTGCTGCTGGGTATCGCCCCGGCCCCGGTCGCCGCGGCGGCGGCGTTCGCCCCGGCCCCGGTTAGCCGGCTGGCTGCGGCGATCGGGGTGCTGGTCCTGGTCGTCGGCATCGCGGGCGGGATCTTGCACATCGGCCTGTTCTTCGTCCCGGCGCTCGTGGTGCTGGCTGTCGGCACGGTCAAGCTGTGGCGTGAGCACCCGTGACCCGGACGAAGCGTCCGCGATGCCTGGTTACCTGACCCGCGACCGGCTGGCGGTGCTGGCCGGGGTAGCGGTGCCGCTGGCGCTGGCCGCCGTGTTGGTGCCGTTCCGGGCCGCCTTCCCTAATACCGACGCGGCGCTGGCCATGCTGGTGGTGGTGGTGGCGGTCGCCGCGAACGGGGACCGGCTGGCCGGGGCGCTAGCCGCCGTGTCGACGGCGGTGTGGTTCGACTTCTTCCTCACCCGGCCCTACGAGCGGTTCACCATCACCCGCCGGACCGACATCGAGACGACCGTCCTGCTGCTGGTGATCGGGGTGGCGGTCACCGAGATCGCCGTGTGGGGCCGCCGCCATTACGCGATCGCGAGCAGGCGGGCCGGTTACCTGGACGGCATCAACAACGCGGCGCGGGCGGTGGCGGCCGGTGGCTCCGCGCCGGCGCTGATCGACCAGGTCAGCAGCCAGCTCGCGCAGCTACTTTCGCTGCGGTCATGCATCTTCCAGTACGGCGTGGCCGGACTTGGCCGGCCTGCCCGGCTGCATCGCGACGGTTCGGTGACCCTCGGGAACCGTCGCTGGGCGGCGGACAGCGAGGACCTCCCAGCGGACACTGACGTGGAGTTGCTGGTCGGAGGCGGCGGCATCTTCCAGGGCCGGTTCCTGATGACCCCGGGGCCCGGTGCGCGGCCCGCACTCGAACGGCGGCTGCTGGCGGTCGCGTTCGCCGGCCAGGTCGGCGCCGCGCTGGCCAGCAGCCATCCCGTCGGCCAGCGCTGACCGAAGCCGCCACCTGCCAGGCAACATGCGGCAGGCGGGAATGCCATCGGTCCCGTCCTGGCTGAGCAAGCCATGCCGGAGGATGTCTGAATGCCGGGGATCCTGCTGTTCTGCGCCGGGGTGGTGGTGAGCCTGGCCGCGAGCTGGCTGCTGGTCTCCCGGCTTGAGCGGCTCGGCGAACGAGCCGGGTTCTCCGAGGCCTGGCTGGGGCTGATCGCCGCGCTGGCCGCTGACGCCCCGGAGATCACCTCGGCGGTGACCGCGCTGTCCCGCGGTCAGGCCAGCGTCGGGGCGGGGGTGATTATCGGGTCCAATGTGTTCAACCTGGCGGCCCTGCTCGGGCTGGCCGCGGTGGTGGCGGGGTGGATCGGCTTTCACCGCCGGGTGGTGGTCCTGGCCGGGGTGCCCGCGGTGTGGGTGGCCGCGGTGTGCCTGCTCACGGTGGCCGGGGTGGTCGGCCCGGCGGCCGGGCTGGCCCTGACCGCGGTGGCACTGGTGCCGTACGTGGCGGTCCTGGGCATGCGCCGCGCGCGGCTGGAGCGCCTGCGGCTGCCGGCCAGGTGGGTCCCGTGGCTGGTCGCGGCGGTCCATGAGGAGGAGGCCGAGCTCGCCGAGGCGATCCGGCCCCCCCGGGGGACCTGGCGTGACGCGGTCGCCGCCGCCGCGGCGCTGATCGCGGTGGTCGGCGCGAGCACGGTCATGGAAGTGGCCGCCACGGCCCTAGGCCGCCGGTACGCAGTCCCTGACATCGTCACGGGCGGGCTGGTGCTGGCCGTGGTGACCAGCNNGTGGCCGGGCTGCTGATCCCGGCGTGCCTGGCCCGGCTCGGGCCCCGTTCGGGGCCGGGCACGCTGGTGGCCGCGTGGTACGCGGGCCTGACCGTGCTCGCGCTCGCGCTGGCGTTCCGCGGCCGGGGCCTGGGCCGCCTGTCCGGGGCGGCGATCATCGCGGGATACCTGGCGTTCGTGACCGCCCTGGTCATCACCGTGGAACAAGGAACCGTCCGCCCGGCCACGGCGGTGTTCCCGGCCGCCGTGATCACCGCGGCCGGCGTCCTGCTGCTCACCTGGCCAGGCCGGGCCGTAGCGGCAGGGCTTGGCGGCTTGTGGCAGCGGGAGTCGGTGCTGCCTGGATGGAGCATCGGCCGGCTGTGGCGGCTCAGCCTCATCTCCTGCGGGGTGGTAGCGGCCTGCGACGCGGCCAGCGGCCCGCACCTGATCCTGATCGGCCTGCTGATCATCGGACCGGTCTGCGCGCTGCTGACCGCCCGATGGGCGCTGACCGCCGCGGCCAGCTGCCTCGCTATCGCACTCGGGGTCGCCCTGGGTATCCCGGACCAGATCTTCGCCACCGTCACCCAGTACGCGTTCCTGGCCGCCGTCACGGCCGTCGGGACGGCCGCCACCGCCGGCGCGGCGGTCCTCCAGCGCCAGCGTCCCCGATCGCCGCCCGGATAAGCTGACGAAGGCGCGCCGGGAAGCCTGGTCGGCACCGATCCGGCGGGCGAGCGGGCGAGGTCAGTAGCGTGCACGGTGTAGAGACCATCTTGTTCCTGGTCGTGCTGGGCACAGTGGTCGCGGCGTTCGCCGGCCGGCTTCGTGTCCCGGCCCCGTCCTTGCTGGTGATCGCCGGGCTGGCCGTCGGCCTGCTGCCGGGGTTCCCGCCGGTCCACGTACCGCCAGATGCCGTCAGCCTGGTGGTGCTGCCGCCGCTGCTGTACGCGGCCAGCGAGGAACTGCCGTGGCGTGACCTGCGGGCAGTGTGGCGGCCGGTGACCGTTCTGGCGGTCGGCCTGGTGCTGGCCTCGGCGGCGGCGGTCGCCGCCGTGACGTGGGCGGTGGCGGCGGTCCCGGCGAGCCTGGCCTTCGTGCTCGGGGCGGTGCTGGCCAGCACGGACCCGGTGGCGGTCAGCGCGCTGGGACGCCGGCTGTCGCTGCCGCCGAAGGTGCAGGCGCTGGTGCAGGCCGAGAGCTTGTTCAACGACGCGACCAGCCTGGTGCTGTTCCAGATCGCGGTGTCCCTCGCGGTGGCCGGAACGGCCAGCCGGGCCGGGCGGTTCGTGGTCCTCGCGGCCGGCGGCGCGGCGGCGGGAGGCGTGATCGCGGCGGGGGTCATCCCGGTGCGCCGCCGGGTCACCGATCCGGTGCTCGAAACCGTGCTCGCGCTGATCACCCCGTATGCGGCGTACGTGCTCGGTGAGGTGCTGCACGTGTCGCCGGTCATGGCGGTGATCGTCGCCGGGCTGGCCATCGGCGCCCGGCGGGATCGGATCACCACCGCGCAGACCCGGCTGCAGCTGCACTCGGTCTACCAGACGGTCATCTTCCTGCTGGAAAGCGTCGTGTTCAGCCTTATCGGCCTGCAGCTGCCGACGCTCATCCGTGACCTGTCCCGGACCGGGGCGTGGCCGGCCGAGGCGCTCGCGGTGGCCGGGACGCTGCTCGTGATCCGGATGTTGTGGGTCTTCCCGCTGTCCGCGGTGATCCAGCGGCGTGGCGGTACCCGGCGCCCGTCCTGGCCGGTGCCCGCCGTCGTGTCGTGGGCCGGGACGCGCGGGGTGGTGCCGCTGGCCGCGGCCTTGTCGATCCCGCTGACCACGGCCAGCGGAGCCCCGCTACCACGGCGTGACCTGATCCTGGTGCTCGCCGCCGCGGTGATCGTGGTCTCGCTCGTCGTGCAAGGGCTCACCCTCGAACCGCTGGTGCGTCGGGCCGGGATAGCCCGGCCCGACGCCGCGCGCCATGAGCAGACCGTGGCCCGGCTGCGCCTGGCCGAGGCGGCGCTGGCCCGGCTCGACGAGCTCGCCGCCGGCGACTGCGGCTCTACGACGACGGCACCATCAGCCAGGCCACCCGCCAGCAG
>PLDT01000205.1:0-823 GCA_003136255.1 Actinomycetota bacterium
GGCTGGACCGCCGCCACGCCCGAGATGGTGCCGGTGGTGAGGATGTCCCCGGCCGAGTAGCCCTGCGCCGAGTGGTAGGCGACCAGGTGCGGGATCGAGATGAGCATCTGGGCCGTGTTGCCGCGCTGGCGGACCTGGCCGTTGACCCTCAGCTCCATGGCCAGCGCCTGGGCGTCGGGCACCTCGTCCTTGGTCACGATCCAGGGGCCGATCGGGCAGAACGTGTCGATCGCCTTGGAGAAGGAGAACACCCCGGACTGCATTTCCCGGCGCTGGATGTCGCGGGCCGTGATGTCGTTGAAGACGGTGTACCCGGCGACGTAGTCCGCGGCCTCGTCGGGCCCGAAGAACTTACCGGCCTTGCCGATGATGATCGCGAGCTCGAGCTCGTAGTCGAGCTCCTTGGTCAGGCCCTCGGGATAGACGATGGCGTCGTCCGGGCCGATGATCGCGTCGACGTTCTGGAAGAACACGATCCCCTTGTGCACCGGGTGCGACCAGTCGACGGCCTGCAGCTCTTCGTGATGGTCGGCGAAGTTGCCCGCGGTGTGGAAGAACTTCTTCGGCACGATCGGCGCGCGCAGCCGGACGTCTGCTCGCGGGAGGCGCTCCCCGGTCTCGTCGACCTGGCCGCCCCGCTCGAACCACTCGCGCGTCGAGGAGCAGTCGAGCTCGACCACGACCTCGTCTTCCAGGCGGCCCACCCGGCCGGCGTCGAAGGTGACCAGCTTCATGACACGACTCGCTCTCGTTACTCGCTCTCGTTACACGAAAGTAGCTTTCGTTCCATCATTGGGGCCGGCCGGGGGCGGTGTCAAGCGGG
>PLDT01000205.1:838-2590 GCA_003136255.1 Actinomycetota bacterium
AGGTCGCCGCGGGCCGCCAGCGCGGCGACGGTGCGCGCGACCACGGCCTCGCGCCCGGCCAGCGCGCAGTGGCGGCCGTCCCGGACGGCGGCTAGCTCGGGGTCGCCGAGGCCGACCGAACGGGCGACCGCTTCGTGGGCGTACCACTCGAAGTCGGAGCGCCAGTGCGTGGCGACCACGAGGATCGCGATCTCCCGGCACCGGTCGTCGAGCCCGGTGTCGTAGCGCACCGAGGAGCCGAGGGCCTGCAGCGCCGACCCCAGCCGGGGCTGCAGCAGGAAGGCGTTGAACGGGCCTTCGAGCCGCCCCTGCGTGTCGGCCAGCCGGAACAGCTGCGGGCCCTGGGCGCGGCGGCCCCCGGCGATCGCGTCGTAGAGCGAACGCTGGTCGTCGTCCAGCGCGGAGGGCTCGAGCTTGGGGATGCGCGCGCCGGTCACAGGGCGCCGGCGTTGGTGTCGGACAGCAGGCCGGAGATCTCGGCGCAGGTGGCGAGCACGTCGGGCCGAAGCTCGCGGACGATCCGCTGCGTGGACCAGTCCCGGGACGGGACGGCGACGTTGACGCCGGCCAGCACGCGGCCGTCCGCGCTGGTGATCGGGCCGGCGACCGACCGGAGCCCGTAGGCCAGCTCCTCGTCCTGCATGGCCCAGCCCTGGTCGCGGATGGTGCGCAGCTCGTCGCGCAGCTCGGCGAGGGAGACCTTCGCGTTGGGCCCGGAGTTGGCCGAGAACGAGCCGTCGGTGATGCGCGCGGCCAGGTCGGCCGGGTCGAGGTAGGCGAGGAGCAGCTTGCCGATGGAGGTGTGCACGGCGGGCAGCGTGGAGCCCACCTGGATGTTCGCGGTCACCAGATCGGAATTGCGCAGCCGGATGAGGTACAGGACGCGGTCGGCGCTGAGCACGGCCAGGTTCACCGTCTCCCCGGTGCGCTCGCCGAGCTCGGTCAGCTTGGGCGTGGCGATGGCGACCAGGTCCAGGCTGCGCAGCGCGGCCGTGCCGAGGGTCAGCGTGCGCACGCCCGGCCGGTAGTCGCCGTTGGGCAGGTGGTCCAGGTAGCCCTCGGACGCCAGCGTCATCACCACCCGGTAGACGGTCGGCATCGGCAGCCCCGCGGCGGTGGCCAGGTCGCTGACGCGCCAGGTCGGACGCTGCTCGTCGAAGAGCGACAGGATACGAAGGCCCTTAGCCAGGGCCTCGACGCGGTATTCCGGGCGTTCACCAGAGTCGGCCGCCCCCGTGGCGGGACGGAGCGCCGTGGATGAGGAGCTGGCGGTGCGGCGAGGCATGGATGGAATCCTCCTCTGATGATGGGATCCGTCCTCAGCCTACGGTGACGGTGTCCATTACCGGCCCTGGACAGCCGGACAGCAGGTCGGCTACGGTATTCAGAAAGCGACTTTCATAATACGAGAATTCCGAGGCGAAGGATAGCCCATGCAGGACTGGCTCACGCTCGACCGACGCCCGACGCTGGTTTTCGGAGCCGGCGGACTCGGCGGAGCCAGCGCGCTGAGCCTGGCCGGGCAGGGCGCGCGGGTGGTGCTGGTCGACGTGAATACCGAGAACCTGGACACTGTCGTGCGCGCCGCGAAGGAGGCCGGCCGCGAGGTCAAACCGCTGGTCGCCGACCTGCGGACGGCGGAGGCCTGCCGGGCGGCCGTCCGCGAGGCCGTCGGCCTGGTGGGCACGCCGCAGGTCTTCCTGCACGCGATCGGGCGCAACGTGCGCAAGCCGGTCCTGGAGTTGGCCGACG
>PLDT01000573.1:0-6834 GCA_003136255.1 Actinomycetota bacterium
GTCGGTAGCCAGATGTCGGCGGCCAGATGTCGGCGGCCAGATGCTGGGGCCAGACCTTGGGGGAAGGACAGGCGGGCGGGACTTAGCGGGTTCCGGAGCGGGTTGAAGGGACGACGTGGAGCTTGAGCTGAGGGGCATCACCAAGCGTTTCGGTTCGCTGGTGGCTAACGACGGGATCGACCTGTCGGTGGCTCCCGGTCAGGTGCACGCCCTGCTCGGCGAGAACGGCGCCGGCAAGACCACTTTGATGAACGTCCTGTACGGGCTGATGCAGCCGGATGAGGGCGAGATCCTCATCGACGGGACGGCGGTCCGCTTCCACTCCCCGAAGGACGCCATCGCGGCCGGCATCGGGATGGTGCACCAGCACTTCATGCTCGTACCCGTGTTCACCGTCGCGGAGAACGTGACGCTCGGCATCGAGGAGACCAACCGGGCCGGCCTGCTCGACCGGCGCAAGACTCGCCGGGACGTGGGCGTGCTGTCCCAGCGCTACGGCCTGGAGGTAAACCCCGATGCCCTGGTGGAGGACCTGCCGGTCGGCATCCAGCAGCGGGTCGAGATCGTCAAGGCACTGGTCAGAGAGGCGACCGTGCTGATCCTTGACGAGCCCACCGCGGTGCTGACCCCGGCCGAGACCGAGGACCTGTTCCGGATCATCAGGCGGCTCAAGGACGGCGGCACGTCCATCGTCTTCATCTCGCACAAGCTCAAGGAAGTCCAGGCCATCGCGGACACGATCACCGTCCTGCGCCGCGGGAAGGTGGTCGGGCAGCGGCCGCCCGGCACTACCGAGGACGAGCTCGCGCTGCTCATGGTCGGCCGGGACGTGCAGCTGCGGGTCAGCAAGGGGGCGGCCCAGCCGGGTGAGGTGGTCCTGGACGTGGCCGGCCTGACCGTCGGCGACCAGGCCGGCCGGGTGCTCGTGAACGAGATGTCCTTCCAGGTCCGGGCGGGTGAGATCCTGGGCGTGGCGGGGGTGCAGGGCAATGGGCAGACCGAGCTGTGCGAGGCCCTGATGGGACTGCGGCCCACGATGGCGGGCCGGGTCACGCTGAACGGCCAGAACCTCACCCGTGCCACGCCGGCCCAGCGGCTGAGCGCCGGCATCGCATACGTGCCCGAGGACCGGCATGAAGACGGGCTGATCGGCGAGTTCTCGGTGGCCGACAACATGGTGCTCGACCAGTACAACAAGCCGCCCTTCGCCTCCGGGATCAACCTGCGGCTCGGAGCGATCGCCGCCAACGCAACCGAGCGCGTCCGGGAGTTCGACGTCCGCACCACCTCGACGCAGACACCGGTCGGCACGCTGTCCGGCGGTAACCAGCAGAAGGTCATCCTGGCCAGGGAACTGGCGCACGAGCACAAGGTCCTGATCGCCAGCCAGCCGACCCGCGGGCTTGACGTCGGCTCGATCGAATTCGTGCACCGCCGCATCGTGGAACAGCGCGACCAGGGCGTCGCCGTGCTCATCGTCTCCGCCGAACTCGACGAGATCTACGCACTGGCCGACCGGATCGCCGTCATGTACGAAGGCAAGATCACCGGTATCCGGCCGCCGACCGTGCCGGTGGAGGAACTCGGGCTGCTGATGGCGGGAGGAACCGACCACGACGCCGGGCCCCCGGGGCTTCCGGAGTCGGAGCCCACGCCGAGCGCCCCGACGGCCGGTCCGGGAGCGGGAGAATGAGCGATCAGGCGGGAACCGCGGGCGCGGCCGCGGTGCAGCAGAAGATGACCAAGCCGGGGCCCGGCCGGATTATCCGGGACTCGATCCTCGAAGGTAATACCTTCACCGTCACCGTCTTGGCCATCTTCACCGCGTTCGTGGTCGGCGGGCTGCTGAACGCGTTCACCAACACCACCGTGCTGCACGCCTGGGGCAACCTGTTCTCGGATCCCGGCCACGCGATCGCCAC
The DNA here is from genome assembly GCA_003136255.1 of Actinomycetota bacterium. Taxonomy (GTDB): domain Bacteria; phylum Actinomycetota; class Actinomycetes; order Streptosporangiales; family Streptosporangiaceae; genus Palsa-504. The sequence goes on from PLDT01000573.1 coordinate 1,923, forward strand.
CGCCTGGGACACCGCGGTGGGCGCGTACATCGAGATGTTCGAAGGCTCGATCTTCAACCCGCACACGGTCTCGGCCCTATTCCAGCAGGCGTCGTTCAGTGCGGCGATCCACGACGGTTACTTGTCGGCCGTGTTCAACCCACTGTCGGAGACCTGCGTCCAGGCCACGCCGCTGATCTTGGCCGGGCTGGCCGTCGCGCTGCCCTACCAGGCGGGCCTGTTCAACATCGGCGCGCAGAGCCAGCTCATCGGCGGCATGGCGCTGACCACCTACCTCGGGTACGGGGTCAGCCTGCCGTTCTTCGTCCACGTCGTGGTGTGCGTGATCGGCGGTTTCGTCGGCGGCGCGGCGCTGGGCTGGATCGTCGGCGAGCTCAAGTCCCGCACGGGCGCGCACGAGGTCATCGTCACGATCATGCTGAATTACGTCATGGTTTACTTCCTTGCCTACCTGCTCTCCTTCCCCTACTTGATGCAGGCACCTCATAACACCAACGAGATCAGCGCACCCATCGCCGGCGACGCGCACCTGCCGCTGCTGTTCGGCTCGCACCTGCGGATCAACGCGGGCTTCCTCGTCGCCCTGGCCTGCGCGGCAGGCGTGTGGTGGCTGCTGAACCGGACCACGACGGGCTTCGAGATGCGCAGCATCGGCAAGAACCCCAGCGCCGCGCGGGTGGCGGGCATGAACGTGGAGCGGACCTGGGTGCTGGTGATGCTGCTGGCGGGCGGGCTGGCCGGGCTGGCCGGGGCCACGGTCATCCAGGGCACCGACTTCACCGTCAACTTCCAGAGCTACGGGACCTACGGCATCGACGCCATCACGGTCGCGCTCCTCGGCCTGGGCCGGCCGGGCGGGGTGGTGCTCGCCGGGCTGCTGTTCGGCGCGCTGCACGCCGGGGCGCCGCTCATGCAGGCCGTGACCGGCACTCCGGTGGACATGGTGGAGGTGCTGCAGGCGGTGATCGTCCTGTTCGTCGCGGCGCCGCCGCTGATCCGCGCCATGTACCGATTGCGGGACACTAGAGCCGGCGGCGTGGGCGGGGTCATGTCCAAGGGGTGGAACGCATGACGATCGCGGACGACGACCTGCAGCCGGTCGACCTGGACTTGGCGGCCAAGCCGCTGAGCAGCACCTTCCGGCGGTGGCTGGCGCCGGCGACCTTCCTGGCGTTCGGGCTGATCGACATCTTCGTGCTGGGCGGGTACTCCCACAAGGGCGACGCGACCTTCGCGTTCTCCCAGCCGTTCGCCAAGGTCACGGTGCCGAACCTCAGCCTGGCGGCGGCCGTGACCTGCTACGTGTGCGGCGGGATCTCGATCGCGATCGCGGTGGCGCGCGCGTTCCTGCCGCTGGGCAAGATGCTGCGGCGGGTGGCCATCGCGGTGATCCTGCTTCTGTTCGTCGTCGCCCTGCTGTGCTGGGCCGACGCGGGCCTGAACACCGGGTTCAACATCGTGAACCTGCTGCAGGGCACGCTGAACGATTCGATCCCGATCATGCTGGGCGCGCTGACCGGCGTGGTGTGCTCCCGCTCCGGGGTGATCAACGTCGGCATCGAGGGCCAGCTGCTGCTCGGCGCGTTCACCGCTGCCATCGTGACCAGCGTCACCGGCTCGCTGTGGCTGGGACTGATCTGCGGGGGGCTGGCCGGCTCGCTGGTCGGGGTGCTGCTCGCCATCTTCGCCATCGGCTACCGGGTGGACCAGGTGGTCCTGGGCGTGGTGCTCAACACGCTGGTCCTCGGCCTCACCGGCTACCTGTTCGACGACCTCATGGTCCCGTACCAGAACACGCTGAACTCGCCCTCGACGTTCTCCGCGGTCAAGATCCCGCTGCTGGGTGACATCCCGATCCTCGGGCCGGTCTTCTTCGACTCGACGATCTTCCTGTACCTGACGTACATCGCGCTGGCCAGCGTCCAGGTCGGCCTGTTCGGCACGCGGTGGGGACTGCGGACCCGCGCTATCGGGGAGCACCCCGTCGCGGCCGACACCGTGGGCATCAACGTAATCGCGATGAGGTACCGCAACGTCATCGCGGCCGGAGTGATCGCGGGCATCGGCGGCGCGTACTTCACGATTGGTTCGGTCGGCTCGTTCGGAGCAGACATTACCTCCGGCGAGGGGTACATCGCGCTGGCCGCGATGATCTTCGGGCGGTATACACCGATCGGCGCGATCAGCGCGGCGCTGCTGTTCGGGTTCACCACGCAGCTGCAGTCGATCATGTCCACCCTGAACACGCCGATCCAGTCCAACCTGCTGCTGGCGGCACCGTACGTCGTCACGATCATCGTGCTCGCCGGGCTGGTCGGAAAGGTCCGCGGACCCCGGGCCGAGGGCATCCCCTACGTCAAGGCGTGACTTTCGTGGCTCCGGGTCAGCTTGCACCCCGCCGTGGCGGGTGTCGGGGTTGGCGTGGCGTTCACGGGATGCCGATCGGGCCCGCGAGTACCGCACGCGCAACTTGCGCAACTCGCGCAACATTTGCGCAATCTTTTCGGATCGGGCCGGTGCGGGGGAGGTCATAGTGCCATCAGCGGTCCCAGGGATGACTGAGGCTGAGTTGCGGGCTGCCGTCGAGGGCTGGATCGCGGATGACCCGGACGCGGGCGATCGGGCGGAGCTGAAGGGGCTGCTCGAGTCGGCTCTCGGGGGGGCGGCGGATTCCGGGGCGCTGGCGGAGTTGCGGGACCGGTTCGCGGGGCGACTGGAGTTCGGGACGGCGGGGCTGCGGGGGGTGGTCGCGGCGGGGCCGAACCGGATGAACCGGGCTGTGGTCAGGGCCACGACCGCAGCGGTGGCGGGGTGGCTGCTCAGCGCGGCTGTCGACGGGGCGGCTGGCGACGGCGCGGCGGGCGGCGTCGGCGGTCCGGTAGGCAGTGCGGGCGGTGCGGGCGGTGCGGAGGTGCAGGGCGGGATTCGGGTGGTGGTGGGGTGCGACGCGCGGCATCGGTCGGCGGAGTTCGCGGATGAGACGGCGCGGGTGCTGGCGGGGGCCGGTATCGCGGTGCACATGCTGCCACAGCCCGGGCCCACTCCGCTGCTCGCGTTCGCGGTCCGGCACCTGGGAGCGTCGGCCGGGGTGATGATCACCGCGAGCCACAACCCGGCGGCGGACAATGGGTACAAGCTGTACCTGAGCGACGGCGCCCAGGTCATCCCGCCCGTCGACGCCGAGGTCGAGGCCCGGATCGCCGATCTCGGGCCGCTCTCGCAGATCCTGGTCGCGGACCCGGGCAGCCCGCTGATCACCCGGCACGGAGACGAGATCGCCAAGGCCTACTTGGACGCGGTCGTGGCCGTGGCGGTCGGCTCCGGGGTCGAGCGGCCGGAGCTGAACGTGGTCTACACCCCGATGCACGGGGTGGCTGGCGACCTCATGCTGCGGGCCATGGCCCAGGCCGGCTTCGCGGCGCCGCACGTGGTGGCGGCGCAGGCCCGGCCCGATCCGGACTTCCCGACGGTCGCCTTCCCCAACCCGGAGGAGCCCGGCGCGCTGGACCTGGCCCTGGCCGATGCGGTAGGGCTCGGCGCCGACCTGCTTATAGCGAGCGATCCAGACGGGGACCGGCTGGCCGTGGCCGCCCGCCGCCCGGGCCAGGGGCTGGCCGGCTGGGTGGTGCTGACCGGGGACCAGGTCGGCGCCCTCCTGGGCGCCAGCCTGCTGGGCTGGACTGCGGGGAACGTCGACCCCGGGAACCGGCTGGTAGCCTCCACGATCGTCTCCTCGACGCTGCTGTCCAAGATCGCGGCGACGGCGGGGGCCCGCTACGCCGAGACCCTGACCGGATTCAAGTGGATCGTCCGGGCGGGCGACGACGTGCCGGGCGCGCGGTTCGTGTTCGGCTACGAGGAGGCACTGGGCTACGCGGTCGGTGACGTGGTGCGGGATAAGGACGGCATCGGTGCCGCCCTGGCCATGCTCCGGCTGGCCACCGAGGCGAAGGCCACGGGGCGTTCGGTGCTCGAGAGGTACGACGAACTGGAGAGCGTGCACGGCGTGCACCTGACGTCCCAGGTGACGCTGCGGACCACGGACCAGGCTGAGATCATGGGGAGGCTCCGGGCCGATCCCCCGGCCAAGTTCGGCGGTCTGCCGGTAACCGCCATGGTCGACCTGGCCGCCGGGGACGGGGCGCGCGACGGACCGGGGCCGATGGCGAACGTGCTGATCTTCCGGCTGCCCGGCGCCCGGGTTGTGCTGCGCCCGAGCGGCACCGAGCCGAAGATCAAGTGCTATATCGAGATCACCGAACCGCTGGCCGGGCGGTCACTCCCGGCCGCCCGCGGATCGGCCGCCAAGCGGCTGGCTCCGCTGCGGCACGCCTTGGAGTCCGTGCTGGCAGGCGCATGAGAAGGCCTTAGTGCCCGCGGCGGCCGACCAGGGCCGCCCCTCCGGCCAGGGCCCACCCGGCCGGGGCCACCCGCCCGGCCAGGGCCACCCGGCTGAGCATGGTCAGGCCAAGCACGAAGCCTGCGACCTGGCTGGCCGCGATGAGCCCCCGCAGGCCGCTCGCTCCCCGGGACACGGCCTCGCTACGGTGTCGATGGCCGTCGTACCAGCTCCGGATAGGTTGGCGTTTTCTCGGGGGATCGTGTACCTCATATGGTGTGCGTGTGCCCCCGGCCCCGTAGGGGACCGCGCCGTCTGTGCCCGGCGGCTGACCGTCGAGGTCGTGGTGACCCTGTGACCGCTGGGGCCCGCGCTGCTGTCGTGCCGCCGACCTGCCGTGCTGAGGCCAGGGTCTAGTGCGCCGCCCGGGTGAGCGGCCCCGGGTCGGCGCGTGTCAGACCCGCGGGCCAGCCCGGGCGGCCCACCCCCGGCGCAGGTACCTCACCCGCCCCGCAATTCACCATTATATTCGAGGCAATGAAATTTATCGCGGAGGATATAGCTTATGCGGAG
>PLDT01000200.1:0-3236 GCA_003136255.1 Actinomycetota bacterium
CACGGCACACACAAGTACCCGCCCCCGGTCACAGTGACCGCTCGCATGACCGAACCCGGAGGTGCTTGCCGCCAGCCAAGGCCGCTCAGCACCGCATCGAGCTGGATCCTCGCTTCGATACTGAGCCTGCGGCGACCGGGCTGTGGTCTTGCTGGTGCTAGGGGCCGTACTGCCCGATGACCAGGGAGGCGGGGTTTCGCTGGGGCCTGAGCACCGCGATGGCCAGCCGGCTGGCGCCGGGGCGCCAGGACGCGAGCTGGACCTTGGTCGTGAAGCCCAGCTCGGCAACCAGGCTGTCGCTGCTGGCGGGCCAGCCGAAGCTCATCAGGGCATCGCTGCTGAGCCAGGTCCCCGGCGCGGCCGTCAGGTGGCCGCTGGCCGTGGAGACCAGCTCTAGCTGCACCGCCTGTTCGCCGTCGTCGGCATCGTTGCTAAAGCTCACTTCAAACGCCAGGAAGCTGCTGTCGGGGCTGAAGGCGGCATTGGCTACCGACCTCCCTCCGGGCAGCTCGGCCGTTACCTGCCGCCCGGTGACCAGGTTCAGCACCAGCACGCGGCATTGTGCGGTACACGGCGCCCAGGCGATCTGCGTGGTGCTCGCCGCGATCACTGCCTCAAAGGTGCGACCGGCCCGCGGAGCGGCTGGGTTCCACAACCGGTAGGCCGTCGTTCCCGGCCGCGGGGCCGCTGGGGCCAGCAGCAGGCCGCGGTCGGTCGCCTGCTCGATCAGGTACCCGGCCGGAAGCCTGAGCTGCGGCCCGAGCGGTCGGCCGGCGATGCTGACCTCGCGCGCCGTGCCCGCGGCGGTGCCCGGATCAGCGTCCGGGGGATAACTGGTCAGCCACAGCGTGCCCGCCTCGCCCGGCGCGACCGCGTCCGCCAGCCCCACCCGGGTCGCCGACTGCGCGCCATCGGCCAGGAAGTAGACGCCGCGCTGTGGCCCGGCGCAACTGCGGCAGCCGGCCTGGACATCAGGACCGGCCTGTACCGCCCAGCCGCCCGCGGCGCGGACGAACTGGTAGTCAGACCGCTGGGGCGGTAGGCCACCGATCGGCACCAGCTGGCCGGTGGCCGGCCAGAACCACGCGGGCCGCTGCCCGGCCGCTGGCAGCCGAAGACCACTGGGCCAGGCCAGGGCCTGACCCGGGATCCCGTCGGGTACCGCCGGCCCCGGCGCGGGCACCGCAGCACCCGAAGCCGCCACCGGCGTAGTCGCGGTGGCAGTCGGCCCGGCCGACCGCGTCGGCTCATGACGTGAGCGCGGCAGGTGCTGGACGATCAGCACAGCCGCTACCACCAGCACGGCGGCCGCCGCCACGCGGCGCGGCCACGGGCTGGGCTCGCGGCCCCCGCCCTGACTCAGGATGTCAGGCACGGCCTCACCGCCAACAGCGTTCTGATCTGTCCTACGACTCTGTCCTACGACCATACTCCGGCCTGCGGGAACCTCGCCCACCCGCGCGTCGCGCCCGGTCGGCCTTACCCGGCCGTCCCGGACTTGGTGCGGGCCACCTTAATCGCGCCGATCTGGACGGCCAGCAGGACGCACATGACGATCGGGACGATAAAGACCGGCGACGACCTGGCCGAGTGGTGGTAGGTCGTCAAGGTCAGCAGGACGTAGACCAGTACGCCCGCGGCCGTGTGGGTGATCAGCCCGACGCGCTTGGACACGAAGTTGTTGTACCCGGCCCCGAAGTGGACCGGCACCCGCACGTCAGCCGGGAGCGTGATCCAGCCGTAGCAGGCCACGCCGAACATCGCGAGCAGGAGCACCCCGCCGATCACGAGCAGCGCGATCATGGCCGCAGCCACAGGCCGGCGACCTTGCCTTCCTCGTCGAAGACGACCCGCGCGGTCGCCTCGCCGGCCTCGAAACGCAGCGGGATCTCGACCACGCCGTGATCGGCGACCCGGTGGGCGAACGGCTCGCCCATGCCCTCGTAGCTGCCGACCAGGCTGGCCATCCGCGCCCAGGCCTCCGCCAGCCGACTGGCGTCCAGGGCTTCGCTCATCTTGGCGTTGAAGTCCCGGCGCGCCTCCTCCCAGCGACCTTCGGCCAGGTCGGCGACGATCGTGACGGCCCGGTCTGCCGCGCCGGCCGGGATCTCGGTGCTCATCGGAGCGCCGGTGCGCGGGTCAACCGGGTGCCCGAACCGCTGGAACGCAGCCTGCCGGGTGGTGCCGAGAACATCGCCGATCTCCCTCCAGCTATGACCGGCCGCGCGCGCCCGGTCGACGGCCTGTTGCAGTGCCTCGCCGGCCGCGGCAGACAAGTCCCGGGCTGCCGCCAGCGTCTCCAGCGGGAGGCCGCTGCCGCCGCGGGCGACCGCGTCCGCGAGCCGACCCACTCTGTCAAGGTTGTCATGACGATGGCCAGCTGTCAACCGTTCCTTCACGTCAGGTCGGCGGGCGGCATCGCGCCTGCGTCGCGCCGCGCTCCGGCAAGTAGCGTTGCAGTACCGCCTTGGCCTGCCTTTTCCTAGTTGAGGCGACAGCTGACGACCGCACGCCTCGCACACCTCGGGTCCGCCTAGACCTGCCATTAAGTCACCTCACACGTCAGCACGTAATTATCATACGTGCTTACTCGTGCCGCACGGAAATCAGACTCGGGGCGGCAGGTTCGTGGCCGCGCGGATGCCGGGAGCGAGCCGACGATGCCGATCCGGCGAGTTCACCGCGACGATGGCGGGGGGGCCTGGAGTGCTCACCCAAAGATGGTTAGCCTGTCAGGGCGGACGTTCGGGCGTCAGCACCCCAACCGACGGAGGCAGTCCATGGGCACGGTTACGACCACTGATGGTACGGAGATCTTCTACAAGGACTGGGGCTCGGGCCAGCCGATCGTGTTCAGTCACGGGTGGCCGCTGTCGGCTGATGACTGGGACACCCAGCTGCTGTTCTTCCTGGGGCACGGGTACCGGGTCATCGCCCATGACCGGCGCGGGCACGGCCGCTCGACCCAGACCAGCGGCGGTCATGACATGGACCACTACGCCGATGACCTGGCCGCGGTGACCGCGCACCTGGACCTGCACGCCGCGATCCATGTCGGGCACTCCACCGGCGGCGGTGAAGTCGTCCGGTACCTGGCCCGGCACGGGGAGAGCCGCGTCGCGCGGGCGGTGCTGATCAGCTCGGTGCCGCCGCTGATGGTGCAGACCGACGCCAATCCGGGCGGGCTGCCCAAGAGCGTCTTTGATGACCTCCAAGCCCAGCTGGCCGCCAACCGG
>PLDT01000191.1:0-14142 GCA_003136255.1 Actinomycetota bacterium
CTGTTGTCCTGTTGTCCTCTGCCAGTCAACCTTGGCCACCTGCCATCATCCTGAGCCATCCGCGGGTTTCTGCCGTTGAGTTGAGCCAGTGAGGCTTCTCGGTGGATGTCTCGCCTGCTTGCTAGTCGCCGATACCGGGGCCTCACTTTGCGCCGTCACACTTTGGCGCGGACATGGCGGAGCGCGCTCATGTTGCGGGATGCTGCAGGTGTTCGATATTCGTGTCACCGTTAACCTCACTACGAACAAACCGTCGTCTGACCGGCGCCAGTACGCCCGCCCTGGAACTGCTCCGGACATCGCGTTACGCTGCCGGCGGTACCCGATACGATCGCTGACGGGCTACGGCACACCAGCCCCGCACGATTGCCGTGGGAGGTCAACAAGGTGCTCCTCGATGACGTAGTCGCAGTTACCGACGACGACATCGCCCAGGCCATGAGGTGGGCGTTCGACCACCTCAAGATCGTGGCCGAGCCCTCCGGCGCCGCCGCACTGGCCGCACTCGCGGGCACCGGCCTCCCGCCCGGTCCCGCTGGTGTCATCATCTACTACGTCGGCTTCCGGGCCATCACGGACGGGCTGCTCAATGCCCTGGATCATACGGTGGCCTGACGTGCCCGTCCGTCACCCCATCCCGTGGATCACCCAGTACGCCACGCCGTCCCTGATCGCAGCCATCGCCTACCAGGGACACCCGCCAGCAGATGACCCGAGATGGCGGGAAAGCGGCGCCCCGGACCTGGAAGCATACGGACGCTGGTGCACCCGCCTGTGCGGCATGGCCTGCCTGCAGATGGCACTGATCGCTCGCGACGGCCATGCCCCCAGCCTGTTCGCCCTCCTCGATGGCTGCCTGGACTACGGCGGATACGTCGAAGAACCCGGAGGACGGGTTACCGGCCTGCTCTACCGGCAGTTCGCCGACTTCACCACAGAGCGGTGCCAACTTCACGCTGACGTCATCACAGACCTCGACCCCGCTCGGATTACTTGCGAACTTGACCAGGGCAGGCTCGTCATGGCGTCGGTGCACAAGGAGATCCGCAGGCCCGAACATAATCCTCCCGCAACAGGCGGCCACCTCGTCCTTATCACCGGCCACGCCAACGAGCAGGTCACCTTCCACAACCCATCAGGCCACACCCCGCAGGCAGGTGTCGCCACCTTGCCGATGAGCACCTTCGACCGCTTCGCAGCCCGCCGCGGAATCGCGCTCCACCTCTAGGGCTGCATCGCGTCTACGTTCGGCCTGGACGACGGCAGACAGCCTGAGGCGAGCGAGCTTTAGCGACGGCCCGGTCCGCGCAGGGACCTGCGGCGGGCTCGACCTGCGACGGCTCGCCTCCCGGACATAACGCCGGTACCCCGACCAGAACACCAGCGGCCCGGCACGCGACGGCCAGTCGCCGCGTACACATCGACCGCGAGCGGGCACGGCCATACGATGGCCACGGGCGACACCGCCTCGGATCCCTTCTCGCGGTCGGCGCTCCGGACCCCGAGGATGTGCCGCCAGCGGTTGTGACGACCGGCACCAGGTCGACCTGCTGCCCCGGGCCGACGGCACGGTGCGTTCGTCGCCGAGCAGCCAGAGAAGCGCCGTTCAGAAATAAGAGGAGATCAACAAATGCCGGCGACGCTGAAGGTGACGCATAAGGCAATCGGAGCGGAGGTCCGTCGTGGCCCGTACGATGTCGTGGTCGACGGTGAGCGGGCCGGGTCGGTCGAAATGAACCACACGATCGAGATACCAGTCGAGCCTGGACGTCACACCCTGCAAGTTCGCAATGGACGAAACTCGAGCAGCACTGAAACCTTCGATGCTGCCGACGAAGAGATCGTCGCCTTCCGGTGCACCGGAAAGAGGCTCTTGCCCATCTTCCTCGCATCCTTTGTCGTGCCCAGGCTGGCACTGAAACTAATTCGCGATTGAGTCGGCATCGCCGTCGTGGCGCTCACCAGCATGTCGTTACCACCGCCGCCGGGGTGTCGCTCTCGGCCCGGGACAAAACGCTAGCCGCAAGGGGGCAGGCCTCCTGCGGCCTCCCTCCCCCCGGTACGACCAGACCTGACCTGCGAATCACCAGCTCAGATGCGGTGCGCCTAGCTCGCGGGGAGCAGCACTGTCAGGCCAGTGACGCGTCAGGATAAAAACGCCTTGCGAGGGCGTGGACCGGCAGTGGAAACTTCCCGGTGACGGCTCCCACGTCAGAGGAGCATCAGTTGTCTTCGGCCTCTTTTTTTGAGCAACTTCCAAATGCCGACGGGCAGCCCAGCCGGATAGCTCGGCACGGAGGCACCGTCGTCCGCCCGGCCGGGCCATGGATTCCGGCTGTCCATGCCCTGCTCAGGCATCTCGAACGCGCTGGTTTCGCCGGATCCCCGCGGGTGACGGGAGACGGTTACGACGATCAGGGCCGCGAGGTCGTCACCTACATCGAGGGCACGTTCGTCCACCCGCACGCGTGGACCGACGAGGGCGTCTGGCAGGTCGGCCAGCTGCTGCGCGACCTGCACGACGCCACCGCCGGGTTCCAGCCGCCGCCGGATGCGGCGTGGCACCCCTGGACGTTCCGCAGCGACGCACCCGGCGCGATCATCAGCCACTGCGACGCCGGACCATGGAACATCGTGGCCCGCGACGGGCTGCCGACCGCCCTCATCGATTGGACCCTGGCCGGGCCCACCGACCGCCTCGACGAAGTAGCCGCCACCGGCTGGTGGAACGCGCAACTGCACGACGACGACATCGCTGAGCGGCAGGCGCTGCCCACCGCCTCGGCGCGGGCGGCGCAGCTGCGGTACTTCCTGGACGGCTACCGGCTCCCCGCCGCTGAGCGAGACGGCCTGGTCACCCGGATGATCGAATATGCCATCCGCGACTGTGCGGCCGAAGCGGTCACCTCACAGGTCACGCCCAGCTCCACCGATCCCGCGCCGCTGTGGGCACTGGCCTGGCGGGCGCGGTCAGCGGCGTGGATGCTGCGTCACCGGACGATGCTGGAAAACGCCATCACCGCATAATCAGGTGCCTCGTTCAAATCGCCACGGCCGGGCTGGGTGAGACGGGCGGGCGAAAACTTGTTGCGCCGTCCGACCGCGGCGCGGACCATCGGAAGGCCCAGCGGAGCGATGTCACAGTCACGGCGATCCGTCCAGGGGGGTGGCCCGGCGCCCGCCGACCTGGAGTTCGCCGCCGCGCTGCTGCCTTTGTGGGGCTTCCCGCCGGACGCGTACCTTGCCCCCGCCGACGAGCAGGGAACCAACAACCGGACTTTCCTGGTGCGCTACAGGGAGCAGCGCTACGTGCTGCGGATCAGCGGGTTCCTGTCCGTCGCGGAGGTCTGTGCCGAGCACGGGATCCTGCGGCGGCTACGGCAGAGCGGCCTTCCCTTCCAGGTACCGGAGCCCGTGGCCGCATCCAACGGGCGCACAGTGATCGCGACCACGGCCGGGCCTGCCGCCGTCTGCCGCTGGCTGCCCGGCGTGCACCCCGGTATGGATGGCGAGGCGGCGTTCGAGCGCTTCGGCCGGGCCGGCGGGCTCCTTGGCGCCGCGCTGGCGGACGTGGCGCTCGGAGATGCCCTGCGGGACTGGCGCACCGATCCGCGCTGCGTCCAGCCAGGCGACCCGCCGGTCGACGCCCTGTGTGGTGAGCTGCGCTCCGCCGGGATGAGCGCTGAGCAGGCGGAGGTGCTCGGTGCTGCGGCTCGCCGCGCCGGGCGGTGGTGGCCCAGTACCGACGGCCTGCCCCCCCAGGTCATCCATGGCGACCTCGCGCCGTCGAACGTGTTGGTCGACTCGGACACGGGCGAGGTGGCGGGGCTCCTCGACTTCGAGCTCGCCGGCGTCGGTTTCCGCGTCCAGGACATCCTGGCTGCGCTGTATAACTCCGCGGCGCTCCGCGCGCCGGACTGGCCGGATCGCACGGCGGCCTTCCTGCGCGGCTGCGCCACGGTCCGCCGCCTGGAGCCCGCCGAGGTGGCGGCGCTGCCCGAGCTACTCAACGCCCGGTCGCTCGGCGCCGTCCTGTGGCGGGCCGCCAGGTGGCGCGCCGGGCTCGGCCGCTTCGGCGAGGTCACAGCCCATGTCGGCAGCCTGGAGGCGACCATGCGTTGGCTCGCGGCCAACGAGGACACGTTCCTGTCCGTCGCCGCCGCAGCCAATGATGCCGCCTGACTGTTATTCGCTGGAGGTCGCGGCTGGCGCGTGCGACGCTGGCGGCATGCTCAGCGAGGCCGAGATTGGCTCGTTCGTCGTGGACGGGTTCGTTGCCATTCGGGGCGCGGTGCCCGCCGACGTGCTGCGGGCTTGTCAGGAGGAGATCTGGTCCGCGCTCGCCGAGCGCGGAGTGCTGCGCGACGCCCCCGCCACGTGGCGGGATCCGGTGGTGCGGATCCCTTGCCCCGAGAGCGAGGCGTTCGCCACGGCCGGCACCCAGCCGTCGCTGTGGGAGGCATTCGACCAGCTGATCGGCGCGGGGCGCTGGTGGCGCAGGCAAGGCGTGGGCGGCACCATCCCGGTGCGGTTCCCTAGTCAGGCCGATCCTGGCGACGCCGGCTGGCACATCGAGGCAAGCTATGAAACGAACGGCCAGTGGTGCGTCAACCACCGGTCCAGGGCACGCGGGCTCCTGGTGCTCTACCTGTTCAGCGACGTCGACGCCGACAGCGCCCCGACCCGGATCCGCCCAGGCTCGCACCGGGACGCCGCCCGCGCCCTTGCACCTGCAGGCGACAAGGGCATGCCGTGGACCCAGGCGGCTCAGCTGGCCGCGCAGGCTAGTGCCGCCCGCCCTACATCCCTGGTCACCGGTCGTGCCGGGGACGTGTTCCTTTGCCATCCGTTCCTCGTCCACGCCGCGTCCTGGCCGCATAACGGTCGGCACCCGCGGATCATTGCCCAGCCGGGCGTAGCCCTGCACGGCGCGTTCCCGCTGGTTGCCCCGTTGAGCCCGGTCGAGCTCGCTATGGCCGCAGAGGACTGACTTCGGCGACTTCCTGGATCCTTCCTGGCCGGAATCGATATCTGGTAGCACCGTGGCAGGACGATACGCCGCCCCCGCCTGCCGAGCTCGGCTACATACTCATGAAGGTTCTCCGGGCGACTCCCAGCCCTTCATCCGTCCCTGCGTGAGCTCCGGATGGTCGTACTCATCGTGCCAGTTCCACCAGTTGTACGCCGCGGACTGCGGGTAGCCCTCGGGCGAATCTTCCCACTCTTCCTGCCGCCCGAGCGCGGTTAGGTCGAGGTAGCTCCAGGTGCTCCCGAGGGCCTCGTCACCACGGTTGTTGACGAAGTAGGTTCGGAACACCCGGTCGCCGTCGCGGATGAACGCGTTCGTGCCGTGATATTCGTCGACGCCGAAGTCTTTGTCGAAGTCGTCGAGCACGGTGTACCAGGGCATAGTCCAGCCCATCCGCGCCTTCAGGCGCGCGATATCCGGCTGGGGCGCGCGCGAGGCGTAGGCGAAGGTAGTGTCGCGGGCGTTCAGATGGATCACGTCGGCGACCTGGTCGGCCATCATGGAGCAGCCGTGGCACGCGTGGTCGGGCCAGCCGATCACGCCGGGCTCGAAGAACGCACGGTAGATGACCAGCTGGCGACGGCCCTCGAACAGGTCGAGCAGGCTTACCTTCCCCTCGGGTCCGTCGAACTCATAGTCCTTCTCCACCGCCAGCCACGGCATCCGCCGGCGCTGAGCGGCGAGCGCGTCCCGGGCCCGGGTCAGCTCCTTCTCCTTCACCAGCAGCTGCTGGCGCGCCGCCTCCCAGTCCTGCGCGGTAACGATCGGCGGTGTCTTCATTGAGGTGTCCACGATGTCCTCCGGTTTGGTTCGGTTAGCCGGTGCTGCGGTCTAGGTGGTCCTGCAGCGCGCTGAGCGGGCCGTCCCAGTCGCGGGCCAGCGCGGCCAGGAACTGCTGCGCCACCTGCATCGGCGCGGAGCGCAGCCGGTAGCGCACCCGGCGCCGCTCCCCAGGCTCGGCTGTCACCAGGCCGGCCTCGGCTAGCAGGGCCAGGTGCTTGGCGATCGCCTGCCGGGTGATCGGCAGGCGAGCCGCCAGGTCCGTGGCCGTGGCCGGGCCCGCCGAGGCCAGCTCGGCCAAGATGGCGCGTCGGCTCGGGTCGGCCAGCGCCACGAAGACCTGCTCGGCAACTGCCTCCGGTTCAGCCAACACAGGGTCAGGCGGCATCGAGGTAGTCGACCAGCTCGGCCAGCTCCAGCGCCCACCCGTCGGTGTTGCCGTCGTAGGCCTTGCGGTAGGCGTCCTCCGGCAGCTGGGCGAAGCCGCTCTCGACCACGGTCAGCCGGGTGCCCGTCCCGGCCGGTTCGAGCGTGAACTCGACATAGGTACGGCGCGGGTCGTCCTCGGGCAGCCCGTAGATCGGCCAGGTGAAGCTGAACACCGTCGGCTCCTCCACCCGTTCCACGCGCATCTCGACCGTGGATCCGTTGGCCCACGTCATCCGGGCCGGCCCGCCCGGTCGCAGGTCGACCGTCGCCTCGTTGCCGAACCAGGTGCCCAGCCCTTCGGCCGTGGTGAGCGCCGCCCACACCTGGCCCGGCGGGTGGGCGACCTCGATGGTCCGCTCGATACGATCGGGAAAGGCCATGAGAGCCTCCAGCTAGTAGCAACTTATTAGTTGCTACATTATGGCAACCGATTGGTTGCGTCAACTGTGAGATCTGGTCGTGAAATCACAGGTACCTGGCGAGTTGGCCGGCGAGCTCAGCCGGGCGGGACAGGGCGGCCAGGTGGCCGCCGGGAACGACGTCGATGCCGGTGCCGAGCCGCTCCCCCGCCACCCGGCGCTGGAACTCCAGCGGGAAGAAGCGGTCGTCACGCCCGGCGATCACCCGGGTGGGCACGTCCGGCCATCGGTCGATGGCGCACGGCTGGCCGAAGGCAATGTCCGCCTCGGGATACTGGTGAGCCTCCCCCGCGGCCGCGACCTCCGCGGGCACGTCGTGCAGGAAGTAGGCAGCTAGGTCGAACTCGACGGGATAACCGCCGGCCTGGGCAGCCGCGATCCGGGCTTGCTCCCATCCGGTGTTACCCCACCAGGCGCCAGCGGTCTCGCCCGGCAGCGGAATCATCGCGTTGACCAGCACCAGCATCCGCGTCTGGGTGCGAGCGCAGGCCGTTGGCGCGGTGAAGCCGCCCATCGACTGCCCGACCACCACGACATCTCCGCGGTTGCCGGTGGCGGCGAGGACCGCGTCGGCGTATTCCGGCAGCCCGGCGGACTCGTCGGCTCCCGGCAGGTCAACTGCGACCGCCTCATGGCCGCGAGCCCGCAGTTCAGGGACGACCCGATGCCAGTACCAGGCTGAACCACCCGCCCCCGGAATGAGCACGAACAAGCTCATCGAGTCCTCCGTTCTTTAGTACCGCCGTATATGACGCGCCCGAGGAGGAAGACTCACCGCCCGCCAACCGCCCGGTTCGGCCGCCCTCCGGTGTCCATACAGGATGGAAGCGCGACAACGTACGGGAAGAAGGTGACGCGAGAGTGGTAACAGCCGACCTGATCTCACGGGCGCGGGCCGGGGATGGCGACGCGTTTCAGGCTTTGACGAAGCCATACCGCCGGGAGCTACAGGTGCACTGCTACCGGATGCTCGGATCCTTCCAGGATGCCGAGGATGCCCTGCAGGACACGCTGCTGGCCGCCTGGCAAGGCCTCGAGGGATTCGAGGGGCGCGCCTCAGTCCGCACCTGGCTCTACCGGATCGCCACCAACAAGTGCCTCAACGCGCGTCGCGCGGCCAGCCGGCGTCCGGTCAGGGAGTGGGACGTGCCCGGGGTTGAACTGCCCGAGCCGACCCGGCTCGGCGAGGTCGTATGGCTTGAGCCGTTCCCCGACACCCTCCTCGAGGGCGCGATCGACGCGCCGTCCGGCCCCGAGGCCCGCTACGAGCAGACCGAAGCCATCTCCCTGGCCTTCGTGACCGCCCTGCAGGTCCTGCCGCCCCGCCAGCTCGCCGTCCTCGTCTTGCGCGACGTCCTCGGATTCCACGCGAGCGAGGTGGCCGGCATGCTGGACTCGACCGTCGAGTCGGTCAACAGCGCCCTCAAACGGGCGCGCGCCAGCCTGGAGCGCAGATGGCCGACGGCGGCCGGCCGCGAACTGCCTCCCGTCGCCGACTCGCCGTCCGGGGATGCGATCGTGGCGAAATTCGTCCGCGCCTGGGAGTCCGCCGATCTCGACGCCCTGGTGGCTCTCCTGACCGACGACGTCTTCATGTCGATGCCGCCGATGCCCTTT
Source organism: Actinomycetota bacterium (assembly GCA_003136255.1). GTDB lineage: Bacteria > Actinomycetota > Actinomycetes > Streptosporangiales > Streptosporangiaceae > Palsa-504. The sequence goes on from PLDT01000191.1 coordinate 8,275, forward strand.
GAGTACCAGGGCCGCGACGTCGTGGCCGGCTTCTGCGCCGGCCTGTTCGGCGCGGGCCGGAGGTTCGAGCTCGTCCCGACGCGGGCCAACGCTCAGCCGGCGTTCGGGGCCTACCTGCGCGCCCCGAACGGCATCAGCCACGGGGTAGGCCTCTACGTCCTCACCCTCACCGGCGACCGGATCTGCGCCATGACCCGCTTCGACAACAGCGTGCTCCCATGGTTCGGGCTACCGCGATCACTTCCGAGCCGATAGCCAGCCGCNNCGAGGACAACCGCGAACTCGGCCTGATCAGCTCCGATCCCGCGGTCTTGTCCGCCATGGCCCGGACCTTCACGGCCGACTTCCGGAACGGCCAGCACTGGTCCTAGTACCCGCAGCCGGCTCCTCATCCGAAGGCCGGGTGTCGGTTGAAGCCGACCTCACGTGCGTTCGCTCATCCACACCGAGACATGGGCGGGCTCCAGCGCCTTGGCCACCACACCGGCCAAGTCGGCCTGGACCGCGTCCAGGTCGACGGCGTCCTTCAGCCGCGCGGCGAACGCCGCCGCGGTCTTGTCGGCGTCATAGCGGGCCCGGTTGAACCGCCTGTCCACCGCCCGCTGCACCCGTCGCCTCAGCGGATTGAACAACGCTGCCGCCGCCAGCGTGGAGGCGGCCACCGCCACTGGCGTGTGGACCCGGAACACCTGGGTGGTCAGCAGCACCAACCCGGCGTACACCCCGACCAGCANNACTCCCACGGACACCGGCAGCGCCGCGAGGCCGATGGTCGCGCCGTTCAACACCGCTTGGACGGCGGGTGAGGCCGAGGTGTCAAGGGTCCCCCCGACGGCGATGACCGTCGTGGCGGCCATGCATACGGCCGCACCGCTCATCAGCCACTTGAGCTGCTGGCGACGCTCGCCGTCCGCCCGGCGCCAGGAAAGTACCTGGCGGCCCACGAACACCAGCCAGAACACCGCGAGCAACGGCAGGATGACCGCCTCGACCGAGCCCAGCCACGCCGAGCTTCCCGCCGGGTAGTCCACGGCCCGCAGGTCACCGCCGGGGTCGATGCGCAGATCGTGCGTGGCGACGGCTCGGATCGCCACCGCGAAGACGCTCACCGGCCAGCACGCGCCGACCGCAAGGTAGCCCCACAGCACCAGCCGCCAGCGGGGCGAGGGCAGCCGGCCGTCTGGGAACAGCAGGATCACCAGCGGGAACGTCACGATCACCGGGCACCAGTACAGGGCGAGGAACACGGCTACCACACTCAGCGGCAGGTGGTGACCGAGCCGGTAGCTGAGCACGGCGTAGGCCCCCGCGCCAACGCCAAGCGCTGACAGCGCCGCCGCCGCGAGAAACACCCAGCCCAGTGGATTGCCGGGCTGACGTCGCGCCACGACGATCCCGACGGCTGCCAGCGACATCATGATGGCGACGGTCACGAGGTCGGACTCTGCCTCCCGGGCCGCAAAAGCCAGCGGCACCACCGCCGCGCAGAACAGGACGATCAGCACACCCAGCGACCATGCGGCCACTGCCGAAGCCCCCATCCGGGAACGGCGCCCGTCCGGGTCGGCGGTCACCGCTGTCTGCTCGATCTGCTGGCTGCGCTCCCCCACAAAGCGCAACGCTACGCTCGGATCGTTCCGGGAGCGTTACCGCTCAGCTCAATGTGAACAGCGAGCCCGGTTTCCCTGGCAGAGTTGGGTTGATGACGATCAACCTGATCCGCAGTGACAGCCTGTACGCCGGAGTGCCCTACGCATATGCGTCCATCGCCGCGCCCGGTGCGCTGATCTTCACCGCCGGAGCCTGCCCGCTGGACGATAACGGCAATGTCGTAGGCGTCGGCGACGTCCGGGCTCAGGCCAGCCTGACCCTGGCCAATCTGGGTACGGCCCTGGCGGCGTCCGGCGCCACGTTCGCCGATGTGCTCAAGACGACCGTCTTCGTGGCCTCGACCCAGCGGGCTGATCTCGTCGCCGCCTGGGAGGTCGTCGAGGCCGCCTTCGGTGATCACGACGCGCCCAGCACGCTGCTCGGCGTGACCGTGCTCGGCTACCCCGGCCAGCTGGTCGAGATCGAAGCCGTCGCCGTAGCGGCGGGGTGACGGCGCACCGGACCGGCCGCGCCCTCCCCGGGTGAATTTGGGATGATGAGACGGTGCTGGGAACTGTGGCCGGGCTGCGCCGTTACCCGGTCAAGTCGATGCTGGGCGAGGACGTGGACGCCGGCGAGGTGACCTTCACCGGCCTGTCCGGCGACCGGCGGCTGGCCGTGGTCAGCCGCGCCACGGGGAAGATCGCCAGCGCGAAGTTCCCTCGTCTGTGGCGTGACCTGCTCACTATGGCCGTCGCCTCCGCGGACGACCGCGCCGCGGACGGCGCCGTCCGCATCACGCTGCCGGAGGGCAAGACGGTCTGGAGCAGCGACGCCGACGTGGACTCGGTCCTGTCCGACCTGCTGGACGAGCCGGTCACGCTGACCGCGACCCCCGTACCCGGAGCCGCGCTGGACCGCGCCGTGCCCGAGGCCGTGCTCCGGGACGGAGTGGACGCGCCGGTCCCGGCGGAGCTCATGGAGATCGGCGGCGGCGGCCCGTCCGGCACCTTCGTCGACTTCGCCCCGCTGCACCTGCTGACCACCTCAACGCTCGACCGGATCGCCGAGCTCAGCCCGCACGGCCGGGCTGACCTGGAGCGTTACCGGCCGAACGTCCTCATCGCGACCACCGCCGCCGGCTTCATCGAGAATGACTGGCTCGAGCGGATCCTGCGGGTGGGCGATGAGATCGTGCTCCGCGTGATCGCCCGTACCCCCCGGTGCGCGGTACCGACCCTGGCCCACGGAGCCCTCCCCCGCGACCCCGACGCGCTGCGGGTTCTCGCCCGCCATAACCGGGTCGAGCCGCTGGACTCGCTCGACCCGGAGCCCTGCGCCGGGGTGTACGCCGAGGTACTCAGGCCCGGTCGCATCCGCACCGGCGATCCGGTCCGCCTGGCCAGCCTCTAGGCAGACACCGCGGCGACCGGGACGAAACGCGCTCAGGCGTGGTAGCGGCGGTGCAGGTCGTGGACCTCCTCATCCAGGCCGGGCACCGGGCCCTGGACGACGAGCCCGGGCGCGACCTGGTTGATGGCCAGCGGGATCACCGCGGACGGGGCCAAGCCGAGCTCGGTGAGCCAGGTGACCAGCTGTTCGGACGAGCTCACGTAGACGATGCGGCCGAGCCCGACCCAGGCGTGCGCGGCCGAGCACATCGGGCAGTGCTCGCCCGAGGTAAACACGGTGGCAGCGGCCCGCTGTCCCGCGGTCATGTTCGCCGCCGCCCAGCGGGCCAACTCGAATTCCGGGTGCCGGGTCGCGTCGCCCATGGTGTTCTCGCGGTTGCGGTCCTCGGCCAGGACCCGGCCGGTCCCGGCGACCAGCACCGAGCCGAACGGGAAGTCGCCTGCGGCGACCGCCTCGGCCGCCAGTTCCACGCAGCGGCGCAGGTGCGGCAGATCCTGTGGGGAAGGCCCCCCCGGGTCGGCGTCCGCGTGAGGTGGCGCTGCCATCACAGGTCCGTTCGGTAGAAGGCTTGTGACCGGGCCTACGGCGTGAGGTCCTTGACCTCATGCTTGGTGATGCTGAGCTGGACGCCTTCCTTGAAGCCCGACACCTTGGCGATCGGGATGGCCATTTCCCCGTGTCCCCACGGATGCCGTCTGAGCAGAACGTGCAGGATCGCTCCGCTGTCCGGGTCCACGCTCAGCCCGTGGAACGGCCCGACGTCGCCGTCGGTCGCCTGAACGCGGTCACCCCGGCTCTCCTGCACCTCGGCGTCCGGGATCAGGGCGATGGTCTCCGGCTCCCTGATCTGCGGGAGCGTCCCGCCGTCCGCGACCGGCCCGCCCGCGCTGCGCCAGCCTTCTCCGGCTGGGAGCAGCTGGACCGGGCCCTCGTAGCCGGCGACGAACTGCGCCAGGGTCTCCTCGGCGGGGCTCAGGTCCTTGAACTCCGCCTCGGTGTAGCGCAGCCCGATCGGCTCGGCCGTGGCGTCGGCATGGTCCAGCGGCACGAGCCGGGCGAGCCCCTGCCCGGTTCCGTGATCCTGTGTCGGCTCGATGACCAGGTGCGTGACGGTCTCGGCCGCGGGGTCCACCACCAGGCCCTTCAGTTCCCCAGGGAAGCCGTCGCGGCATGCCGCCGCGGCACCGATTGCGAGCGTTACCTCTGCCATGCCACCTTCTCGCCTCGTAGGACCTCGAAGGCGAATCTACTCGGTGCGGCGTTCGGCTGCGCTCGCGAGGGCCTGCCACCGGGCCGGACACCTGGAGTCCGGCCCGGGAGCTAAGCCAGCGGGCCCGTCAGTAGCGGCGGCGGCTACGGCCACGCTCCACGCCGGTGACCCGGAACAGGAGCAGCAGCACGAAGGCGCCGATCACCGACCCGATGAGGCCGACAGCGTGGAAGCTGTGCACGCTCACCGTGTGGTACTTCCACAGGTTCTCCAGGAATCCGCCGACGAAGGAGCCGGCGATGCCGAGCAGGATGGTGCCCAGGACGCCGATGTTGTCGCGGCCAGGGAGCAGCAAGCGAGCGATGGCGCCGACGATCAGGCCGATGATGCACAACCAGAGAATGAAGATAGCCATGCCGGTAAAGGTTCCCCCGCTACGAGTTTTATGCGCCGGAACCGGATAGTTCGCGTTCCAGTGGGGTCCGGAAGCGGGGAGTGATCTTCATGCCGGGCCCGATCCACTCCTGGAGCCGCTGGGCCTCGGCGGCGATCGCGGCGGCGGCTTCGGCGCCGACGTCCTCGAGCAGCCGGACCGCGATCTCCCCGTCCTTGCGCTGCGCCCAGCCGCCCACGATCCGACCGTCCCACCAGGCCGTCGGGCCGATGTTGCCGGACCGGTCAAACAAGGCCGCGGTGTGCGCGCCCACGTACCAGGCCCGCTCGCGCCAACCCATGGCGGTAGGGTCCAGCGCGGGCAGCAGCGCCCCCCAGGGCTCGGCGGGGGCGGTCGGAGTCGTCGGGTCCTCGTCGCCGCTAAGCAGCACGCCGGGCGTGCCGTCGAGGTCCACCTCGGTGAGGTCCAGCGAGCTCACCGCCTGCCGCAGCTGGCCCGCGGTCCAGCCGGTCCACCACTGAAGGTCGGACAGCGGGGCCGGGCCGAACGCGGCCAGCCACTGCCGGGCCAGTTCGGCCCGGGCGGCAACGGCCGGCAGGTCGGTTCGTTCCGGAGCAGCGGACCAGGTGAACTGAGTAGAGGTCCACCCGCCGCGCGGGCGGCCGCGCACGATCAGTCCCTCCGCGGACAGCAGCGTGAGCAGTCGGCTGGTCAAGTTCACCGCCCCGCCGTAGGGGTTGTCGGCCGCAGCGATGATCTGCGTGCGCAGCCGTGGCTCGTTCCTGGCCAGCTCCGCGCCGGTCGCCGAGCCGCGCGCGGCCAGTACCCGGACCGTGTCCTCTCCCACGTCCTTGAGCCAGGTCGCGGCGTCCGGGGCGATACCCGCTGCCGCGACGACCTGCGTGAGCTGGCGGCGCAGCCGCTCGGCGATCTGGTCGGTACAGGCGGACTGGATAACCGGCATGAGAGCAGTGGGCACCACGAACACCGTCCGGCGCATGCCGAGCATCCGGACCAACGATCGCTCCTCGTACAGCGCGTGCTCGATTGCCGCTTTATCGACTTCGCGGGTGCGGGCCCGGGCGGCCAGGTACACCGACGCCGGATCGGTGCCGTGCAGCGCGATGATGCCGCCGACCGCCGCGGCCACGGTGCCGGCCCGCTCCCCGGGCGCTAGGTGGTGCCGGACGGCCAGCCGGGCGCGCCGCTCGGCCACGCTGACCGTCTTGATGCCGCCTGCCATTGGTAGTCAGGGGCGCGG
>PLDT01000456.1:0-5862 GCA_003136255.1 Actinomycetota bacterium
CGACCTGATGGAGCGTCAGGTCGGGGAGTTCGGCGCCCGCGCGTTCAAGTTCTATAACGTCAGGTACGACTACGGGAAGCCTTACCCCTGGCGGATGGACGACCCGAACATCGCGTTCCCGATCTTCGAGAAGGCCCAAGAACTCGGGGTCAATCTGATCGGCGTGCACAAGGGCGTCCCGCTCGGCCCGCAGCCGATCGAGCACACCCAGACCTGGGACATGGACGGGGCGGCGGCCAACTTCCCCGACATCAACTTCGTCATCTTCCACGTCGGGCTGCCGTTCCTGGACGAGACCTGCTGGCAGCTCATCCGGTACCCGAACCTGTACGCCTCGATCGCGGCCACGATCAACTTCGTGGTGCGGGCGCCCAGGATGTTCGCCGAGATCATCGGCAAGCTGCTGTTCTGGTGCGGCGAAGACAAGATCATCTACGGTTCGGAGGCGCCGCTGTTCCATCCGCAGTGGGCGCTGCGCGCGTTCATGAACTTCCAGATCCCACAAGACCTCTGCGAGGGATACGGCTACCCGCAGCTCACCGACCAGGCCAAACGCAAGATCCTGGGCGAGAACCTGCTGCGCCTTCACGGCATGGACCTGGCCGAGGCGAAAGCCCGGGTCGGCAGCAAAGGCTAACTTCATGCCTGGCTGGTGCGCCGCCGCCGATCCAGGTGGCGCCGATGCACGAGGCGATGCCCGCCGGGGCGCCGGCGACGTAGCATGATGCGTCGCCGTGCACGAAGCTGACCCGGCCGTCCACTCCCAGCTCGGCGGCCCGGGCGCGGCGGCCCGACCACCGTGCCCGGTGAGGGGCTGTGCACCGTGAGGCTTGTCATGACTTCGTCCTGCCGGGACGGGAGATTGGTGCGGCACGACGCCGGGCAGCGGGTCGCTGCGAGCCGGGCATGGGTCGTGGTCATCTCGCGGCGGGGACGCGCGGGCGCCGCCCCTGGTGGCGCCGATGCCGGCGATGACCACGAGGACGACGCCGAAGCCGGGCGCGATGCCGGGGATCTGCCCGAGCAGCAGCAGGCCGGCCAGCAGCGCGATGGCCGGCTCCAGGCTCATCAGCGTGCCGAAGGCAGTGGCGGTGAGCCTGCGCAGCGCGAGCAGTTCCAGGCTGAACGGCAGCACCGGGTGAAGCAGGGCCAGTGCCAGCATGATGAGGAGCAGCGGCCAGGTCACCCTGGCCAGCTCGGCGCGGCCGGCGGCCAGCACGGCGATGACGCCAGCCACCGGCATGGAGACGGCCAGCCCGCTCAGGCCCGTGACGTTGTCGCCGACGTGCTGGGTCAGCAGGATGTAGGCGGCCCAGCAGGCCGCGGCGCCAAGGACGAGCGCGAGGCCGGCCGGGTCGATCCCGCTGTGCCAGGGCTGGGTCAGCAGCACGACGCCGATCGCGGCCAGTACCGCCCAGCTCTTGCGCCCGCCGCCCGGCCCGTATAGCGACACGGCGAGCGGGCCGAGGAATTCAAGCGCGCTGGCGGTGCCGAGCGGGATGCGGGCCAGCGAGAGCATGAACAGCAGCGAGAGCCCGGCGGTGACTGCGCCCAGCACGCCGCACGCCAGCAGGTCCCGCCGGTTGAAATCCCGGGGCCGGGGCCGGACCAGGACCAGGAGCAGTACACCGGCCCAGCCGAGCCGCAATGCCACCACGCCCAGCGGGCCCAGCCGGTCGAACATGCGCACCGACAGGGCGAGCCCGAGCTGGACACAAAACATCGAGCCGACGGCCATGGTCGCTCCGCCCTCGGCACCGCCCAGATGGCGGGCCAGGGCGCGGGCTGCGGGTGCCAGCGCGCTCATCAGGGCAGTCAACCGCGACCTGATTGTTCGTGTCCACGTGTTGGATGTGGACATAACGTATAGGAATACTGAACAATTAGCGGGATGGAGACACGTCGGCTGCAGCTGCTCGCGGAGCTGTCCCGGCTCGGGTCCATGCGCGCGGTGGCCGAGACGGCCGGCACTACCACCTCCACGGTGTCGCAGCAGATCGCTGCCCTGGCTAGGGAGGTAGGCACCCCGCTCATCGAGCCGGACGGCCGGCGGGTCCGGCTGACGCCCGCGGGACGCCGGCTAGCCGAGCACGCCGTGACAATCCTCGCCGCAGTGGAGTCGGCTCAGCTCGACCTGACGCCCGGGGCGACGCCAAGCGGCACTGTGCGGGTCGCCGGGTTCTCCACCGCGTTCCGCACGGTGCTGCTGCCGGTCATCACCGCCCTGGCCGCCAGCCATCCGCAAGTCCGCGTGCTGATCCGCGAGCACGAGCCCGCCGAGGCCCTGCAGCTGCTCGCGACCGACCTGGCGGACCTGGCGCTCACCTACGACTACAACCTGGCCCCCGCCATGGCCGGCGACCCCGCCATCAGGCGCATGCCGCTGTGGACTGCGCGGTGGGCCCTCGGCGTGCCCGCGCGCGAGACCGCCGCCCGCTGCGGCAGCCGTGGCACGACGCTGGAGGAGTTCGCCCGGTTCCGGGCCTACGACTGGATAGGCAACTCCCGCAACACCGCGGACGAAGACGTCATCCGCACGGTTGCGTCGATGGCCGGGTTCACTCCCCAGATCACCCACCAGGCCGACAGCCTCGAGCTGGTTCAGGACATGATCACCGCCGGCCTGGGCGTGGGGCTGCTGCCGGCCGGCCACGCCGCCTCCCCCGGGGTCCGGCTCATCCCGCTCGACGGCCCGCAGGTGGAACTGAGGGCCTACGCCGCCGCCCGGCACGGCCGCCTGAGCTGGCCCCCGCTGGCCATCGTGGTCAGGCTGCTCCGGCGCGCCAGCCGCGCGGCTACGCCCGTCGATGACGGCGGCAGCTAGCAGCGCGGGCCATTACAGGGCCTCCGCGGGGCCGGTCTCGGGGAAGGGGCCGCCCGGCCCTAGGTGGGTGCGGGTGCCGTCGTGGTCGAGGATGCACAGGATCTCCGCGGCTTCCTCCCGCGCGCCGAACGCATGCGGCTCCATCGTGGAGAATTCGGCCGCCTCGCCGGCCCGGACGAGGATGGTCCGCTCGCCTAGCCGCAGCTCGATGGTGCCGGACAGGACGGTGAACCAGTCCCGGCCCGGATGGACGCGAAGCCTGGCGGGCACCTTCCTGGTCACCCGCAGCTTCGCGATCGTCATGCCCCGCGGCCCGCCGGTCCGCGACAGCAGCCAGGTCGTCATGCCCCGTGCCTCGTCCCGGAGCGGCCTGATCACCACGTCGGCGTCGTCATCGGACTCCACCAGCTGGTCAAGTGTGGTGCCGAGTGCCCTCGCGATCGGCGTGAGCTGATCCAGGGCAATCCGCCGGTGACCGGTCTCGATCCGGCTCAGCGTGGACGGGCTCAGGTAACTCCGGGCCGCCAGCTCGTCCAGCGACCAGCCCAGCGACGTGCGCAGACCCCGGATGCGCTGCCGGACAAGAGCGTCCAGATCGGCGTCTTGCTTCATACGCAAGAGTGTATGCCGTAACGGCAAACCGGCGGTACCGTCGAGGACATGACACACGAACACATGGCTGACCTGCTCGACCTCGACGCGGAGGTCCTCAGCGAGTACCACCGGGAGGTAGCCGAATGGGTCTCGGCAAACCTCACCGGGCGAGCCCGCATCATCGACGTAGGTGCCGGCACGGGCACCGGCACCCTGGCGCTGGCCAGGCAGTTGCCGGACGCCGAGGTGATCGCGCTGGACGTCGACGAGGAGATGCTGAAGCACATCCAGGACAAGGCCCGCGCGTCCGGGCTCGCCGACCGGATCCGCACCGTCCAAGCCGACCTCGATCAGGCCTGGCCTGACGGCCTGAAGACCGCTGACCTGGTGTGGGCCGCCAACTCCCTGCACCACATGGGCGATCCCGCACTGGTGGTCGCGCAGATCTACCAGATGCTGCGCCCAGGGGGACTGCTCGCGGTCACGGAGCTGGAATCGTTCCCGCGTTTTCTCACCGACCCGGCGGGCGCGGCGCTCGAGGAGCGGATCCACACCGCTATGGCTCGGAGCCGTGACGAGGCCGGCATGCACATGCATGAGGACTGGCCTGCCCGTTTCACCGAAGCCGGGTTCGCGGTCGAGTCCGAACGCTGCTTCGTGATCGCGCTGCAACCGCCGCCGGACTCGCCGATGGCCGCCTCCGTGACCCGCTACGCCATGGTCGCCCTCTGCCGCGCCCGGCACGGCCTGCAGGACAAGCTCAGTGCCGGTGACATCGCGNNATGAACGGACCGTTCAGCTGAGGCCGGGGGGCAACAGCTCGGGCGGGAAGTTCTGGTAGGCGACCGGGACCAGCCAGCGGCGGATCGCGGCCGTCCCGACCGAGGTGTAGGCCGGCACAGTGGTGGCCGGCCACGGCCCGCCGTGGTGCTGGGCCGCGACCACCGCCACGCCGGTCGGCCAGCCGTTGAACACGATCCGGCCGGCCACGTGCTCCAGCACCGCGACCACCTGGCGGGCCAGGTCCAGGTCCTCCGGCGATCCGGGGTCAGCTTGTATCGTGCCAACCAGGTTCCCGGTCAGCGCGGCCAGCACCGGGAGCAGGTCGGCGACCGACGAATAGGTGATGACCAGCCCGGCCGGGCCGAACCGCTCGCGGGACAGCACGGCGAGATCGGCGGCGAACTCCTTCAGGGTGAGCTGGAACACCCGCGGCGTCGCCCCCCACGGTCCGGCCCCNNCGATAGCAGCCCCACGTCCTCGGGGACGAAGAGCAGGCCAGGGTTCGTGCAGAACTGCCCGACCCCCAGGGTCAGCGACCCGACGTACCCGATGGCGACCTCGGCCGGGCGGGCGAACGCGGCCCCGGGCAGCACCACGCAGGGGTTGACAGAGCCGAGCTCGCCGTAGAACGGGATCGGGACCGGCCGCTCGGCGCAGATGCGGGCCAGAGCCAGCCCGCCGGCGGTGGATCCGGTGAATCCGGCCGCCGCGATGTCGGGGTGCTGGAGCAGCCGCAGGCCCGCCTGCACCCCGTGCACCAGCCCGAACACCCCCGGAGGCGCCCCGGCTGCGGCCAGCGCCTCGGTGACCACCTCGGCGGTTACGTCGGAGGTGACCGGATGAGCCTCGTGTGCCTTCACCACGACCGGGCAGCCCGCGGCCAGCGCGGAGGCGGTGTCACCGCCCGCCACCGAGAACGCGAACGGGAAGTTGGACGCCGCGAACACGGCCACCGGCCCTACCGCACGGGTGATCCGCCGCAGGTCCGGGATAACCCCCTCGGGGTGGGTCACCACGGCGTCCACGTAACTGCCGTCCCGCAGCACGCCCGCGAACATGCGCAACTGGGCGGTGGTCCGGGCCACCTCGCCGATCAGCCGCTCGCCGCCTAGCGCGGTCTCGGTGTCGGCGATGGCGGCGAGCTCGCCGGCCCGGTTATCCAGAGCGTCGGCCACGGCCTCCAGCGCCTTGGCCCGCTGGGCCAGCGCGGTCCCGGCGCCCCACGCGGGCGCCGCGGCCAGCGCCGCCGCCACGATCGCGTCGACCTCGGCGTCGGTAGTCTCGGCGACCGGCTCNNGCCTGGCCAGGAAGTCGAAGTCGCAGCCTTCGTTGGCCTGCGTGACGTGCTCGCTGAACAGGGCGCCGTAGCCGCGCTCGAACTTCGGCGCGGGGGGCTGCCACTGTTCGCGCCGCTGAGCCATGGTTCGTTCGGAAATATCCAGCGAGAGCTCGCGGGCGGCGACGTCCAGCGTGATGAGGTCCCCAGTTTGGACCAGAGCCAACGGGCCGCCGACGAACGACTCAGGGGCCACATGCAGCACGCACGCCCCGTAGCTGGTGCCGCTCATCCGCGCGTCGGAGATCCGCACCATGTCACGGACGCCCTGGGCCAGCAGGTAATCCGGGATGGGCAGCATGCCGTACTCGGGCATGCCAGGGCC
>PLDT01000222.1:0-5196 GCA_003136255.1 Actinomycetota bacterium
CCATGATGCGCCCGCGATCCTCGGCATGGTGGCACCACGATCCCGGAGGGTGGCGTAGGTGCCCACAATGGGCAGCTCGAAGCCCGGCGTGACCGGTTCCCAGCCTCGGGCCGGGGTGGCTCCGATGATGCCGATCCGGACTGGCGGCCGGCCTTGCGATCCGATCGTGTTCACGACTCGATCTTACCTTTTTGCGACTAATCAGATGGGAAACATAGACAATCGGCCGCCCGGCGGGGCCGGCCGGCCATACTGGGCCCGTGGAACTTCGCGACGGCCTTGACTTCGCCCGCACCAACCGATGGTCCGTCCTGACCACCATCCGCGGGAATGGCCTTCCTCAGCTGTCCAACGTCGCCCACTACGTCGGCGACGATGGCATCATCCGCATCTCGATCACAGCCGGCCGGGCGAAGTACCACAACCTGCTCAGGCGCCCCTGGGCGGCCGTGCACGTCACCCGCCAGGACTTCTTCGCCTACGCCGTGCTCGAAGGCGCCGTGGAGCTTTCGCCCGTGGCGACCCGGCCCGACGACGATACGGTCGGCGAGCTCATCACCTACTACCGGGCCCTGTCCGGCGAGCACGAGGACTGGGATGCCTACCGCGCCGCCATGGTGACCGAACGGCGAGCCGTCGTCCGCCTGCAGCCAGACCGGGCCTACGGCATGCTCGGCCTGCCCCGCCGCAGCGAGGCCGAGCAGGAGTAGCCGTGACCGATCGGCACGTCCACCACGATTGCGGCCGCAGCGACCAATCCCGGAGCGGCCCCAGGCGCCTGGCGGGCAGCTCCTGACCCCCGGCCTAGTGGCTGGCCGGCTGCCCCAGGGAAGCCCTTGGCTTGGGATGGATGACCACCGGCGTAAGGCTGCCCGGCCCGGAGACGGTCACTTCCTTCGTGATCACCGTCTCGACGCCGTTACGCACGTAGCCGACGAACCGGTGGGTGCTGGCGTTGAACAGGATCTCCTTGACGCCATCGGTGAACGGGAAGCGGAACGCGAGGTCGGCCTGGCCGGTCACGTCGGTCACCCGCTGGACCGTGACGCCGGGTATGTCGGCGAGCATCAGGAACCAGTTGCCGTCCGGTCCGCCGCGGTTGGCGTAACCGGCGATGATGTTGGCCATCGCGTTGACGGCGTTGCAGTCGCCCGCCACGTCGGCGCATCCCGTGCTGTAGGTGTTGAGCGCCGCGAGCAACTGCGGAAGGGAATCGGGCAGGCTGGGCGGGAAGGGCGGCTCCGGCGGGATCCGGGGATTGACCAGCGTGTAACTCGGCCCGGCGGGCATCAGCCACTGGGTTGACGCGGCGCACGCCGCCGAGCGCGAGCAGACCTGGAGCTTGCCGTTGACGTAGCTGGCCTGCTCCGAGTCGTCGGCGGTGGCCCAGACCGGCTGGTCGCTGGACGAGGTGGCCAGTTCCCGAAGTATCCACGTGCCGGGCCGGACGACCAGCGGCAGGGTATTGGTGAACGTGACGGCCCGGTCCGCCTGTTCGGCCAGCAGCTCGACCGCGGTCGGCGGGGTAAGACTCGGCTGGGTGCTGCCCGGCGCGCCGACGATCACCATCCGCACCACCGCGACCTCGGACATCGCCGAGTCCGGGTCCCAAGAGGCCTGGCCCAGGAAGCGGTAGCTGGACGCGTCGAGGATGATCTCGTGCTTTTCGCCCTGCTGGGTGGCCGGCATCACGAACGCGACGCCGGCCTGCCCGTCGATGGTGGTGACGTGGCTGTCCACCGTGACGACCGGGATGGCGGCGAGCGCCTGGTACACCTCCGCCTCGAGCGCCGGCGGCAGCACGTAGTTGATGAGCATGTCTTCGATAACGTTGAACGCCGCCTGGTCCTGCTGGATCTGGGTGGGTTCCGAGCTGGGGTAGACCAGGCGCGCGAGGTATGCGTCCAGGGCGGCCGGGCTGGCCGGCAGCGACCCGAGCTCGGAGTAGCTCGGGATGTTGTCGCCGACGTCGACGCCCACGGAGTAGTTGTCGCCGTAGGTCACCGAGCAGTGCCGCGACGCGGAGCAACGGCCGGCCTCGCTCGGCGAGGAACTCCTCGAGCTCGGTTACCCGCTCGTCTGCCGCCATCCGCACCTCCCGAATATCGTGCTCCACTTCCAAGCACGAACGGGAGGCTGGAAACGTTGACGGCCGACCCGGTCAAGCACCGCCGGTGTCGTTAATCCGTTGCCGGCCGCCGTGCGCATCGCCGATGATGGCGGCCATGGCCACGACCCGGCGAGCCGACATGTTCACCGCGGACGGCAAGCCGTCTGACGACGACCCGCGTGAGAACGGGCCCCGGCTGGGCGACGAGCGCGCCACGCTGGTCGAAGCCCTGCGCCGTCAGCGCCTCACCCTGGAGATGAAATGCGCAGGTCTTGACGCGGAGGCTATGGCGCGGCGTTCGGTCCCGCCGTCGACGATGTCGCTCCTGGGGCTGGTCCGGCACCTGGCCGACGGGGAGCGAGGGACGTTCCGGGTGATGATGTCGGGACAGGAGGTACCCCGGCTGTTCGGGTCCGGTGACGGTGATTTCGATGGGGCTGTTCCTGACCCCCGGGTGGTCACGGAGGCGTGGGACGCATGGCGCGCGGAGGTGGACTTCGCTACCCGGTTCGTGGCCGGGGCGCCCAGTCTGGACATCACCGGCGAGGATCCCTTGAATCAGCATGGCAGCGGGGGAGGGCCGATGTCGCTGCGCGAGGCGCTGGTCGGAATGATCGAGGAGTACGCCCGCCACATGGGTCACGCCGACTTGCTGCGGGAGCGGATCGACGGCCGCCTGGGTCAGTAATGGCCCGCCGGACCCGGTTATCCCGGAGATAGGCCGGTACGGTAGAGGCCATGGTCAGCGATCACCGGAGCCGGATTCGCATGCCCACGGCGACCCTCGGGGCGCAGGGACCGGTGGTCTCCCGGATCGGGCTGGGGCTGGCCGCGTTGGGCCGCCCGGCGTACATCACCAGCGGCCGTGCGGAGGACCTGCCCGACCGCAGCGTGGTCGGCATGCGGACCCGGACCTTCTCGATGCTGGACGCCGCTTACGCGGCCGGGGTCAGGTACGTCGACGCGGCCCGTTCCTACGGCCGGGCGGAGGAATTCCTGGCCGGCTGGCTGGCCGAGCGCGGCCACGCGGACGTAGTCGTCGGTTCGAAGTGGGGCTACCGCTATACCGGTGACTGGCGGCTCGACGCTCCTGCGCAGGAGGTCAAGGAACACTCGCTGGCCATGTTCACGACCCAGCTGGCGCAGAGCCGGGCCCTGCTCGGTGACCGGCTCACGCTGTATCAGGTGCATTCGCTGACCCTTGATTCCCCGTTGTTTACCGACGCTGCGCTGCTGGCTGCGCTGTCCCGGCTGCGCGCCGAGGGCGTGATCATCGGGCTGAGCGCGACCGGCCCGCATCAGGCGGACACGATCCGCCGGGCGCTGCCCCTGACCGTTGACGGGCAGCAGCTGTTCACGGCGACGGAGGTGACCTGGAACCTCCTGGAGCCATCCGNNGCGATCGCGCTGGCCGCCGCGCTGGCCCAGCCGTGGGCATCGGTGGTGCTGTCCGGCGCCGTCACCCGCGCGCAGCTGGATGAGAACCTGGCCGCGCTCACCGTCGGCCAGCTTCCGGCGCTCAGCCTCGCCGAAGCCCCCGACGCCTACTGGGCGGAGCGGGCCGCCAGGCCGTGGCACTGAGCGGGCCGCGGGTGAAGCACCACGGCCGTTCGGAATTAAAGGTTTTGAATTACCCGGTCGAGGCCATCTCCCGGAGCTGAGCCAGGGCGTTCCTGGCGATCTGCTGGAACGGTGCCCGGCTCGGGTCGTCGACCCATTGCTCGAAGGCGACGTGCATGACGGTCGTGCCGGTGAGGGCGGCCAGGGCGGCGGCGGTGTCGCCGAACCCCCGTACGCGCAGCGCCCGGGCCATGCCGGCGGCCAGTGACGCGGCCTTGATCAGCTCGCGTTCCTGCAGCTCACGACTGGAGGCGATGATCCGGTGCCGCGGGCCGGCGAACTCGCGGACCTCTTCGAACCGGACGGCGGCGGCGTCCAGGGCCGCGCCGATCAGGGCCAGCGCCGAGGCGGACGCGGGGGCGGCCTCGATGGCGGCCACCATCTGCTGCTCGAGTAGCTCTGAGCCCCAGAACAGTACCTCGCGCTTGTCCGCGAAGTACCGGAAGAACGTGCGCTTGGTCAGCCCCGCGCGTTCCGCGATCTCCGCGACGGTGGTCTCCTCGTACCCGCGCTCGCCGTACAGGGCCAGAGCCGCCTCCTGCAGCCGCGCTCGCGCATCCGGCTGCCATCTGCCCATGCGACCAGACTAGCTGATGTCACTCGGTGTCATCGGCGTGCTATCGTGATGGCACCAGGTGACATCAATTGTTCCGGGAGGTTTCCCATGCGTGTTTTCGTGACTGGCGCGTCCGGGCACATCGGCTCCGCGGTCGTACCCGAGCTGCTGCAGGCCGGGCATCAGGTCGTGGGGCTGGCGCGTTCGGACCGCTCGGCCGAGGCGCTCGCGGCCGCTGGCGCCGAGGTCCGGCGCGGCGACCTGGACGATCTCGACGGGCTGCGCGAGGCCGCCGCGGCGGCCGACGGGGTCATCCACCTCGCCTTCAAGCACGACCTGATGCGGACCGGCGAGTTCCCGGCCGCGATCGCCGCGGACTTCGCCGCGATCGAGGCGCTCGCCTCGGCGCTGCCAGGGTCGGGAAAGCCGCTCGTCACCTCCTCCGGCACGCTCATGCTCACCTTGGCGGGCCTCAGCGGACGGCCGGGCACCGAGGCCGATTTCGCTCCCGGCGGTCCGCGGGTCGACGCGGAGAACTTCGTGATCGCGCTGGCCGGACGCGGCGTGCGGTCCGCCGCCGTCCGGCTGCCCCCGATCGTGCACAGCTCGCTGGATCACCATGGCTTCGCGCACGTCCTGACCGGCATCGCCCGGCAGGCCGGCGTGTCGGGGTACGTGGGGGACGGGGCCAACCGCTGGCCTTCGGTGCACACGCTCGACGCGGCGCGGGTGTACCGGCTGGCCTTGGAGGACGCCCCGGCCGGGAGCCGGCTACACGCGGTCGCGGAGGAGGGCATCCCGTTCCGTGACATCGCGGCCGCCATCGGGCGCGGGGCTGGCGTGCCCACGGCCAGCATCTCCGCGTCGGACGCGGGTGAGCGGTTCGGCTTCCTCGGCGGGTTCGTGGGGG
>PLDT01000578.1:0-3127 GCA_003136255.1 Actinomycetota bacterium
ACTGAGCAGGCCCTGGAGATGCTCCGGCACGCGATCATCGGCAGAGCCATCGACCTGGTCTCCGGCCCGGGCGGGGTGGCCAGTTTCCTGCGGACCCGGCTGCTGGGTGCCCGCCTGGCCGGTCCCAGCCTGCCGCTGGACGTCGGCCGCAGCGCGGAGATCCCGGCCGCGATCCGCCGGGCGGTGATCCTTCGCGATCAGCACTGCCGCTGGGCCGGCGGCTGTGATCAGCCCGCGGCGGCGTGCGAGGTCCATCACGTGACCCACCTGGCCGACGGCGGCACGACCAGCGTGGACGGCTGTGCCCTGTACTGTTTTTTCCACCATCATGTGGCGATCCATCAGTGGGGCTGGAAGGTAACCCTGAACCCCGATGGCACCACCACCGCCCGCAGCCCCGACGGCACCAAACTCCTGCACAGCCACGGGCCGCCGACTGCCCGCGCCGGGTGAGCCCGGCCCATGGTCTGCTCTTCCGACTGGCGCGTCCGCTCGTACGACTAGCGCGTCCGCAGGTCGTCTAGACTCCTGCGCATGTCCCGGCTTCGCGTCCTCTCCGGCATCCAGCCCACCGCTGACTCGTTCCACCTAGGTAACTACCTCGGCGCGCTGCGGCAGTGGGTGGCCTTGCAGGACGACTACGACGCCTTCTACTGCGTGGTGGACCTGCACGCGATCACCCTGCCGCAGGATCCCGTCCTGCTGCCGCACCGGACCCGGGTCGCCGCCGCCCAGTTGCTCGGCGCCGGGCTGGACCCGGACCGGTGCACGCTGTTCGTGCAGAGCCACGTGGCCGAGCACACCGAGCTGGCCTGGGTCCTGGGCTGCATGACCGGATTCGGCGAGGCCAGCCGGATGACCCAGTTCAAGGACAAGTCGGCCAAGGACGGCACCGACCAGGCCTCCGTCGGCCTGTTCACCTACCCCATCCTGCAGGCCGCCGACATCCTGCTCTACCAGGCCGACCAGGTGCCGGTCGGCGAGGACCAGCGGCAGCACCTGGAGCTGAGCCGGACACTGGCCCAGCGGTTCAACCATCGGTACGGTCAGACGTTCGTGTCGCCGCAGCCCTACATCCTGGCCGAGGTGGCCAAGATCTACGACCTGCAGGACCCGACGGCCAAGATGAGCAAGTCCTCGTCCTCTCCGCAGGGCATCGTCGACGTCTTGGACGAGCCAGACGTGATCCGCAGGAAGGTCGCCCGGGCGGTCACCGACCCAGGCTCGGAGATACGGGCCGACCCGGAGACCAAGCCGGGCGTGACCAACCTGCTGCGGATCTACTCGGCGCTGTCCGGCGAGCCGGTCGCCACCCTGGAGGCCCAGTACTCCGGCGCCGGCTACGGCGGGTTCAAAAAGGACCTGGCCGAGCTGATCGTGGCCAGCTTCGCCCCGATCAGGGAGAAGACCCAGCAGATCCTGGCCGACGAGGCTGGGCTCGACCGCGTGCTCGCCCACGGCGCGGCCCGGGCCCGCCTGGTCGCCGGCCAGACCATGACCGCCGTCCGCGACCGCATCGGCCTCCTCCGGGCCGTCCCCGGCCCTGACGGCGCATAGCGCCCCACATGCGGGCACCCCGAAATAACTCGGCTGACCCGAGGCCTCGGAGCTCCTTTAGTGACTGAAAGTCACGTCATTGTTACTATTAGCCATGCCACGATCCGTGCCCAGGCAACTCGCCAGAACCGCGGCAGCCAGCCTGCTGGTCGCCGTCGCCCTCAGCTCCGCCCAGCCCGCCCTCGCCGCGCCGGCCGCGTCGGCCGCAGCCGTCCGGGTGCCGTGCAGGCCCACGGCGCTGGCCGCCGCCATCACCGGGGCGGTCAGCGGTGAGACGCTCCAGCTGGCGCCGTCATGCCGGTACGTCCTGACCGCCCCCTTGCCCGCCGTCAGCCAGAACCTGACGATCCAGGGCCGCAAGGCGACCCTGGAGCGCAGCTCCCTCCCGGCCACTGCGCAGTTCAGCATCCTCACCGTGGCCGCCGGCAACCTCGCTGTCAGCCAGCTGAACTTCCGCAACGGTAATGGCGGTGCCATCACCTTCGACCCGCTCACGACTGGATCGCTGTCCGTCACTGAGGCGTCCTTTACCGATAACACCGGCGGTGCCGTCAACTTCGGCCAGTTTGCTAGCGGGGCACTGTCCGTCATCCAGAGCGCCTTCACCCGCAACACCGGCGGCGCGATCAACGCCACCCTGGAGTAACTACGGCGCCACCCTTACCGGCGATACCTTCACCGGCAACACCGGCGGCGCCGTCAACCACAGCAGCTGGAGCGGTCCGCTCACGGTGACCGGCGACACCTTCACCGGCAACACCGGCGGCGGCATCAACTGTGAGGATGACACCCCGGACTGCGAAGCTTCGATCACCCGTAGCACCTTCACCCGCAACACCGGTAGTGCCATCACCAGCGTCAGCCCCGTCGGAGACATCACGGTGACCGACAGCACTTTCAGGGTCAACTCAGCCGCTCATGGGGGCGGCATCGACGTCAACGGCCAGAACGGCGTCACGCTGACAGTGACCGGCGACACCTTCACCGGCAACTCAGCCACCGCCGCCGGCGGCGCCATCTACGACACCAATGCCGACGTGACGGCGACCGGCGACACCTTCACCGGCANNGGCGACGGTGACGGTGACCGGCAGCACCTTCCGCCGCAACGCCGCGGCCTCCGTAGGCGGCGCCATCTACAACCAGTGCGTAGCGGCGGTGACCGGCACCACCTTCGACCAGAACACGGCGGGTTCGGGCGGCGGCGCCATCGAGCAGGAAGCCGGCTGCTTCGGCATCCTCTCGTTCACTCTGACGCTGTCGCTGACCCGCAGCCAGGTGCTGGGCAGCCGCATACAACCGGCTCGATGGAAGGAACATCGAGCCGGTGATTATGCCTCCCACCCGGCGTCTCTGCGTCCAATTTGTTCGCTTTGTGACGATATGTCAGCCACCCTCGACGGGATCCAGCACCATAACCGAAATGGCCCTCCAGCTGGCCGGTAACCAGTGTGGCGCCGGGCTTGCCGCGGTACGCAGGAGCCGGACCGGTGCCCTAAACCCGGTGCCGCGCCGGCCGCTCCGGCCGCTCGGGACGGCCCGGCCGCTCCGGACGGCCCGGCCGCTCCGG
>PLDT01000062.1:0-28468 GCA_003136255.1 Actinomycetota bacterium
GCCGGCGAGCGGGAGGCGGCCCGAGCCGAGCTGTCCCGGGCGCTGCCCGACGCCGACCGGCTCGGCCTGCCGGAGCTCCGGGCCTTCGCCGTCTACGTCGCCGGCGACCTGGCCCGCCTGGACGGCCGGCCCGAGGCCGCGCGTGCGGCCCTGGTCCGGGCCGCGCAGCTGGCCACCTCGCCGGAGGAGTCGCAGCAGATCCGCGCGGTGGCCGCTACCGGACTCGGCTACCTGGCCGCCGCCGAAGGCGACCTGGACGCGGCCCGCGACTGGCACGCTCAGGCGCTGGCCGCCGCCCGGTTCTCGGCCGACGCGCCGGTGATCGCCGAGGCCCTGGCCGGCCTGGCCGACCTGGCCCTGCGCGAAGGCGCCCCGGAGCGTGCCGCCGAGCTGCTGGGGGCCGGCTTCGCGATCCGGGGAACCACGGACCGTTCGGTGCCAGATGAAGAAAGAGTGGCCGCCGCCGCACGGTCGGTGCTCGGCGATGCCCGGTACGACGAGGCATACCAACGCGGCCAGTGCGTCACTGTAGACACACTGGCCGCGCTGATCCCTGTAACACCCGGCGCTTGAACGCCCGGACCGCCAGCGGCGCGAACACGACCGTGAACGCCACCGCGTAGGCCACGGCCTCGACCGTCGGCCGGCCGACCGGGCCGGACACCATGAGCCCGCGCACGGCGTCGGCGANNCCGAAGATCTGCACCTTCTCCGGGTTGGCCGCGAGCATGGCCACCAGCACCATGGCCCAGGCGATGGCCAGCGTGCTGACCAGGACCAGGGCGAAGGCGGCGAGCACGGCCAGCGGGTTGGTGCCGACCCTGAATCCCAGGATGTAGCCGATCCCCAGCAGCAGGGCCACCGCCCAGGTCTGCTTGGCCACATCGGCGAGCAGCCGGCCGGACAGGGGCGCGAACCTGGCGATCGGCAGCGACCGCAGCCGGTCGAAGAACCCCTTCTCCAGGTCAGTGGACAGGCCGGTGGCCGTGTTCAGCGTGGTGAACAACGAGTTCTGCACGATGATGCCGGGCAGCGCGAACATCAGATACGCCTTCGGCGAGCCCCCGATGGCGCCGCCGAACACGTACGTGAACAGGAGCAGGAACATCACCGGCTGGACGCTGAAGTCGATCACTTCGGCCGGGTTGTGCTTGATCTGCACCAGCGTCCGCCAGGCCAGCGAGAACGTCTGCCGCAGCCCCTCGATCGGCCCGACCCTCGACGTCAGCGGCCGCCCCGCATCCGGATAATCCAGAACCGTACTATCCATAACCGTGCTTACGGTGGTCATGCCGCTACGCTCCCTTCCGGTTCCTCGGTGCTGGTTTCCTCGGGCCGGCGGCCGGTCAGCGACAGGAACACCTCGTCCAGGCTGGACCCGCGCAGGGTGAGCTCGGCGACCAGGACGCCCTCGTCGTCCAGCCTGCGCACCACGGCGGGCATCAGCCGCTCGTCGCTCACCGGCGCGGACACGGTCGTGTTAATGACCTCGGGTTCGGTGTGCGTGAACCCGGCCACCACCGCCGCCACGGCCGCCACGTCGGCCGGATCAGCCGGCCGGATGCTGAGGGTCAGCGCGCCAGTACGGTCCTTGAGTTCGTCCGGCGTGCCGGTCGCGATCACCTTGCCGTGGTCGACGACCGCGATCTCGCTGGCCAGTTGGTCGGCCTCTTCCAGGTACTGGGTGGTGAGCAGCACCGTGACCCCGGTCGCGGTCAGGCCGCGGACCACGTCCCACATCTCGTTGCGGCTGAGTGGGTCGAGCCCGGTGGTCGGCTCGTCCAGGTAGAGCACCCGCGGCCGGGTGACCAGGCTGGCGGCTAGGTCCAGCCGCCGGCGCATGCCGCCGGAATAGGTCTTGGCCGCCCGGTCACCGGCGTCGCTGAGCCGGAACGCGGCCAGCAGGTCCCGGGCCCGGGCCCGGGACTCGGCCCGTGACTGGCCGGTCAGCCGTCCGATGAGGATGAGGTTCTCCATCCCGGTGAGCGTCTCGTCCACCGAGGCGTACTGCCCGGTCAGCCCGCTGAGCTGCCGGACCTGGTGCGCGTGGGTCACCACGTCGTGCCCGCAGACCGCGGCGTGCCCGCCGTCGGGCCGTAGCAGCGTGGCGAGGATCCGTACCGCGGTGGTCTTTCCTGCGCCGTTCGGGCCCAGCAGGCCGAATACCGAGCCGGTGCGAACGGCGAGGTCGATCCCGTCCAGCGCGACGGTCTCCCCGAATCGCTTGAGCAGCCCTTCGGCCACGATTGAATATGTCATGTCCCTACCGTGCCGTCCCGTCCTGACGGGCCGCCCGCAGCGCGCTGATACCGCTGACCCGGTGCTGACATCCCGCTGACAGTTCAGGTGCAGTTACCGAAAACCAGGAGAAAGGAGTAACATATTGTGAGGTAGCGATTACTTCGGGTATCTGAGGGGCCGCTGTCCTCGGGGGATCTGTGACAACGCAGGAGATGCACTCAGCGCCGTCCGCGGTGGTCCGTCTGGGCCGGCTACGACGGTCGTGGCAGGACCGGTCGGTGCGGCTCCAACGGTGGTGGCTGGACCAGTCGGTGCGGGCCAAGGGAACGATCGTGCTCGCGGTCCCGCTGATCGCCCTGATCGGCATCACCTCAGCGAGTCTGGTGCTGCAGCACACCGAGGAGCAGGAGCGCCAGGTATCCCTGACCGCCTCCGCCCTGAGCGACTCCGCCCAGCAGGTCCTGGCCGACGCGGTGAGCGCCGAGACGGGCTTGTGGGGCTACGCGGCGACGGCCAATCCGCTGTTCCTGCAGCCGTACAACCTCGCCGTCCTGCGCATCGCCGTTGACCGGGCCGCGCTTCGCAGCGCGGCCGTCGCCGAGGGGGACAGCGGGGCCGAGCGGGTCGCCGAAGCGACCGCGGTGCAGGAGATGACCGAGCTGGCCGACTTGCGCACCGCGATTAACGCGGGCGCCTCGGCCACGGTCCTGACGCCCGCGCTGGAGAGCGGCAAAGTCACCATGAACGCGCTGCAGAGCCAGATGGCCGCCCTGTCCCAGGGCCCGGCCGCGATCGTGGCGGCTCACCGCATCGGGGTCACCCAGCTGGAATCGACCATCGACACGGTCAGCATCGTCGGCCTGGCCCTCGGTGTTCTGGCCGGCCTGATCGGCATCGCGCTGTTCACCTCGGGCATTTCCGGCCGCGTCGCGGCGGCTGCGGCGAACGCCGACCGGCTAGGAGCAGGACAGCCGCTGGAGCCCGTGCCAGGCGCCGCCGATGAACTCGGCCGGCTGGCGGGTTCCCTGGTGAGCGCGGAAAGGCTGTTGATCAGCCGCACCACGGAGCTGACCACGGCCAGGGATACGGCGCTGACGGCCACCCAGGCCAAGGACGCGTTCCTGTCCAGCACCAGCCACGAGCTGCGCACCCCGCTGAACGCGGTCCTCGGCTTCGCGCAGCTGCTGCAGCTGTCCGAGCTTAGTGAGGAGGACCGGGACGCCGTCGAGCGCATCCTCGCCGCTGGGCAGCACCTGCTCGCGTTGATCAACGAGCTGATCGACATCGCCAGGATCGAGTCGGGCAAGTTCAGCCTGTCGGTGGAACCGGTGGCCGTGCAGCCAGTAGTCCAGGAAACCTGCCAGCTTATGGCGCCCCTCGCCGCCGACCGCTCGATCACGATCAGCCAGCACTGCCCGTGGCCCGGCCTGGCGGTTAACGGCGACCGGCTGCGACTGCGTCAGATCCTGGTCAACCTGGTCTCCAACGCGATCAAGTACAACCGCGTCGGCGGAACCGTCACCCTCACCTGCCAGGTGGCGAGCACCGGCCAGGTCAGCCTGGCGGTCGCCGACACCGGGCCGGGAATACCGGCCGCTGATCTGGAGCGCATCTTCGACCCGTTCGAGCGGCTCGGCGCGTCGCAGACCGCGATCGAGGGCACCGGGATCGGGCTGCCCCTGGCCCGGGCCTTCGCCGAGGCCATGAGCGGGCACCTCACCGCCGCCAGCACCCCGGGCGAAGGATCGGTCTTCACCGTGACCCTGCCGCGGGCACCGGACATGGCCGAGCCTTCAGGCCTCGACATGGCCCGAGTCCCGCAGCAGATCGCGCCAGATGATCCCAGCGGAACGGCTATCCGCGTCCTGTACATCGAGGACAACTCCGCGAACATCGAAGTAGTCGTCCGGTTCGTGAAGACCAAGCCCGGCATCCGGCTGCAGTACGCCATCTCCGGGCCTGCCGGCCTCGAACTCGCCACCCAGGAGATTCCCGACCTGATCCTCCTCGACCTGCACCTGCCCGGCCTGCACGGTGACGAGGTCCTGAGACGCCTGCGGAGCAAGCCGGAAACCGCTGGCATTCCCGTTGCCATCTTGTCCGCCGAGGCCTCACCAGCCATCATCCGCTACATGCGCGCCAACGGCGTGATCGCTTACCTGACCAAGCCACTCGACCTGGCTGAGCTGGGGCGGCTTCTCGACTTCTTCACCGCCCGGCACGACCACGAGCCCTACCCGGGCTCCCTGACCGTACCGGCACCATGACCGGCGTCGTGCTCTGCATCGACGACGACCAGGACAATATCTTCCTCCTCCAGCGCGTGCTCAAGCGCAAGCACCCGGACATCGAGCTGCACACCGCCATGACCGGCGGCCACGGCGTCACGACCGCGATCGACAACCAGCCAGCCCTCATCCTGCTCGACAACCGCCTGCCCGACTCCAGCGGCGAGCAGGTCCTGCGCCAGCTGGCCGCCAACCCAGCCACCGCCGCCATCCCCGTCATCATCCTCAGCGGCGACTCAGACCCGGCGATCATCGACCGGCTGCTCGCCGCCGGCGCGGCGAATTTCCTGGTCAAGCCGTTCGACATTCACCGGTTCCTGGCCATCGTCGACCCTTACCTCGGCTGACGGCGCGCACGTCGCGGAGCGGCCGCCGGGGCGAACAACTGCTCAGCCCTCGGTAGCCTTCGAAGCGATGTCCCATCCCGAACGGGGGCGCCGTGTTCCACGTGGACTCTGAGGTCGGCCGGCTGCGGCAGGTGATCCTGCACCGCCCCGGCCTCGAGCTCAAGCGGCTGACCCCGGACAACGCGAGCGACCTGCTGTTCGACGACGTGCTGTGGGTCAGCCGGGCCCAGGCCGAGCATGACGCGTTCGCCGAGGTGCTGCGCTCGCGCGGCGTCGTGGTCCACTACTACGGCGACCTGCTGGCCCAGACCCTGGAGATCCCGGAGGCGCGTGAGTACATCCTGGACCGGGTGTTCGACCCGCGCTGGCACGGGCCGCTGGCCGCCGTGACCCTGCGGGCCTCGATGGACGGGCTGGACTCGGCCCGCCTGGCCGAGTTCCTGGCGGGCGGGATCACCAAACGCGAGATCGCCGAACTCGGCCCGGAGCCCAAGAGCATCGCGTTCCATTCTCTGGACCCCGACGGCTTCGTGCTCGCTCCGCTGCCCAACCTGCTCTACCAGCGCGACACGTCATGCTGGATCTACGGCGGCGTCTCGGTCAACGCGATGCGCCGGCCGGCCCGGATCCGGGAGACCGTCACCGACGTGGCCATCTACCGCTGGCACCCGATGTTCGCTCAGGCCCGGTTCGACGTCTGGTACGACGGCGCCGATGCCGGGCCGGCCACCATCGAGGGCGGCGACATCCTGGTCATCGGCAACGGGGCGGTGCTGGTCGGGATGAGCGAGCGGACCACCCCGCAGGCCGTCGAGGTGCTCGCCCACCGGCTCTTCGAAGCCGAGGCGGCGCGCTGCCTGGTCGCGATCGACATGCCCAAGACTCGCGCGTTCATGCACCTGGACACGCTCCTGACCATGGCGGACTACGGCGTGTTCAGCAAGTACGCCGGGATGGGCATGCTGCCGTCCTACACCGTGGAGCCGGGCGCCACCGCCACCGAGCTCAAGGTCACCGACCACCCGCCGCAGGACATGCACCGGGCCATGGCCGCCGCGCTCGACCGCCCCTTCATCACCGTCCTGACCGCCGTCCAGGACGTCCACTCCGCGCAGCGCGAGCAGTGGGATGACGGCTGCAACGTGCTGGCCGTCGAACCGGGAGTGGTCGTGGCCTACGAGCGGAACGTGACCACCAACACCTACCTGCAGGACAACGGCATCGAGGTGCTCGCTGTCCCCGGCGGCGAACTCGGCCGTGGCCGGGGCGGCCCCCGCTGCATGAGCTGTCCCATCGAACGTGACGCCTGAGCCGGCGGTCATATCCGGCGAATCTGGCCGCCGGGGTTAGCATGGGGCCGTGAGCAGCAGCCGGATGCCGGCCGTGTACCTGAGCCACGGCGCGCCGCCGCTGGCCGACGACCCGATCTGGCCGGGAGAGCTGTCCGCCTGGTCCGCCGCGCTGCCGCGGCCGGAGTCGATCCTGGTCATCTCGGCGCACTGGGAGAACGCGCCCACCTCGGTGAGCGCGACCCGCACGGTCCCGCTGTACTACGACTTCTGGGGCTTCCCCAAGCACTACTACGAGGTCACCTACCCGGCGCCGGGCGCGCCCGCGCTGGCCGAAGCCGTGCGCAAGCTGCTCGGCGGCCAGGTGCACGAGCATGCCGACCGGGGCCTGGACCACGGCGCGTACGTGCCGCTGGTAGAGATGTACCCGCAGGCCGACGTGCCGGTCATCCAGCTGTCCATGCCCACCCTGGACCCGCGCGAGTTGATGGACCTGGGCCGCAAGCTCGCCCCGCTGCGCGATGCGGGCGTGCTGATCATGGGCAGCGGGTTCTTCACGCACAACCTGCGGGAGTTCGTCTTCGAGGGCCCAGTGCCGCAGTGGTCGCGTGAGTTCGACGACTGGGGCAAGCGGATGCTGGCCGACGGCGACGTGGACGCGCTGCTCGACTTCGCCCGTAAGGCCCCGGCCGCCCGCACCGCCCACCCGCGCACCGAGCACTTCGCCCCGCTGTTTGTCACCCTCGGCGCGGGCGAGTCTGACCTGGCCGCGCAATGCCCGGTGGTCGAGGGCTTCTGGGGTGGCCTGGCCAAACGCTCTTTCCAGCTCGGCTGAGGGTCAAAAGGTGAGACATACGATCTTAGGGTCTGTCTAGCACCCATCCGGACGGCCTATGGTCTAGACATGACCACGAACGACACGCTGCGCGTAACCGACTCACGAACCGGCCGCAGCTACGAACTCCCTATCGTCGATGGCGCTATCCGCGCAATGGACCTACGGCAGATCAAGACCTCCGAAGACGACTTCGGATTGCTCGCCTACGACCCGGCCTTCCAGAACACCGCGAGTTGCCGCAGCGCCATCACCTTCATCGACGGTGACAAGGGCATCCTGCGCTACCGGGGCTACCCGATCGAGGAACTGGCCCAGCGTGCGTCCTTCCTGGACGTGGCCTGGCTGCTGCTGAACGGCGACCTGCCGGACAAGAAAGAGTCCGCCGCCTGGTCCCACGAGATCTCCCACCACACGTTCGTGCACGAGAACGTCAAGAAGTTCATCGACGGCTTCCACCACGACGCCCATCCGATGGGCATCCTGGTCAGCACGCTGGCCGCGCTGTCTACCTTCTACCCCGAGGCGAAGGCCGTCCACGACAAGGACGTGCAGCACAAGCAGGTGGTGCGGCTGATCGCCAAGATGCCCACGCTCGCGGCCTTCGCCTACCGGCACGCACGGGGCCTGCCCTATGCCTACCCGGACGACGAACTGTCGTACGCGGGCAACTTCCTCAACATGATGGACCGGATGACCGAGCCAAAGTACAGCCCGGACCCGATCCTCGAGCACGCCCTGGACGTGCTGTTCATCCTGCACGCCGACCACGAGCAGAACTGCTCGACCAACGCGATGCGCAGCGTGGCCAGCTCCCAGACCGACCCGTACTCGGCGGCGGCCGCGGCGGCGGCCGCGCTGTACGGCCCGCTGCACGGCGGCGCGAACGAGCAGGTACTCAACATGCTCCGCGAGATCGGCTCGGTCGACAACGTGCCCGCTTACATCACCCGGGTCAAGAACGGCGAGCTGCGCCTGATGGGGTTCGGCCACCGCGTGTACAAGAACTTCGACCCGCGGGCCACGATCATCAAGGGCGTCGCCGACGAAGTGTTCGAGGTCACCGGGCGCAATCCGCTGCTGGACATCGCGCTCGAGCTGGAGCGGATCGCGCTGGACGACGACTACTTCGTCAGCCACAAGCTCTACCCGAACGTGGACTTCTACTCGGGCATCATCTACCAGGCCATGGGCTTCCCGGTGGCGATGTTCCCGGTGCTGTTCGCGATCGGGCGCATGCCCGGCTGGCTGGCCCAGTGGGAGGAGGGCTCGGCCGACCCGGAGCAGAAGATCGCCCGGCCCCGGCAGATCTACACTGGCGAGATCCTGCGCCACCTCAATGGGGACGGGGAGGACGCCTGACCTGGCTTGAGCTGCCGGCTGGCTCGCTGTTCGGGGTGACCAATCTTCCGTACGGCGTTTTTTCTGCTGGTGCCCGAGACCCGACGACCCCACGGGTCGGGGTCCGGATCGGCGACTCGGTGCTCGACCTGGCGCAGGTGCTCGGCGAGCAGGTCTTCGCCGAGCCGTCGCTGAACGCCTTCATGACCCAGGGCCGGCCCCGGTGGCGTGACGTCCGGGCCCGGGTCACCGAACTGCTGACCGACGAACGCCACCGGGCCAGCGTCGAAGCCGCGCTGCACCCGCTGTCCGCGGTGCGGCTGCACCGGCCGTTCGAGGTCGGTGACTACGTGGACTTTTACGCCAGTGAGAACCACGCGACTAACGTCGGACGGCTGTTCCGACCGGGCGGCGAGGCGCTGATGCCCAACTGGAAGCACCTGCCCGTCGGCTACCACGGACGTTCGGGCACGGTGGTGCTGTCCGGTACGCCGGTCACGCGCCCCCGTGGGCAGCTACCGGCGGAGTCAGCCCCGACGTTCGGCCCGTCCCAGCGGCTGGACTTCGAGGCCGAGGTCGGCTTCGTGGTCGGCGTGGGGTCGTCGCCGGGCTCGCCGATCGGGGTCGATGGGTTCGCGGACCACGTGTTCGGCGCGTTCCTGGTCAACGACTGGTCGGCCCGCGACATCCAGGCCTGGGAATCGCGGCCGCTCGGCCCGTTCCTGGCCAAGTCGTTCGCCACCTCGATCTCGCCGTGGATCGTGCCACTCGAGGCACTGGCCCACGCCCAGGTCCGGCCGCCGCCGCAGGACCCCGAACCGCTGCCTTACCTTTCCGGCAGCGACAACTGGGGCCTCGACCTCGCGCTCGAGATCCAGCTGAACGGCCAGGTAGTGGCCCGGCCACCGTTCGCCACCATGTACTGGACGCCCGCCCAGATGCTGGCCCACCTGACCGTTAACGGCGCCTCGACCCGCACCGGAGACTTCTACGCCTCCGGCACGGTCAGCGGCCCGGATCGCGAGCAGCGCGGCTGCCTGCTCGAACTGAGCTGGGGCGGCGCCGAACCCCTCGCTCTGCCCGACGGCTCGGTACGGTCCTTCCTGGAGGACGGCGACGAGGTCACGATCACCGCCACCGCCCCGGCCGCCGACGGCGCCACCGTCGGCTTCGGCGAGGTCACCGCCCAGATCCTCCCCGCTCTCTCGACCTAAAGCACCCATCAGAGTCGGCCGACGGCCGTCGGCCGAGGAGTAGACCGACACCGCTGGAACATTGGTGTCGCCATAGCAGCACCGCTGGAACATTGGTGCCGTTCTGGATTGGCTGGTATCTAGGTAGGGGAAGCGGAACCCAGGTTCCGTGGTCGCCGAGGCGCAGGCGCGCGCTCACCCCGGCGTCATCGAAGGCGCGAGCGAGGTCGTCGCGTCCTTCGCAGAAGTGGGCCCAGCACCCATCCGATCTGGTCCTGCGTGACGGCCGGCCCGGCGGTCTTGGTCAGGTAGCCGTGCGGGCCAGGCGGGTCGAAGGTCGGGTCGCTCATGATGCGCAGCCCCCCGACGTCGAGAATGGTGGTCGGGCCGCCTACCACCATCGCCGCGCAGTCCTGCCGCGGCAGTTCCGGGCTGGTCATCGCTGGGTCCTTCCCTTTTAAGTGAGCTGCTGGCTGGATTCGGCCACCCACTGCCGCAGCTTCTTGCGGTCGAGCTTGCCGACACTGGTCAGCGGTATGGCGGGCACGATCGTGATCTGCCGCGGGTACTTGTTCGCTCCCAGATGCTTGCGGGCGTGCTCGCTGAGTTCCTCCGCCGTCGCCGAAGCTCCCGCTCGTAGCGACACGAACGCCACCACCTCCTCCCCGAGCCGAACGTCCGGCCGTCCCACCACCCCGGCCAGCGCGACCGCCGGGTGCGCGACCAGCACGTCCTCCACGTCCCGCGGGAACACGTTGAACCCGCCCCGCAGGATGAGGTCCTTCTTGCGGTCCACCACGTACAGGTAGCCGTCGGCGTCCAGGTGCCCGATGTCGCCGGTGTGCAGCCAGCCGCCCGCGAGCACGGTGGCCGCCGAATCCGGCGCATGCCAGTACCCGCTCATTACCCCGGGCGAACGCACGCAGATCTCGCCGTCCTGGCCCGCGGACAGCTTCGCGCCGCTGTCGTCCTGGATGGACACTTCGCAGCCCGCCACCGGCAGCCCGACGCTGCCCACCCGGCGTCCGTCGGCGGGATTGGCCGAGATGAGCGTGGCCGACTCGGTGCACCCATAGCCCTCGTAGATCTTCGCGGTCGGCACCCGCGCCTCGAACTCCCGCCGGACCTCCGCGGGCAGCGGCGCCGCCCCGGAGGAGATGGACGTCAGCTCGGACAGGTCGGCCTCCTCCAGCGGCTGGCCGAGCAGCATCTGGATCATCGAGGGCACCAGCGCGCTGCCCTGCACCCGGTGCTCTTGAGCCAGCGTCAACCACCCGGCCGGGTCGAACCAGCGCATCAGGATGGTCCTGGCCCCCTCGTCCCGGTGAAAGCCGCCGCAGAAGACCAGCAGACCGTAGGCGTGCGCGAGGGGGAGTGGCAGGACCGAGGTGCTCACCTGGGCGCGCACCGAGTTCTGGTGCGCCGCCCAGCCGCACCAGAACAGGTTCGCGTGGGACAGCGGGACGCCCTTGGACCGGCCGGTCGTACCGCCGGTGTACAGCAGGGCGGCCAGGTCGGTCCCCGCCCGGTCCACGATCAACCCCGGCGCGGCCAACTCCAGCTGGGCGAAGTCGAGCACCGGAACACCGGGAGCCGCCGGATCCGGAGCGGCACCGGCCCCGGGCACCACCACGAACCGGACCTCCGCCGCCCCAGCCAGGGTGGCGGACACCTTGGGCAGGAACTCCGCCGTGGTCACCACGCCGACCGCTCCCGAATCGACCAGCGCGTGGCGTAGCTCATCCTCGCTTACCAGGAAGATCAGCGGCGTGACCGCCGCCCCGACCCGCCACGCGGCGCTGTAGGTGATGAGGACTTCCGGGCAGTTCGCCATCAGCACGACCAGCCGGTCCCCGGGCCGGACGCCGAGGTCGGTCAGCCCGGTCGCGAACCTGGCCGCGCGGTCGGCGAGCGAGCCGGCCGAGTGCCACTGGCCCTCGTAGAACAGCGAGTCGTGGTCGCCCTGCCGCTCCAGCGCCAGCTCGGCCTGCCTGGCCAGGTTCTCCTCACCCATGTCCGCCTCAGTCCAGTTTGATCTCGAACGACATCCATTCCGACGATAGCGAACCCAAGTCTTCCGCCGTCTGGCCCCGCAGGTTAGGGTCGCGCTCATGGTGACCGAGACGGAATTCGACCAGTTGCTCGACGTGGTGCGCGGGTTCATCCGGCGCGAGGTGATGCCCGCCGAGGCCGGCATCGACGAAACCGACGAGATTCCCGCCCGGCTGATCGAGCAGGCCAAGGAGATGGGCCTGTACGGCTACGCCCTGCCCGAGGACTACGGCGGCCTCGGCCTGTCGGTGGGCCAGCAGACGCGGCTGACCATCGAGCTCGGCTACACCTGCCCCGCGTTCCGGTCCCTGTTCGGCACCAATAACGGGATCGCCGGGCAGGTCCTGGTCCTGGCCGGGACCGAGGAGCAGCGCAAGTACTGGCTGCCGCGGCTGGCCTCCGGCGAGGTCGTCGCCTCCTTCGCCCTGACCGAGCCCGACGCCGGGTCCGACCCGAGCCGCCTGGTCACCACGGCGATATCGCAGGACGGCAGCTGGGTCATCGACGGCCTGAAGCGCTACATCACCAACGCGCCGGCCGCGGATGTCTTCATGCTGTTCGCGCGCACCGATCCGGACGCCCCGCCCGGCAAGGGCATCGGCGTCTTCATCGTGCCTGCCCGCACCGAAGGGGTAGCCGTTGCGGCCCGGGACCACAAGATGGGCCAGGCTGGCGCGTGGACCGCCGACGTCGCGTTGACCGGTGTCCGGGTCCCGGCCGACGCGCTGGTCGGCGAGGCGGCCCAGGCCGGCTACGCCACCGCCATGCGGAGCCTGGCCCACGGCCGGCTGATCATCGCCGCCCTCTGCGTCGGCGTGGCGGCCCGGCTGATCGACGAGAGTGTCGCCTACGCCAAGGAACGCTCCCAAGGCGGCCACCGGATCGGTGAATACCAGCTGGTCCAGGCCATGCTCGCCGACTCTTACACCGAGTACGTGGCCGCCAGGTCCCTGGTCCTCGACGCGGCCGCCCAGTACGACGCCGGGACCGATCAGCGCCTCGCCCCGTCCGCGGCCAAGTACTTCGCCAGCGAAGCCGTCGGCCGGATCGCCGACCGCGCCGTCCAGATCCACGGTGGCTCCGGCTACATCCGCGGTATCCCCGTCGAACGCCTCTACCGTGACGTCCGCCTGTTCCGAATCTACGAAGGCACCAGCCAGATCCAGCAGCTCGTCATCGCTCGAGAACTGCTCCGCTGACCCTGAATTCAAGATCATTTTTCCGAACGACCGTGGTTACTCCCGCCGCCGCCGTGACCCCACCGTGGCTGGCGGGCAACACCACAGTCGCCAGCCCGAACGCAACGAAAACATCTCGCCGCGAGCCTGTCACGGTCCTGCCGTGTACGCGTCGAGGAACATGGTCCGCGCGCCCCTGCGAGGGTCCCGGGCCAGCGCTGACAGCCCTCACCACTCCGATCGCCAGCTACTATCGCCATCTAAACGGTGGGAACCCAGCCGCGGCAGATACAGCGAAATCTCGCCGCCGAAACTTGTCGATCAGTGCGGCGGCCGTTCGTATGGGGATGAGAGCCGGTACCGGGCCGGAGCCGCAACAACGAGAGGAACGGGGCGATGACGAGGATCGTGGTCACCGAGTTCGTGTCGCTTGACGGGGTCATGGAAGAGCCTCGGTGGACCTTTGATTTCGACCGCGGGAAAGAAGGCGACCAGTTCAAGTACGAGGAGCTGTTCGACGCCGAATCGCTCCTGCTCGGCCGGGTCACCTATCAGGGTTTCGCGGCCGCGTGGCCGGGCATGGGCGGCGACGACTTCGGCCAGCGGATGAACACCATCCACAAGTACGTCGTCTCCTCGACACTCACCGACGCCGAGGCGTCCTGGGGCCCCACCACGGTGGTACGGGGCGACGTTGCGGCCGAGCTGGCGGCCCTCAAGAACCAGCCCGGCGGCACCCTGCTGGTCGAGGGCAGCGCTCAACTGGTCCACACGCTGGCCCAGCACGACCTAGTGGACGAGTACCGCCTGATGGTCTTCCCGATCATCTTGGGCCAGGGCAAGCGAGCCTTCCCGGACTCGATCCCCGTTCCCGCCAAGCTCACCGTCACGGACTCGCGCACCGTCGGCTCAGGCGTCCTGCTGCTCAACCTGACTTCGGAAAAGGCCTGAATGGCGATCGTGGTGGGATCGGCCAGGTTGTTGATGGACTTGATCAGGACGCCCGGCTGGAGTTCATAGGCGCTCAGGCGGAGGCGTTAAGGTCGCTAGTGAACGATGAGTCACAATCTCCGGATTCTGGGGGTCGGTGTGGACTTTGCTGAATCCACCGAGCACCGGGCGCTCCGGGCCGCCGTGGCCGGGATCGCCAAGGATTACGGGCCGCGCTACTACGCCGAGCGGGCCGCCGAACGGCGCCCGTGCTCCGAGCTCTGGAAGGCCCTGGGCGAAGCCGGGTTCATCGGCGTGAACATTCCCGAGGCGTACGGCGGTGGCGGCGGGGGACTGACCGAGCTCGAGCTGGTCTGCGAGGAAATCGCCGCGGCGGGCACGCCGCTACTGCTCCTGGTGGTCTCCGCCGCGATCTCGGCCGAGGTGCTCACTGAGTTCGGCACCGGGGAGCAGCGCGAGACCTGGCTGCCCCGCCTGGCCAGCGGCACCTCGAAGATGGTGTTCGCGATCACGGAACCGGACGCCGGCTCCAACACCCATCGCCTGTCCACGACGGCAAAGCGGGACGGCGAGGACTGGGTGCTGAACGGCACCAAGTACTACATCTCCGGGGTAGACGAGGCCGAGGCGCTCCTGGTGGTGGCGAAGACCGGCCAGGACGCGCTCTCGCTGTTCATCGTCCCGACCGACGCCGCGGGCCTGGACAAGCGCCTGCTGCCGGTCGACCTGCTGCTCCCCGAGCGGCAGTTCACCCTGCATTTCGACCATGTCCATGTGGGCCCGGACGCGCTGGTCGGCGAGGAGGGCGCGGGCTTCCGGCAGGTGTTCCACGGGCTGAACCCGGAGCGGATCACCGGTGCCGCGCTGGGCGTCGGCGTGGCCAGGTACGCGCTGACCGCCGCGGCCCGGTACGCCAACGAGCGCACGGTCTGGTCCCAGCCGATCGGCGCCCATCAGGGCGTATCCCATCCGCTGGCTAAGGCGAAGATCGAGACCGAGCTCGCCGCGCTGATGACCCGCCAGGCCGCCTGGCAGCATGACCACGGCGAGGCCGCGGGAGAATCCTCCAACATGGCCAAGTACGCCGCCGGCGAGGCGGCGGCTGCCGCCCTCGACGCCGCCATGCAGACCCACGGCGGAAACGGCGTGTCCACCGAGTACGGCCTGATGCCCTACTGGGGACTGGCGCGGCTGCTGCGCATCGCGCCGGTCAGCCGGGAGATGATCCTCAACTTCGTCGCCCAGCACAGCCTGGGCCTGCCCCGGTCCTACTAGAGGAGCGACCGATGGACCTCGCGCGCAACCTCATCGGCCGGATCAACGTCGGCGACAGCCTGGCCCGCTCCGCCGCGGCCCGCCCCGGCCAGCTCGCGGTGGTCGACGGCGACCGCCGCTTCAGCTACGCGGACTTCAACGCCTACGTCAACCGGATCGCGCACGGCCTGGCCGGGCTCGGCTACGAGCGCGGCGCGGCGCTTGCGGTCGCCTCCGGCAACAGCGCCGACTTCCTGGCCGTCTACTACGCGTGCGCCAAGCTCGGCGTGATCTGCGTGCCGGTCAACCTGGGCTGGCGGTCGGACGAGGTGGCCTACGTGCTCGGCCACTCGCGGGCCCGCGGCATCGTGATCGAGACCCAGCTGGCGGCCGCGATGCGGGACGCCATCGCCAAGGTGCCCGAGGTCCTCGACGTAGTCGTCGCTCCCGGCACCCAGAATAGCTACGAGCCCGAGCCCGCCGACCGGGCCTGGACCACCCTCGAGGCCCTGAGCAGCCATGACCATGCGCGAGAGCCGGAGTGCTTCGTCGATGACCGTGATGCGCTGAGCTACCTGTACACCTCCGGCACCACGTCGTTCCCCAAGGGCGTGGTCGGTTCTCACCTGGCGATTTACCTGGAGTCGATGTCCGGCGCGCTCGACTCCGGGTGGAACGCCCGCGACCGGTTCGCCGCGATGATGCCGATGTTCCATACCGCGCAGCTCAACGCGTTCTGCACCCCGGCGATCCTGGTCGGCGCGACGATCTACGTGCTGCGCGGGTTCGACCCGGCCGCGTTGCTCGACCTGATCGAGCGCGAGCAGATCACCCAGGTCTTCGGGCTGCCGATGATGTACCGCGCCCTGCTGGACCACGAAGGCTTTGCCGACCGCGACCTGCTGAGCCTCCGCCGCGCGGTGTACGCGATGGCGCCCATGCCCGACGATCTCATCGGCCGCTGCCTGACCGGGTTCGGCTGCGACTTCGCGCTGCTGTTCGGGCAGACCGAGATGAGCCCGATCACCACCTTGTTCCGGCCCGAGCACCAGCTGTCCCACATCGGCGCGGTGGGTACCCCGCTGATCGGCGTCCAGGTCGCGATCATGAGCCCGGACGGCGACCTGCTGCCGACGGGCGAGACCGGCGAGATCGTCTACCGGGGACCGAGCACGATGTCCGGCTACCTGTACGACCGGGAGGCTACCGATAAGGCGTTCGAGTACGGCTGGTTCCACTCCGGCGACGTGGGCCGGTTCGGCGAGGACGGCGTGCTGTGGTTCACCGACCGGTACAAGGACGTGATCAAGACCGGCGGGGAGAACGTCGCCTCGATCGAGGTCGAGAAGGCCGTCTACGCGGCCGACCCGCGGGTCGCCGAGGTGGTCGTAGTGGGGCTGCCGCACCCGCGGTGGGACGAGGCGGTCACCGCGTTCGTGGTGCCCAAGCCGGGTCAGACCATCGACGCGGCCGAGCTGATCGCGACGCTGAAGACCAGGCTCGACGGCTTCAAGGTGCCCAAGTCGGTGGTCTTCGTCGACCGGCTGCCCAAGACTTCCACCGGCAAGATCCAAAAGAACGTGATACGGGCCGAGCGCACCAAGCACTACGAGGAGGGCTGACCACGTGCCGGTGCTCACCTCCCGCCTCGACCCGCGCGACGAGACCTTCCGGGCCAACCGGCAGGCCCAGCTAGCCCTCCTGAAGGAGCTGGACAAGCAGCTCGAGCTGGCCATCGCCGGCGGCGGGGAGCGCTATCAGCAGCGGCACCGGGACCGGGGCAGGCTGCTCGCCCGGGAACGGGTCGAGCTCCTGCTCGACCCGGACAGCCCGTTCCTGGAGCTGTCCTCGCTGGCCGCGTGGGGCACCGAGTTCACCGTCGGAGCGAGCCTGGTGACCGGCGTCGGTGTGGTCTCCGGCGTCGAGTGCGTGATCATAGCGCACGATCCGACCGTCCGCGGTGGCGCGATGAACCCCTACTCGCTGCGCAAGAGCCTGCGCGCACTGGAGATCGCGCGGATCAACCGGCTGCCGGTGATGAACCTAGTCGAGTCAGGCGGCGCGGACCTGCCGACCCAGGCCGACCTGTTCGTCCCGGCGGGCCGGATCTTCCACGAGCTCACCGCGCTGTCCGCCAGCGGGGTGCCCGCGGTGGCCCTGGTGTTCGGCAACTCCACCGCGGGCGGCGCGTACGTGCCGGGCATGTGCGACTACGCGGTCTTGGTGGACCGGCAGGCCAAGGTGTTCCTGGGCGGGCCGCCGCTAGTGCGGATGGCCACCGGCGAGGAGGCCGACGACGAGTCGCTCGGCGGGGCCGAGATGCACTCCCGCGTCTCGGGCCTGTCCGACTACTTCGCGGTCGACGAGTACGACGCGATCCGCATCGGCCGCGACATCATGGCCCGGATCAACTGGCGCAAGCAGGGTCCGCCGCCGGGACCCGTGACGGGACCGCGGTATGACCCTGATGAGATCCTCGGGATCGTGTCCGCCGACGCGAAGGTGCCGTTCGACCCGCGGGAGATCCTGGCCCGGGTGGTGGACGACTCGGACTTCGACGAGTACAAGCCGCTGTACGGTACCTCGCTGGTGACCGGCTGGGCTCGCGTCCACGGGTACCCGGTCGGGGTGCTGGCCAACCACCGGGGTGTGCTGTTCAGCGAGGAGTCGCAGAAGGCCGCCGAGTTCATCCTGCTGGCCAACCAGACCGACACGCCGCTGATCTTCCTGCAGAACACCACCGGCTACATGGTCGGTACCAGCTATGAGCGGGGCGGCATCCTCAAGGACGGCGCCAAGATGATCAACGCGGTGGCCAACTCCGAAGTCCCGCACCTCACGGTCACGATGGCGTCCTCGTTCGGCGCCGGGAACTACGGCATGTCCGGCCGGGCCTTCGATCCGCGGTTCATCTTCGCCTGGCCCGGCGCCAAGCTCGCCGTGATGGGCGCGGCCCAGCTCGCCGGGGTGCTCTCGATCGTCGGCCGGGCCTCGGCCACAGCGGCCGGACGGCCGTTCGACGAGGAGGCGGACCTGGCCCGCACGGCCGCGATCGAGGCCCAGATCGAGGCCGAGTCGCACGCCTTCTTCGTCACCGCGCGACTGTACGACGACGGCATCATCGACCCCCGCGACACCCGCACCGTCCTGGGCCTGACCCTGTCGGCCGCGCACTCCGGCCCGGTAGCCGGCCGCCGCGGCTTCGGCGTGTTCCGGATGTGACGCCAGTGATACCAGTGACAGCAGCGGCGGCAGTGACCTCCGCGCCGGAAACGCGAATCGGAAAACTCCTAATCGCCAACCGCGGCGAGATCGCGGCTCGGGTCATCCGGACCGCGCACGCCCTGGGCATCGCCACCGTCGCCGTCTATTCCGACCCGGACGCAGGCCTTCCCTACGTGACGCTGGCCGACGAGGCCGTCCGGCTGCCCGGAGCGGCGCCCGCCGACACCTACCTGCGGGCCGACCTGATCATCGCCGCGGCGGTCGCGACCCGTGCCGACGCCATCCATCCGGGCTACGGGTTCCTGTCCGAGGACGCCGCGTTCGCTCGGGCCTGCGCCGACGCCGGCCTGATCTTCGTCGGCCCGGCACCAGGCACGATCGCAGCCATGGGCGACAAGGTCGCGGCCAAGGCCATGATGGCCGCAGCGGGCGTCCCGGTGCTGCCCAGCGTGACCGTCGACGCCGACCGCGTCCGTGACGACGCCGCCGCGCAGGTCGGCTTCCCGCTGCTGGTCAAGGCGGCGTTCGGCGGTGGCGGGCGCGGCATGCGGCTGGTCACCGACCCGGCCCGACTCGAAGAAGCGGTCAACAGCGCCCGCCACGAGGCAGCTGCCGCGTTCGGCGACGGGACCGTATTTCTGGAGCGCTACGTTCCGGACCCGCGCCACGTCGAGGTGCAGATCCTCGGCGACGCCCACGGCGACGTGATCCACCTGTTCGAGCGCGAGTGCTCCATCCAGCGCCGCTACCAGAAGATCGTGGAAGAGTCCCCGTCCCCGGCCGTCGACGGGGAGCTGCGCGCCGCGCTGACCAAAGCCGCCGTCGCGGCCGGCCGGGCGGTCGGCTACACCGGCGCGGGCACCGTCGAGTTCGTGCTTGACCGCGACGGGTCGTTCTACTTCCTGGAGATGAACACCCGGCTGCAGGTCGAGCACCCGGTCACCGAACAAGTCACCGGCCTGGACCTGGTGGAGCTCCAGCTGCGCATCGCCGAGGGCGAGCCGCTGCCGCCCGAGGCTCGCGAGGCCACGATCAGCGGGCACGCCATCGAGGTCCGCCTGTACGCCGAGGACGTCCCGGCCGGGTTCCTGCCCGTCACCGGCACGCTGCACCGCTTCGCCATCCCGTCCGGCCCCGGCCTGCGGGTGGACACGGGGTTCGGTGACGGGTCGGTGGTGAGTCCGCACTATGACGCGATGCTGGCCAAGGTGATCGCGCACGGCCGCACCCGGGCCGGCGCGGCCCGGCGCCTGGCCCGGGCGCTGCGGGACGCCGAGATCCACGGCCTGACCACGAACCGCGACCTCCTGGTGGCCATCTTGCGCGAGCCGGACTTCCTGGCCGGCGCCACCGACACCGGCTACCTAACCCGCCACGAGCCCGCAGCCCTGACCGGAGCCGGGACCGGAACGGCCGTACCGGCGACGGCACGGCACGCGCTGGTCGCGGCGCTAGCCCGCCAGGCGGTCAGTCGTGCCGCGGCCCCCGTGCTCGGCACCCTGCCCTCGGGCTGGCGCAACGTCTTCTCCGCGCCGCAGCGCGTCAGCTACACCGCCGCGGGTGAGCAGTACGACGTCGCCTACCGGATCCTCGGCGATACCGTCCGGGCGTCGGTAAACGACGTGCCGCTGGACCAGGTCGAGATCCTCGGAAGATCCGGAACAGGCCGGGTCGACCTGGAAATCGACGGGATACGCCGGGTCTACCGGGTGCACCGGATCGGTCCCGACACCTATGTCGACGCCAGCGACGGGTCCAGCGCCCTGACCGAGGTGCCGCGGTTCGGTGATCCGGAGAAGCCGGCCCCCGCCGGGTCGCTGCTCGCCCCCATGCCCGGGCTGGTCCGGCGCGTCCTGGTCGAGGTCGGCGCCCTCGTGACCGCGGGTCAGCCGCTGCTGGTACTGGAGGCGATGAAGATGGAGCAGACGGTGGCCGCGCCCGCCGCCGGCGTGGTCGCCGAACTCCGGGCCAAGGCGGGGGAGCAGGTCAGCACCGGCCAGGTTCTCGCCATGGTCGAATCGAGCCCAGCTGAATCGAGCCCAGCCGAATCGAGCCCAACCGAAGCGGAGAGCTAGCGTCATGCCGGTCGACATGGCCGCGCTCGCCGCGGACCTGGCCGCCGAGTCCGCCGTCACCCGCGCCCTGATCGTCGGCCTCGACGAGCCCGGCTGGCACACGCCGACCCCGGCCGCCGGCTGGGACATCGCCGACCAGATCGGCCACCTGGCCTTCTTCGACGAGGTCGCGGTCCAGTCCGCGGTCCGCCCCGGCGAGTTCCGCGCCGAGCTGGCCGCGGCGCAGGCGGCCGGGGGCATCGATCCCGCCATCATCGCCACCCGCTACCGCGACCGCACCGGCGCCCAGCTGCTGGCCTGGTTCGAGGACGCCCGTGCCGCGCTGCTCGGGACGTTCGCAAACCTTGACCCCGCGGCACGGCTGCCCTGGTTCGGGCCCGCTATGAGCGCCGCGTCGTCGCTGACCGCGCGGCTCATGGAGACCTGGGCGCACACCCAGGACATCGCCGATGCCCTCGCCGTCACCCGCGAACCAACCCGTCGGCTGCGTCACGTCGCGCACATCGGCGTCGGCACGCGCGCGTTCAGCTACGCCGTCCGCGGCCAGACCCCGCCCGAGACCCCGGTGCGCGTCGAACTGGCCGCCCCGGATGGCGCCCTGTGGACCTGGGGCCCGGCCGACGCTGGGGACCGGGTGACCGGAACGGCCCTGGACTTCTGCCTGCTCGTCACCCAGCGCAGGCACCGCGACGACCTCGCCCTCACCATCGATGGCCTGGCGGCGCAAGAGTGGATGGCCATCGCCCAGGCCTTCGCCGGCCCGCCGGGTCCCGGCCGGGCGCCAGCCAAGAAAGCGAAAGCCGATGAATAGGCCCGTCCGCATCGCGAACTGCTCGGGGTTCTACGGCGACCGCATCAGTGCCGCCCGGGAAATGCTGGACGGCCCGATCGACGTGCTGACCGGCGACTACCTCGCCGAGCTCACCATGCTGATCCTCTGGAAGGCCCGCCGCAAAGACGAAAGCCTCGGCTACGCCACCACCTTCCTGCGCCAGATGCAGGACGTGCTCGGCACCTGCCTGGAGCGCGACGTCAAGGTGGTGGCCAACGCCGGCGGCCTCAACCCCGAGGCCCTGGCCGCCAAGCTCACCGAGCTAGCCCCGAGCGCGAAGGTCGCCTACCTGACCGGCGACGACCTGGCCCCGGCCATCGAGGACCTGCAGGCCGACGGCCACGAGTTCACCAACCTCGACACTGGCGTGCCGCTGGCCAAGGCCGAACTCCCGGTGATCACCGCCAACGCCTACCTCGGCGGCTGGGGCATCACGGCGGCGCTGCAAGCCGGCGCGGACATCGTCATATGCGGCCGGGTCACCGACGCTAGCCTGGTCACCGGGCCCGCCGCCTGGTGGCACGGCTGGGCCCGCGACGACTGGGACGCCCTGGCCGGCGCGGTCGCCGCCGGGCATGTCATCGAGTGCGGCCCGCAGGCCACGGGCGGCAACTACAGCTTCCTGAACGAGATCACCGACCGCCGCTCCCCGGGGTTCCCTATCGCCGAGGTCGCCGCCGACGGCAGCAGCGTCATCACCAAGCACGACGGCACCGGCGGGCTTGTCTCGGTCGGTACCGTCACCGCCCAGCTGCTCTACGAGATCGGCGCACCCGCCTACCTCAACCCCGACGTGACCGCGCACTTCGACACCATCGGCCTGGAGCAGGCCGGCCCGGACCGGGTGACGCTGACCGGCACCCGCGGCAGCCCGCCGACCGACGACCTCAAGGTCGCGCTCAACATGCTCGGCGGCTACCGCAACACGATGACCATGGTCATCACCGGCCTNNGGCGGCGCCGGCCAGTACGAGGACGTTGACATCCGGTTGCTGCGCTTCGATCGCCCGGACGCCCCGGTCAACGAACTGGCCACCGCGCACCTGCGCATCACCGTGAAGGACCAGGACGAACGCAAGGTCGGCCGGGCGTTCTCCGACGCGATCACCGAGCTCGCCCTGGCCGGATACGCCGGTTTCCACACCACCACCCCGCCCGCCGGCGCCAGCGCCTACGGGATCTACTGGCCGGCTCTCGTCCCACGGCGCGTGGTCACGGAACAGGTGTACCTGCCGGACGGAAGCACCATGGCCGTTCGGCATAGAACTGATGATCCCCCGGGACAGGCCGTGCCGGACCCCTCACCCGAGCCCGCCGGCCCTGACCCGGAGCAACCGACCGGCCCGCTGGTCGCCGTCCCGCTCGGACGGCTGTGCGGCGCCCGGTCCGGCGACAAGGGCGGCAACGCGAACGTGGGCCTGTGGGCGGTCAGCCCCGCCGCCTACGCGTGGCTGCGCCGGCACCTGACCGTCGGCCGGTTCCGCGAGCTCCTCACCGAGGCCGCCGACCTCGAGGTCGACCGCTACGAGCTGCCGAACCTGCTGGCCCTCAACTTCGTCGTCCACGGCCTGCTCGCTCCCGGCGTGTCCGCCACGACCCGCCCCGACCCGCAGGCCAAGGGCCTGGGGGAGTACCTGCGCTCCCGGGTCGTCACCGTCCCCGCGGACCTGCCGCGCTAATTCGCGGGTCCGCCAGGCGGGTGCCCGCTTCTCCAGGAACGCGCGGATGCCTTCCTGCGCCTCCTGACTCCCGAACAGCCGTGCCGACAGCTCCGCCATCTCCGGGCCCG
This sequence comes from Actinomycetota bacterium, assembly GCA_003136255.1. Lineage (GTDB taxonomy): Bacteria > Actinomycetota > Actinomycetes > Streptosporangiales > Streptosporangiaceae > Palsa-504. Next base: position 22,891 of record PLDT01000062.1, read on the forward strand.
CCGCGTCCAGCCGCTGCCGCCGCGGCGCGGTCAGCAGCATCTTGGTCTCCGCCGCGCCCTGCGGCGAAGTTTCGCGCAGCTGCGCGACCAGCCCCCCGACCACGCCGTCGAGCTCCTCGCCCGCGCAGGCCGCCGTGATCAGACCCAGCCGCGCCGCCACCGACGCGCCGAACGTCTCGCCGGTCAGGTAGTACCGCATGGCCTGACGCGAATCCATGATGTCCAGCGTGGTCAGCGAGATCATCGCCGGGGCCAGGCCGATCCGTGCCTCGGTGAACGCGAACGACGCGCCCTCCGCCGCGATGGCCAGGTCGCACGCGCCCACGATGCCCATGCCGCCCGCCCGCACGTGCCCCGCGATCCGCGCGATCACCGGCTTGGGCAGCTCCACGATCAGCCTGAGCAAAGCCATGACCGCGGTGCCCGCGGCGCCGAGCGAGCCGGTGCCCGCGGCGGCCAGATCGGCGCCGGAGCAGAACGACCGGCCGGTGTGCGTGAGCACGACCGCCCGCACCGCCTGGTCCGCGCCCGCCTCGCTCAGCCGGTCCGACATCTCGGCCAGGAGCTGAGCGGACAAGGCGTTACGGTTGTGCGGGGAATCCAAGGTGACGGTGGCCACCTCGTCGCTCGCTTCGTACCGAACGAGTTCACTCATCTCGGTCAACCCCCTGGCCCGCCATCCCCGGTGCTGTCCTCAAATTTATGCCGAACGAGCCGTGGTCCTTGCGCCACCAAGCGCGACACGCCTCCCAGCGAGACGGCCGGTCCGCAGATTGCCCTGAATAGAAGCGTCCTGTCTGAGAATATGAGACGGCTGACCCGGTTCGTCGCCGATGTCCCCAGGTCGGCGCGCCGCAGGTGAGGGAGCGGCCTTCACGATGATTCAGGACTCGGTCGACGTCAGCGAAGACCCGCACACTCAGCATGACACCCTGCGCGCATTCCTGACCGACCAGCTGTCCTCCGCCGAACTGCGCAGCGCCCTGGAGAGCGAGCCCGGCTACCGTCCCGAACTGCACGCCCAGCTGGCGAGCCAGCTGGGACTGGCCGGTTGGACGATTCCGGAGGAGTTCGGCGGACTCGGAAAATCCCAGGTCGAGGCGTGCGCCATCCACGTCGAGCTCGGCCGGGCCCTGTACCCCGGCCCGTTCCTGCCCAGTTCGGTGGCGGCCGGGGCCCTGCTGGAGACCGGCCACCGCGAGGCCGGCGAGCGCTGGCTGCCCCAGCTGGCCGCCGGGACGGTGGTCGGCACGGTAGCGGCCGCCGACGAGGCCGGCTACTGGGCCCCGGGCCCCGATGGCGTCCGGGCCAATTACGGCACCGGCGGCTGGCGGCTGTCCGGCCGCCGCTGGTACGTCGTGGCGGCCCACGCCGCGGACATCCTGGTGGTCCCGGCGGTCACCGAATCCGGTCTCGCCATGTTCCTGGCCGAAACCGGGTCCCCGAGCCTGCGGACCTCTCGCCAGCTGGACCTGGACCTGACCCGGCGGATCAGCATCCTCACCTTCGAAGCGACCCCCGCCGTCCTGCTCACCAAGGACGCGGGCCCGGCGCTGGCCCGGGCCGAGCGCGAGTTCCTGATCGGCACCGCCGCGGAGGCCGCGGGCGGCATCGGCTGGTGCCTGGACGCCAGCCTGGCCTACATCCGGGAGCAGGGTCAGTCCGAGCGCCCGGCCGGCTCCTTTGAGGCGGTGGCCAGCTTCTGCGTCGAGATGCTCGCCGACCTGGAGAACGTCTCGGCGGCCGCCCGGTACGCCGCGGCCGCGACCGACGTCAGCGCCGCCGACGCCCAGAAGGCGGCCCACGCCGCCGCCCTGCAGGCCGGCGAGTGCTACCGTCGCGCGGCCGAAGCCGCGATCGGAATGGTCGGCGACATCGGCTTCACCCGGGAGCGCGACGCGCAGCTGTACTACCGTCGCGCTTGGTCGGCCGAGCGGCTGTCCGGCGGCCCCCAGGCCCACAGGGATGCTCTAGCTGCTCAGTTATCCCAATCAGGGCCAGCGTCTCGCGCGCGGCCCGTAGGCTCTCCTGTAATCGTTCAGTCGCTATGTGTGACAGATGGTTCAGGGGGGCCGTGCCGATGCGCAGCGTTCACTGGCTGAGGACGATCATGGTCCTGACCATCGGGGTGATTCTCGCCGCGGGAAGCCCCGCGTCCGCAAGCGGCGGCACCACCCTCGGGCCCGTCCAGATCAATCCGGTCGGGCACCCGCACCTGTGCTGGCAGGCCACCGGCTACGGCCTCCCGATCCTGCTGGAGACGTGCGACCACGCCGTCGAGGCCCAGCAGTGGTCGCTGACCCCGGCCGGCGTCCTGAGGAACGGAATCGGCTACTGCCTGGAGGCCGGCTCCGGCCACGGCGGCGCCCCCCTGTACATCGACTTCGTCGACGAGTGCGGAGGAGGCGTCGGCCAGGTCTGGCGGTACAACGGCACCACCGGCCACCTGTCCAGCCTGCGCACCTGCGCCGGGCTGAGCGGACCGGTGTCGGCCGGAGTCTCGGTGGTTCGCCGCGCTTGCCCGGCCGGGCCCCGCTGGAGCTTCGGCTACAGCGCCGTCACCGTGACGCCCGGAACCGGGAGCGGCGCGGTCGGCGGCGCCTTTGACGCCTCCGTGACCGTCGCGAACGCGCCGTCGGCCCAGACGGCCTACAAGGTGAGCGTGAAGTTCGGCCTGCAGCACGGTCTGGACTACACCGCCGCGCACGCCACCAGCGGCATATCCGCCTGGCACTGTGACCGCTCCACCATGACCTGCACCGGCACCCTGCCGGCCGGGGCAACCGGCCGGATCGTCCTCTCCGGCCGCCTGCCGGCCAATGCGAAACCGGGACGCTACACGCTGACCACCCAGGCTGTCGTCGGCGGAACGTCTCAGCGCCCCGGCACGCCCGACAAGGCGGTCCCCGTCATGGTCGCGGTCCACGCGCCCCCGCCCGCCCACGTCCGGCCAGGCCATTCGCTCGGTCTGATTATCCTCGCGGTAGTCGCCGGCCTGTTCCTCCTCGGCGAGGCCCTGCTGATCGTCTTCGTCCGCCGCAGACGTCCCGTCCGCCCCGGCGTCACTCCCGACTACGAAGGCCACCGACGCCGAGCCGCCCGCTAACCCCTGAAACCCCGCAGGCACAACACCAGCCACACCCCTAACCCCAGTAACGTCGCACCGGCCCGGCGAACCGCCACGATGGAGCATTGGTTCGGTCCCATGCAGGTCCCATGCGGCTCGATGCTCCATGGTGCCGGCTGAAACGCTCACGCGAAGGGGCCGCTCCGTGCTCAGCTGGTATTCACGTCCACCGAGGATGACCCGCCCCCCGGCCCGACCGGGCCAGGGGGGCAGGCAGGCCGGGACGGAGATTCAGGTTGGTGCCAGCTCAGCGCCGCCCGTCGGGTGCAGTCACGGCACGGGACCGGTACGCTGGCTGCGATCCAGGCGCACGGTCCGAGGGCCGACGCCGAGGGCGCATAGCTCAGCGGAAGAGCACTCGCCTTACAAGCGAGGGGTCACTGGTTCGAACCCAGTTGCGCCCACCAGATATACCCAGCCAGAAGGCACTTTAGCCGCTAGCAATGACTTCCTGGCTTCCAGGTAAGAGCCAAACCAAGAGCCAAACGGTATCGTTTGAGGCATGGCAGAACCTCGGCCTCGGCGCGGCCATGGCGAGGACTCGATCTACTTCGACCAGGCCAACAACCACTGGGTCGGGGCCGTATCCCTCGGTTACAAGGCGGGCAAGCGTGTCCGCAAGACCGTGACCGGCCGGACCAAGACAGCCGTCAAGACCAAGCTCCGGCAGCTGCGCCAGGAGCTGGATAACGGAGTCCGGTCCAGCGCGACCTACACGGTCGGCAACGCCTTGGATGACTGGCTAGCGGGCGGGCTGAGCGGTAGGTCAGATCGGACCAGGGAGCTCTACCGGGACACCGTCAAGCCGCTGCGGGAACTTCTGGGCGACATCAAGCTCAGGGAGCTCACTGCCGGGGATGTCCAGCAAACGTTGGATGCGCTAGCGGACCGTCTGTCGACCCGCACCCTCCAGATCCTGCGCAACTGCCTGGAGCGGGCCATCCGCCACGCCGAGGTCCGCGACCTGGTCNNGGCGGCTGTAGTTAAGCCGCCCAGGGGAACAGCCGGCCGTCCGTCCAAGAGCCTGACCATGGAGCAGGCTCAGGCGTTGCTGCAGGCCGCCCGGGATTCCCGTCTGCATGCTTACGTGGTCCTGTCGGTGATGACAGGCCTGCGGACCGAAGAACTTCGGGCGCTTCGCTGGAGCGAGGTTGATCTCGATGCCGCCGCTGTCGCGGTCTACCGCTCCGTGCGGGTCACCGGCGATACCAAGACACGGAAGAGCCGGCGTGTCCTTGGGCTGCCGCAGCTAGCCGTGCAGGCGCTCCGCGAGCATCACAAGCTTCAGGCTGCCGACCGGCTCAAAGCGGGAGCGCTGTGGCAGGATCACGGCCTGGTCTTCGCGTCCTCGATCGGCACGCCCCTGGATCGTCACAACGTGCTGCGCGAGTTCAGGAAGATCACTGAGACAGCTGGCCTGGGTACCGACTGGGTTCCACGGGAACTCCGGCACACGTTCGTCTCCCTGCTCAGCTCCGACGGGATGCCGATCGAGGACATCGCCGACCTCGTCGGCCACAAGGGCACCCTCACGACCGAGACGGTCTACCGAAAGGTGATCGTCCCCGAACTGCGCCGCGGCGCCGAAGTAAGGATCGGCTATTCAACTGATCAGAATGGATAGCGACTCTTCTGGACCTGTTTGAGTATCAGGCAATTCTGCAGGGTGGCTGGGTGACGGCAGACGAGGCTGGGATGTGGCATTTAGCCAGGCATTACGAGGCTCAGTAGGGCTGGATGTAGCTGGGTGACGGTGACCGTTGGCAACCAGTTAGGCTTCCAATTGGGCTATCCCGCGACCCGCGAACCCGCCGGACTGAAGCCGTGCGGCGGAGGCCGCTGATCGCGGGAGATGTCGGTACGCGGCGCAGCACCGCCATCTGGACACCGGCTGGTACGCCGCGAAACTCGTCAGCGCCGTCGGCCGGTAGCCCCGAGAACATGGCTTTCCGTGACTTTGCGTTTAGCCTCGATTCCCGGTGTGGTAATCCAGTTTAGGCCGGGGCTCTTTGGTGGGCAGCGCCCACGACCCGTGACCTGGGCAGATGCCGGCAGCTCTCCAGCGGGCCGCAAGCGGGCTTCGACCAGGTCGGTCTACTGGACCGTCGGAACCTGACAAGGTATTCCCAGGGGCAAGTGATCTCCGAGCTACGGGCCACGGTCTTCAAATAGGCTGATCACCGATACTGGCCGGCGGAGGGACGAAGACGTGGCGGACAGCCCCGTGCGGTGGGGAATTCTCGGGACGGGCGGGATCGCGAGCACGTTCGTGACCGATCTCGGGCTGACCGATTCCGGCGTTGCAGTGGCGGTCGGGTCGCGCAGCCAGGGATCCGCGGACCGTTTCGCGGACGAGTTCGGTATCGCGAACCGGCATGCCAGCTATGAGTCGCTGGTGGCCGATCCGGACGTCGAGGTGATCTATGTTGCGACGCCGCACCCGATGCACCA
>PLDT01000337.1:0-5053 GCA_003136255.1 Actinomycetota bacterium
CGGTCGACAGCGTCCCGGTCGACAGCGTCCCGGTCGACAGCGTGCCGGTGAGCAGCGGCTGGGCCAGCAGCGCGCGGGCCAGGCGGGCGTAGACCGGCTCGGGCCCCTCGGCCCACAGCCGGGCACTTGTGTCGTAAGCGGCCCGGACGCCCTCGCTCAGCTCAGTAGCGGGGCGGCCCGGAGCGCCTGTGTCTCCCACCACGCGAGCTCTTCGTCGTAACCCCCGAGGGCCTTCTCCCAGCCGAACTGGACCAGCGCGCCCAGCAGGCACAGCGCCAGCTGGCGATCCCACCAAGTCTCGGTGCTGATCCCGTGTTCCTCCAGCGCCTGCCGGTAGGCGGCGATCGCGTCTTGCTTGCCCTGCGGCAGGCGCCGGCAATTGATCGCCAGGTACCAGGCCAGGTCGGACAGCGGCGCGCCGCGCCCCGGCTGCTCCCAGTCGAGCAGCACGGTCCGGCCGTCGGCGTCGGTGCCCAGGTTGTCCAGCTTCCAGTTGCTGTGCACGAACGTGTGCGGGGTGGCCTCCAGCGCGTCCACCAGCGGGCCCGGGTCCCGGGCCAGCGGGGTAACGATCGCGGCCGCGGCCGGGGCCACCTCGGCCAGCCGCGGCCAGCCCTCGCCGACCAGCCGCGGCACCAGGTGCGCGGAGCCCACCGCCGCCTCGGCGTGCGCCAGCCAGGGGGACAGCTCCAGGTAGCGGTGCATGACCGGGACGACCTCGCACTCGCTGCCGCACCCCCAGAACGCGGCGTGCAGCGCGGCCATGTGCCGCAGGAACCGCAGGTGCTGATCCAGGCTGATCGGCTCGTCGGTCACCGGGACCAGCCACGGCGACACGTCCCGCATGAGCAGGGCACAGCCGCCCGACGGCGGCCGCTCGTCGCTGTGCTCGGAGGCGACCCCGACGATCGGCTGGTTGAAACACGCGGGCAGCAGGGCCAGCAGACCCCGTTCCCAGGCCAGCAACGGCGCTCCGGCCAGGCAGCCGGACGCCCGCATGGTCCAGTCCTCGGCCAGGTCCAGGTGCTTGAGTACGTACGGCTCCCCGCCGAGCACCACCCGCTCGAGCCGCGCCCCGGACTTGCCTGCCGCCCCAGCCATCGGTGTCCGCTCGGTCGCGCCCGCGATGAGCTCCGCCACGCTGGCGAACACCGCCGGAGCATCAGGCATCGGCCGCCTCCATCTCCGCGAGCAGCGAGGCCGGCCACCGTCCGCCACAGAACACGGTGTCGGCCACGATGTGATCGTCGCGCACCGTGAGCAGGTGCAGGTGGTGGCCGGCATGCGGCACGCCGTTCTCGGTCCAGCTGAGCGTGTACTCCACGATCTCGCTCGGCCCCCCGTCCGCCAGCACCGGGTACCGGCGGAACTCGCCGAACTGGCCGGGGTCGGCGAACCAGCGGGCGTACTCGGCGCGGATCGCGTCGGCCCCGGCCGCGTGCAGCCGCCAGTTGGGGACCGTCGCGTCCAGCGTCGCGTCGGCGCTCCACACGTCGCATGCCGGAATGGTGGCGGTCTGGATGGCGTTCAGGAACTTCTCGATCGCTGGAGCGGATGACATGATGGCCTCCCGATGGTCTTGGTCTGCGGCCATCGTCCGCGAGGCGCCTTGCAACCAGTTTGCAGTCCCCGGTCAGGGCCCGGCCGCAGCAGGTGCCGCCAGTTACCAGAGCCGGGCCGTGGCCCGGCGCGCGCCCTCCGCCAGCGCCTCGAACTTGGCCCACACGATCGTCGGGTGGATCTCCGGGGTGTACGTCGCCTGTGAGGAGAAGCCGCAGTCCGCGCTGGCCACCACGTTCTCCCGCCCGACCAGTTCGGCGAACCGGACGATGCGGTCGGCGATGACCTCGGGGTGCTCGACGATGTTGGTGGCGTGGGTGATGACGCCGGGCAGCAGGACCGTGTCCGGCGGCAGCTTGACCGTCTCGAACACGTGGTAGGCGTGCTCGTGCCGCGGGTTGGCGGCTTCGAAGGAGAAGGCCCCGGCCTCGATGGTGAACAGCGTCTCGATCAGGTCGGCCAGCGGGGCGTCGTGCACTCGCGGTCCCTCGTTGATGCCGTAGCACGTGTGCAGCCGCACCCGGTCGCGCGGAATGCCCCGCAGGCTCCGGTTGATCGCGTCGACGTACCCGCGCGCGACGGCCACCTTCTCCTGAGCCGAGCCGGCGCCGTAACTGAACACGTCGGTCAGGAAGGGGTCGTCGATCTGCAGGGTGAAGCCCGCCTCGACGATGGCCGCGTACTCCACGTGCAGCGCGTCGGCGACCGCGTTCAGGTAGTCCGCCTGCGACGGGTAGTACTCGTTGCCGCCGACCCCGCTGGGCGCGACGGCGCACACGAACACCTGGTCGGCGTCGGCGTCCCCGACCGCCCCCCGGAGCAGGTCCAGGTCGCGCCGCAAGCGCTCCTGCCCGATGTAAGCGACCGGGCCGGTGCACCGCAGCGGTACGACCGGGACGGCCATCCCGCCGGTCATCGCACCCCTGAGGTACTGCTCGTAGTACTCGGGGAAGCTGTCGATCTCCGTCCGGAACCCGGCCAGCGGGTCGCCGCCGGCCCGGGGCTCGAAGCCGCCCAGCCGCTCCCCGATGTAGGCGTAGAACCCGGTCTTGGTCTGCTCGCCGTCGCTGACCATGTCCAGCCCGGCCGCGCGCTGCCGGGCCACCACGTCGGCGACGGCCCGGCGCTCGGCCTCGGCGAGCTCGGCCGGATCCACCGGGCGGCCCTGCGCCGCCGCCTGCATCAAGTCGAGCAGCGCGGCCGGCCGGGCCAGGCTGCCAACGTGGGTGGTTCGGATGCGATCGGTGTTGTGCAACATGACAGGTCCAAGCTTGCCATCCCCGCCCCCGGCCGAGCTGCGAGACTAGGGAAAGTGGACGACGAGTCGCTGTCCCGCCTGGTCGCGGTCACCGGCCCGGCGGGCAGCAGCAATGCCGCGCTCGCCGCGGCCGTGGCATCGGTGCGGCACGCGGCAGCCGGGTCGTTCGCGGTCATCCTGGTCGAGGGGGTCAGCGATCAGTCCGCCGTCGAGGCCCTGGCCGCACGCCGCGGCCGCAAGCTGCGGCAGGAAGGCGTGTTCGTGGTACCGATGGGCGGCGCGACCAACATCGGGCACTTTCTTGACCTGTTCGGCCCGCGCGGGCTGCGCGCCCGGCTGGCCGGCCTGTGCGACGAGGGGGAGGAGCAAGAGTTCCGGCGTGGCCTGACCCGCGCGGGCCTCGGCCCCGTGCTGGCCCGCGAGGACCTGGAACGGCTGGGCTTCTACGTGTGCGTCGCCGACCTGGAAGACGAGTTGATCCGCTGCCTGGGCGCCGCCGAGGTCGAGCGGCTCATCGCCGGCCAGGGCGAGCTCGCGTCGTTCCGCACCTTCTGTCGCCAGCCCGCGCAGCGCGACCGGGCCCGCGAGTCGCAACTGCGGCGCTTCATGGGCACCCGCTCGGGCCGCAAGGCCCACTACGGACGGGTGCTGGCCGACGCGCTCGACCTGACCCGCGTCCCCCGTCCCCTCGACCGCGTCCTCGCCCACGTGTGACCCGCCGCGCGGCGCTATGCCTGCCATCACGAGCCGGGCCGCATCAGCGTAAGCCCGGGCTCAGGGCCCCGGGTATGGCGGGGGCTCTTGACATAACGATTGTCGTTACTTACGATCATCGATAATAACGATAGTCGATAAGCGAGGCCCCGATGTCCGCATCTACCCTCAAGCCCCTCAAGCCGCGCCACCGGCTGGAGCGTTTCGTCACCCTGCAACGACTCGCCACCGTGGTCACTTGGGTGTTCTGGCTCACCGCCGTCGTCGCCGCGCTCCAGCTGATACTTGCCCTGACCCGCAGCGGAGCCCTGCTCACCCCCGTCCCGAACTCGCAGCCCAAGTCGCTCGTCTGCCTGACCAGCGTGCCAGCACTGCTGCAGCACGCCGGCAGCGGGCTCAGCCACCCCGGCCTGGCCCCGGGCGTGCAAGCCGCGTGGGACACCGCGTTCGTGTGCACCGCCCATCCCACCGTCGGACAGGCCCTGGCCTTCGCGGTCACCCTGCTGCCCCTTGACCTGCTGCGCCTCGGCGCGCTCTACCTGGCGCTGCGGCTGGCCCGCACCGCCGCCCGCGACGGCGCCTACACCGTCCAGGCTGCCCGGCTGGTGCAGATCCTCGGCTGGTGGCTGCTGGTCGGCGGGCTGGTGGCCACCGTGGCCGAAGCGTTCGCCCGGCTGAACCTGCTCAGCCAGCTGGTCACCTGGCACGTCGACTGGGGTCAGTGGCCCACGGCCTGGTCTGGGTCGTGGTCGTGGCCGGACCTCTGGTTCGGACTGGGCCTGATCGTCTTCGCCCGCATCATGCGGACCAGCGCCAGCATGCGCGCCGATCTCGAGGGGACGGTGTAGTGCCGCCCACCGTCCCGGATGACCACGCCATCGCTATCCACCTCGACAAGCTCCTCGCCGATCGGGGCATGACCCTGACCGAGCTATCGGAGCGGGTCGGCGTCAGCGTGGTCAACCTGTCCATCCTGAAGAACGGCCACGCCCGGGCGATCCGGTTCAGCACCCTCACCCGGCTCTGCCAGGCGCTCGACTGTCAGCCCGGCGACCTGCTCACCCATAACGGCGCAGGCCGCCAGCCCGGCCCGCCGCCGGCCCCCGACAGCTGACCGGCCACGCCAGACCCTACAACGCCCCGCCCCTGACGTCACAGCCGCCACACAACACCACCAGCGCCACGCCAGACGGAGAGGCTCTCCGGTTACCGCGGTGGATCCGGGCCACCCGACCGGTCGTTCAGTGGTATCCCAGCACCACCAATCAACCGCGGAGCGTGAATCAACCACGAGGATGTGGCGAAAGTGGCGGATGTGCGTGTAGCGGCGCCGAGCCTGGGCCTTGTGGCACACAGGCCTCGCACTATGGGATCGGGGTGCCACCATGCCCGGGATCGCGGGTGCATCATGGCGCCGCCAGGTTCGCCTCCGCGCGCCTGGCTCGCCCCGCAGACCCCAGCCGCCACGCAGACCTCTGCAGCCCCCCCCCGGCCGGGACCGCCGCGGCCACAATGTTCCAT
>PLDT01000149.1:0-11347 GCA_003136255.1 Actinomycetota bacterium
CCGGCCGCCGAGGTGGCCGTGCAACGCGTGCGCCCAGGCCGAACCCCCGAACTCGGCCTCGGTCCGGCCGAGCAGCACCAGCTCCGTGTCACCGGCGGAACTCGCGGCGAATCCGATCGACAGCCGTCGCCGCACGTCATCGTGCACGCCCAGCACCCCGATGACCGGGGTGGGATGGACGGCCACCGTCCCGGTCTGGTTGTAGAAGCTGACGTTCCCGCCGGTGACCGGCACGCCCAGGGCCGCGCAGCCGTCGGCCAAACCGCGGACCGCCTCGGCGAACTGCCACATCACCGCGGGATCCTCCGGCGAGCCGAAGTTCAGGCAGTTCGTCACGGCCAGCGGGCGCGCGCCGGTCGCCGCCACGTTCCGGTACGCCTCGGACAGCGCCAGCTGGGTGCCCAGGTAGGGGTCGAGCTTGGCGTAGCGGCCGTTGCCGTCGGTGGCCAGCGCGATGCCGAGCCCGGTCGCCTCGTCCACCCGGACCAGCCCGCCGTCCTCCGGCATGGCCAGCACGGTGTCGCCCCGCACGTAGCGGTCGTACTGGTCGGTGACCCAGCTCTTGTCGGCCAGGCCGGGCGACCCGATCAGCGCCAGCAGGTCGGCCCGCAGCGCGGGCCCGTCCACGGGCCGGGGCAGCGCGGAAGCCGAGTCGGCCACCAGCGCGTCCTGGCCCGCGGGCCGCGAAACCGGGCGCTGGTAGACGGGACCGTCGGCCGCGGAGCCGGGCGGGATGTCCACCACCACCTCGCCGTGCCAGGTCATGACCAGCCGGCCGGTGTCGGTCACCTCGCCGATGACCGCGGCCCGGACGTCCCACTTGGCGCAGACGGCCAGGAACTCATCCACCCGGGCCGGCTCGACGACCGCCATCATGCGTTCCTGGGATTCGCTCATCAAGATCTCGGGCGGTCCCAGCGAGGGGTCACGCAGCGGCACCGCGTCCAGCCGCACCCGCATGCCGCCGGTCCCGGCCGCGGCCAGCTCCGTGGTCGCGCACGCCACCCCGGCCGCGCCGAGGTCCTGGATGCCGACCACCAGGCCGCCCGCGAAGAGCTCGAGGCAGCACTCGACCAGCAGTCTCTCCATGAACGGGTCCCCGACCTGGACGCTGGGCCGCTTAGCCGCCTCCCCAAGGGCCGCCGACCCGCCGAACGCCGCGCTGGCCAGCACCGAGGCCCCGCCCACGCCGTCCGGGCCGGTCGTCGAGCCGAACAGGATCACCTGGTTCCCCGGCCCGCTAGCCGCGGCGACCTGCAGGTCACCGTGCCGCATCACTCCCACGCAGAGCGCGTTGACCANNGGCAGGCCCAGGCAGTTGCCGTAGAAGGAGATGCCGCTGACCACCCCGGGCAGCACCCGCGCGGTGTCGGCGGCCGCGGCGGGCCCGAACCGCAGCGCGTCCATCACCGCCACCGGGCGCGCGCCCATGGCCAGGATGTCGCGGACGATGCCGCCCACGCCGGTGGCCGCGCCCTGATGCGGCTCCACGTAGGAGGGATGGTTGTGCGACTCGATCTTGAACGTGACCGCGTAGCCCTGGCCGATGTCGACTACGCCGGCGTTGTGGCCGATCCCCGCGAGCAGCGCGGCCGATTGCACCGCGGTCGGGGCGAGCTGGCGCAGGTACACCTTCGACGACTTGTACGAGCAGTGCTCGCTCCACATGACCGAGTACAGGGCCAGCTCGGCGCCGGTCGGGCGGCGGCCGAGGGTCGCCACGATCTTGTCGTATTCCGAACCGGTCAGCCCCAGCGCGGCAAACGGCTGGGGCAGCACCGTGTCCGCGGTCACGCCAGCACTCTCGTCACGATGGAGGTAAAGAAGCGCAGCCCGTCGGCGGACGGGCCGGTCAGCGCGTCGACCGCGTGCTCGGGGTGCGGCATCAGGCCGACTACGTTGCCCTCGGCGTTGCACACCCCCGCGATGGCGCCCGCGGACCCGTTGGGGTTCGAATCGGCGTACCTGATCACGATCTGGCCGGCCTCCTCAAGGCGAGCCAGCGTGCCCGGGTCGGCGGCGTAGGCTCCCTCCCCGCTCTTCAGTGGCACCACGATCTGCTCGCCCGCGGAGTAGGCCCGCGTCCACGCCGTCGTGGCGTTCTCCACCCGCAGGCTCAGGTCCCGGGTGATGAAGCGCAGGCCGGCGTTGCGGGTCAGCGCGCCAGGCAGCAGGTGCGCCTCGCACAGGATCTGGAATCCGTTGCAGATACCCAGCACCGGCAGGCCCGAACGGGCCGCCGGGACCAGCTCGCTCATCACCGGGGCGAACCGGGCGATCGCGCCGCAGCGCAGGTAATCGCCGTAGGAGAACCCGCCGGGCAAGATCACCGCGTCGACGCGACGCAGGTCCCGGTCGGCGTGCCACAGCGTGACCGGCTCCGCGCCGGCGAGCCGGACGGCCCGCGCGGCGTCACGGTCATCGAGCGACCCCGGGAACGTGATGACCCCTATGCGCACGCAGGCAGCCTACCGGCCAGCGGAGACTAGCTGACCGCCTGGTAGTGCCGCAGCGGGGCGTCTTGCGACCATCTGATGTGCTTGCGCAGCGTTACCACCGTGCCGCGCTCCGGGCTGCTGTCCAGGGTGACGTTGTCGACGCAGGCCCGCATGACCGCCAGGCCGCGGCCCGACTCGGGCAGCTGGGCGATCGGGATGTCCGGCTCGGCCGCGGGCTTACGCCGCTTGGCCTGGCGAAACACGGCGCCGGGTCCCTCGTCGGCCACCTGGACCTGGCAGGCGACCGGGCCGAGGCGGGCTATCACCGCGTACTCCCGGACCTCCCGGCCGCCGTGCCGCAGCACGTTGGTGCAGGCCTCGGTAGCCGCGAGCAGCAGGTCGTATACGGATTCCTCGTCGACGCCCAGCCTGCGCAGGGTATCCCCGAGTACCCGGCGCATCACCGGCACGCTCAGCGTCTCGCACCCGAACATCAGGCAGAACTCCACGTCAGGAACCGATTTCGTGCGCATTCCAGTAACCCCGTACCCACCGTCATTTCGTCACTCGTACCCATAGTCGAGTGATTCCCCGTTAACGCGGCTGAAACACCAGGCCGTGGTCCCGCGGGTTGTTACGGTTCGCTCAACTCCGCGGTGGCCGGTTCTGTCGCAGGTCAGGCCCGCGCGCTGTGACAGCTATCACAGCGCCTGGTCACGGGAGCGGGAGGACCACCTTAAAGGTCACCGCGTGGCCGATCAGGTTAAGCGGGAGGAACGTGTAGCCGGTCGTGACTGTAGTGACGTGGGTGTGCCAGTTCGTCGAGATGGCGGTCACGGGAACGTTGACGTTGTAGCCCGGTGCGTACGGGTGCAGCGTCTCACCGATCTCGACCGTCTCGTGCGCGGCCAGGGTGAACGTGTGCACGCCCGTGATCACGCCGTTGACCGTCGGTAGCGTGGGCGTGGTCGCCCACGCCGCCCCGGCCGTGCCGAACGCCAGGCCCAGCGACCCGATCGTGACTCCGGCCGCGATAATCCCCCTGCGCTTACGCATGGTGCCTCCCCTGGCTGTAAGTCAGCCGTAACAGCGGCAATGTCGATCCGCCCCATAGCCAACATCATTCCCCGCGGACGCGGCTGAAACCACGCTTGCGCTGCAAGCGGATCCCGACCGGCCCGGTCAGCTTAGCCCGCGCGCACCGTGAACTCCTCGATGACCGGGTTCGAGAGCAGATCCCGGGCCAGCGCGGTCACCGCGGCCTGGTCCGCGGGCCCGTCGAATTCCACCTCGAACCGCTTTCCCTGCCGGACCCCGAGCACCTGCCCGAACCCCAGACGGCGGCACGCGCTGGCGATGGCCTCCCCCTGCGGATCATGGATCTCTGGCTTGAGCATCACTTCCACGATCATCCGGGCCACGTATCCTCCTGTGCAATCAGGGAATATATCGTCTGCTGAGGAGCGCCTTGCTGGACCGCGGACGCGTGCACCCCACCGGGCACGCAGCGTACGCGACAGCTCCGTGACAGATGTGTCCGGGAACCCTAGCCCAGCTCGCCGGGCGCTGGTGATCCCAGCCCCGGCTTGGAAAGGAGTGGCACGTGACCGTCGAATCCGGCGGTGCGACCACCGCCGCACAGTCTTTTTCTTCCGACCCACCCACCCAGCCGAACCTTCACACCGGCGAAACCCCTCAGCCCGACCAGCTCGTCCAGTTGCTCACCCCGGAGGGCGAGCGCGTCGACCATCCCGACTATCCGCTCGACCTCACCGCCGCCGACATCCGGGCCATGTACCGCGACCTGGTGCTCGTGCGCCGCATCGACACCGAAGCGATCTCCCTGCAGCGCCAGGGCGAACTCGGCATCTGGGCCTCGCTGCTCGGGCAGGAGGCCGCCCAGGTCGGCTCGGGCCGGGCGCTGAACCCGGTTGACATGGTGTTCCCGACCTACCGCGAGCACGGCGTGGCCTGGTGCCGCGGCATCGACCCGGTCAAGCTGCTCGAGCTCTACCGCGGCGTCAGCCACGGCGGCTGGGCCCCGGAGGAGCACAACTTCCACCTCTACACGATCGTCATCGGCAGCCAGACCCTGCACGCCACCGGGTACGCGATGGGCATCCAGCGCGACGGCGCGGTCGGCGGGGACGGTGCCGACGGAAAAGAGGCCGAGGCCGTNNTGGGCGTCGGTGTTCAACGCGCCGGTCGTGTTCTTCTGCCAGAACAACCAGTGGGCGATCTCCGAGCCGCTGGAGAAGCAGAGCCGTATCCCGCTGTACCAGCGGGCCCGCGGCTTCGGGTTCCCCGGCCTGCGGGTCGACGGCAACGACGTGCTGGCCTGCTACGCGGTGACCAAGAAGGCGATGCAGGCGGCCCGCGAAGGCCAGGGCCCCACCCTCATCGAGGCCTTCACCTACCGGATGGGCGCGCATACCACCACCGACGACCCGACCAGGTACCGGCTGGCCAGCGAGCTCGAGGTGTGGAAGCTGAAGGACCCCATCGAGCGAGTCCGGGCCTACCTGGTCCGCACCGGCCAGGCCAGTGCCGAGTTCCTGGCCGAGGTGGACGCCGAGGCCAAGGCGGTGGGCACCCGGATCCGCGAGGCGTGCCGGACCATGCCCGACCCGCCGCCGCTGTCCATCTTCGACAACGTGTACGCGGAGCCCACCGCGATCCTGAGCGAGGAACGCGAGCGGTACGCCGCGTACCTGGAGACCTTCGAGGAGGCCGGGCGATGACCACCCTGACCCTGTCCAAGGCGCTCAACGCGGGGCTGCGCAAGGCCCTGGAGAACGACCCCAAGGTGCTCATCATGGGCGAGGACGTCGGCAAGCTGGGCGGCGTCTTCCGGGTCACCGACGGGCTGTGGAAGGACTTCGGCGAAAACCGGGTGATCGACACGCCGCTGGCCGAGTCCGGCATCGTCGGCACCGCGATCGGCCTGGCGCTGCGCGGTTACCGCCCGGTGTGCGAGATCCAGTTCGACGGTTTCGTCTACCCGGCGACCAACCAGATCGTCAGCCAGCTGGCCAAGATGCGCTACCGGTCCCGCGGTAACGTCAGCCTGCCGGTGACCATCCGCATCCCGTTCGGCGGCGGCATCGGCGCGGTCGAGCACCACAGCGAATCCCCCGAGATGCTGTTCGCGCACACCGCGGGCCTGCGGGTGGTGGCCTGCGCGGACGCGGCCGACGCGTTCGCCATGATCCAGCAGTCGGTCAGCTGCGACGACCCGGTGATCTTCTTCGAGCCGAAGCGGCGCTACTGGGATAAGGCCGAGGTCGATACGGTCTCGGGCCTGGCCGACGCGCTGCCGCTGGATCAGGCGCGGGTCGTGCTGCCGGGCACCGACGTGACCCTGCTGGCCTACGGCCCGCTGGTCCGGACCTGCCTGGAGGCCGCGCTCGCGGCCCGCCAGGACGGCCCCAACCAACGCGGGCGCAGCATCGAAGTCATCGACCTGCGCTCGCTGTCCCCGCTGGACATGGAGACGATCACCGCCTCGGTGCGCCGCACCGGCCGCTGCGTGGTGGCGCACGAGGCGCCGGTGTACGCCGGCCTCGGGGCCGAGATCGCCGCCCGGGTCACCGAGCAGTGCTTCTTCCACCTGGAGGCACCGGTCCTGCGGGTCGGCGGGTTCGCCACCCCCTACCCGCCGTCCCGGCTCGAGGATCACTACCTGCCCGACCTGGACCGGATCCTGGACGCCGTCGACCGTGCGTCCGGCTACTGAGGGGCGGGCCGCGAACATGACCGAGCTCAAGGAGTTCAAGCTCCCCGACGTAGGTGAGGGACTGACCGAAGCCGACATCGTCGCCTGGCACGTCAAGCCGGGGGATCAGGTCGAGGTCAACCAGATCATCGTGGAAATCGAGACCGCCAAGGCCGTGGTCGAGCTGCCCTCGCCCTGGGACGGGACCGTCGCCCGGCTGCTGGTGCAGGAGGGCCAGACGGTCGACGTGGGCACCCCGATCATCGCGGTCGACGTGTCCGGCGCACCCACCGCACCCGGTACCCCCGATTATGCCGAACGGTCCGTGGTTCCCCCGGCCGTGACCACCATCTCGCCCCCCGCGGACCAGGCTCCGCCCGAACGGCAGGCCGTCCTGGTCGGCTACGGCGTCAAGGCCGCCTCCACCACCCGCCGAGCCCGCAAGCCGGCCCTGCCCCCCGCGGCCGTCGCGGAACCGGCGCCCGCCGTCCGCGTGCTGGCCAAGCCGCCGGTGCGCCGGCTGGCCAAGGATCTTGGCATCAACCTGGCCGAGCTGACGGGCAGCGGGCCGGAGGGTGCGGTCACCCGGGACGACGTGCAGCGGGCGGCTCGTGGCACCACAGGTCGTTCGGGATCAGAGGTGGTAGAGAACGGGGTCCGGACGGCCAGCCTGGCCGCGGTGCCCGGCCCGGCCGGCGAAGAGCGCATCCCGGTCCGCGGGGTCCGCAAGCACATGGCGGCGGCCATGGTGTCGAGCGCGTTCACCGCGCCGCACGTCACCGAGTTCCTGCAGGTCGACGTCACCGAGACGATGGCCGCGGTGCGGCGCGTCCGCGACCTGCCGGAGTACGCCGAGGTGCGGGTCTCACCGCTGCTGTTCGTGGCCCGGGCGCTGCTCACCGCCGTGCGCCGGCATCCCATGGTCAACTCCTCGTGGGACGAGGGTGCGCAGGAGATCGTGGTCAAGCACTACGTGAACCTCGGCATCGCCGTGGCCGCCGAGCGCGGCCTGCTCGTGCCGAACGTCAAGAACGCGGGCGAGCTGTCGCTGCCCGAACTGGCCCGCGGCCTGCAGGCGCTGGCCGAGACGGCGCGGGCGGGCAAGGCCACCCCGGCTGACCTGGCGGGCGGCACGATCACGATCACCAACGTGGGCGTGTTCGGGGTGGACGGCGGGACTCCCATCCTGACCCCGGGCGAGGCCGCCATCCTGGCCTTCGGCCAGGTCAAGGACGCTCCCTGGGTGGTGGACGGGCAGCTCGCGGTGCGCTCGGTGTGTACCTTGTCGCTGTCCTTCGACCATCGCATCATCGACGGACAGCTGGGCTCGGCCGTGCTGTCCGACGTGGGCTCGATGCTCGAAGACCCGGTCCGGATGCTGGCCTGGACCTGAGCCCGGGGGCCCTTCGGGGCCCCTGGCCGGGGGGCTGGCGGTAGGCTCCGGGTCATGATCAGGCACGTGGTGATGATGCGGTGGGCGCCCGGTTCGACGGCGGAGCAGCAGCAGCGGGTGGCCACCGAGCTGAGTCGGCTGCCCGCGCTGGTGCCGTCGCTGCGGGCCTACCGCCTGGGCGCCGATCTCGGCGTCAACCCGGGCAACTTCGACTTCGCCGTGGCCGCCGACTTCGACGACGTCGACGGGTACCTGGCCTACCGGGACCACCCGGAGCACCGGGCGATCATCGCGGAGTTCATCCAGCCGATCGTGGCCGAGCGCGCCGCGGTCCAGTTCGAGTACTGAGCCTTTCGAGTACTGGGCCCGGTCAGAAGCCGCCCTCCGGCAGGTCCATCAAGTCTAGGGTGGTCTCCTCGGCCGCCTTGCGCTCGGCGGCCAGCCGGGGCAGCACGGTGGCGGCGAAGAACCGGGCCGCGGCGAGCTTGCCCGCGTAGAAGTCGTGATCCGGGGCGCCCGCGTCGAGCTGGTCGAGCTCGCGCAGGGCGATCTCGGCGTGGGTCACCAGCAGCCACCCGATGACCAGGTCGCCGAGCGCCATCAGCAGCCGGGTGGTGTTCAGCCCGACCTTGTAGATCTCGGCCGGCTGCTCGACCGACGCCATCAGGTACCCGGTCATGGCGGTAGCGATGGCCTCCACCTGCGCGGCCGCGTCGGCCAGGGCCGCCCGCTCGGCCTTCAGCCGGCCGTTGCCGCCGTCGGCCGCGGCGAAGGCCCTGACCTTGGCCAGCAGGGCGCCGAAGGCCTGCCCCTGATCCCGGATGATCTTGCGGAAGAACAGGTCCAGGCTCTGGATCCCGGTTGTTCCCTCGTACAGGCTGTCGATCTTCGCGTCCCTGATGTACTGCTCGACCGGGTAGTCCTGAAGGAACCCCGAGCCGCCCAGGGTCTGCAGGGACAGGGTGAGCATCTCGTAGGACCGCTCGGACCCCACGGCCTTGACCACCGGCAGCAGCAGGTCGTTAAGACCCGCCGTGGCCTCGTCCGCCCGGCCCTGCGCCGCCGCGATCTGCATCGTGTCCTGCAGGCTCGCGGTGTACAGCATCATCGCCCGCATCCCCTCGGCGTAGGCCTTCTGCAGCATCAGCATGCGGCGTACGTCGGGGTGGTGGATGATCGTCACCCGCGGCGCGGTCTTGTCCGTCATCTGGGTCAGGTCAGCGCCCTGCACGCGGCTCCGGGCGAAGTCCAGCGCGTTCAGGTAGCCGGTGGACAACGTGGCGATGGCCTTGGTGCCGACCATCATCCGGGCGTCCTCGATGACCTTGAACATCTGCCGGATGCCGTCGTGCACGCCGCCGACCAGGGTGCCGACCGCCGGCTGGCCCGGGACCGCGCCGAAGGTCAGCTCGCAGGTGGTCGAGGCCTTCAGGCCCATCTTGTGCTCGACGTTGGTGGTCACCACGCCGTTCCGCTCGCCCAGCGTCCCGTCCGCGTTGACCAGGTACTTGGGCACCAGGAACATGGACAGCCCCTTGGTGCCGGGGCCGGCGCCGTCCGGCCGGGCCAGGACCAGGTGGAAGATGTTGTCGGCTAGGTCGTGCTCCGCGCTGGTGATGAACCGCTTGACGCCTTCCAGGTGCCAGGTGCCGTCGGGCTGCTCGGTGGCGCGGGTGCGCCCGGCGCCGACGTCGGAGCCGGCGTCCGGCTCGGTCAGCACCATGGTCCCGCCCCACTCGCGCTCGATGGCCAGCTCCGCGAACCGCTTCTGCTCCGGCGTGCCGAGCTCCCACAGCACCCGGCCCATGGTGTGCCCGCTGGAGTACATCCAGATCGCGGGGTTGGAGCCGAGGATCAGCTCGGCCATGGCCCAGTTGAGCGAGCGCGGCGCCTGGGTCCCGCCCAGCTCGGCGGGCAGGGACAGCCGGTACCACTCGGCGTCCATGAAGGTGCGGTAGGACGCGCGCAGGGACTCGGGCACCCGCACGGAGTGGGTCTCGGGGTCGAAGACCGGCGGGTTCCGGTCGGCGTCGGCGAAGGACGCGGCCATCGGGCCGACGGCCATCGTGTTCAGCTCGGCCAGCAGGGCGCGGGCCGTCTGTTCGTCCAGCTCCGGATAGGGCGGCTCACCGAGCAGGTCCTGGCGCCGAAGCACCTCGAACAGGTTGAACTCGATGTCCCGCAGGTTGCTCTTGTAGTGGCTCATCCACTGCTCCACTGCTCGCCGTTCACTTGTCTGGTTCCTATGCTACTCGCTAGTAACAAGAGCGGCGAGAGCCGGCCCGTGGCCTCGGTGCGGCCCCTCGGTGCGGGCGCTCGGTGCGGCTAGTGGACACAAATGGACCTGCTTGTCACTATTGGCCGGATGTCCGTATTTTTATGAGTTTTCACACCTCGTTGATCACTGGCGACTACGCTTCGCTAATGTGAGCGACGTATCCGACTTCCCGGTGGGCCTCCCCGCTAGGCGGCCGGCCCGCGATACGTCACCCCAGTACCAGCCGCAACCCGATTCGATGCCGCCGCCAGGGGAGTTCCCGGTCCGGCAGCCGCACGCCCGGTTGGTCCAGCCGGGCGGCCGCCACCGGCGCGCGATGCCCGCCAGCCTGCCCGAGGGCGCCCCGGCGCTCATCCTCGCGGTGCCGAGCGTCGGCGACGACGGCCTGTCCGGCCCCACCGCCGACATCGCGGCCGTGCTCCGCGTCGACAACCTGGCCCTGGACGTCCGCACGGCGCGGATCAACCACGGCGGGCGGGGCGATCCGGACGGGATCCGGGCCGTGCTGGCCGACGCCGCGGCCCGTCGTCCCGCGGGCGCGCCGTCCGCGGTGATCGTGCCGCAGCTGGTTACCCCGCATCCGGAGGCGCACCGCGCGCTGCGCGAGGCGATCGCGGCCACCGGGGTCAACGCGCACATTGGCGAGGTGTTCAACACCAACGCGCTGCTGGCCGAGGCGCTGCACCACCGGCTCGCCGACGCCGGGCTGGCCCGGGCCGACCGGGTGCGCATGTTCAGCATCACTACGTCCGCCGACGGCATCATCCTGGTCACCGTGGGCGGGGAGGAGGCGGTCGGCACCGCCAGCGTCACCGCCTTCCTGCTCGCGGCCCGGCTGGCCCTGCCCGTGCTGGCCGCGTCGCTGGACGTCAAGCCCAGCGTCGAGGACGCGGCGGCCCGGCTGGAGGACATGGGCGTCAGCCGGATCGCCCTGGCCCCGTGCCTGATCGGGCCCGAGGCCGATCCCGCGGCCATCGAGGGCGCCGCGGCCGCGGTGGGCGCCAAGTGCGCCGCGCCGCTCGGCGCGCACGGCAACGTGGTCAAGCTCATCTCGCAGGCCTACGGTCAGGTGCTGGGCCAGCTCGAGACCCCGCCCACCGGCTGAGGGCGCCGGTTCGCTGCCGGTTCGCTGCCGGTCAGCCCGCCGGGCGGACCGCACCGATGGGGATGCCCGGCTGGTAGATGCTGTCGATGCGGACGAACGCTCCGGTGTACGGCGCGTCGACCATCATGCCGTTTCCGATGTAGATCCCGACGTGGTGGATGGTGGCCGGGTCTGCGTTGTCAGTGGCGTAGAACAGCAGGTCACCGCGCTGCAGCTCGTCCAGCGGCACGTGCGGGCCCTCTTCCCACTGGTACCCGGTGTAGTGCAGCAACGCGACGCCCGCCTGCGCCCAGGCCTGCATGGTCAGGCCCGAGCAGTCGTAGGCGTCCGGCCCGGCCGCTCCCCACACGTACGGCTTGCCCAGCTGCTCCTCGGCGTAGCTGACGGCGCTGGCCACGATCGCGTTGGGCGCGACGAA
>PLDT01000087.1:0-20262 GCA_003136255.1 Actinomycetota bacterium
CAGGCTGAGCTGGGTGGGCGCCGCGGCGCGCCGCGGCGTGGCGTGGCTGATACCGGCCGGCCGGCGTGGCTGGGTGGAGGCGGTCTGGGCCGAAGCGCCCGAGGTGCCGCCGGGACTGCGGCGACTGGCCTGGCGCGCGGGCGGTGTGCGGCTGATAGCGGGGGAGGCGCTGATGCGAGGCAGGATCGGCAGCGCACTGCTGTTCGCGGCGTCGGCCGCGCTTGCGGCCTGGGCAGCTTGGCCAGGCTCGCTGGCCAGCTTCGCCACCTCGGTCGACCGGGTCGATGTGATCACCGTGGTGGCGCTGCTGGGCGGACTGGCGCTGGTGGCACGCTCGGTCTTCGGGCCGCCTGGCAGCAGCCGGGTAGCCAGATTCCTGCGCGTCGGCGCATACGGCGCGATCCTGGCCCTCATACCAGCTAAAAACGTCGTCGAGCAGGTTCTCGACGTGCCCCCACATGGAGGTATTGACCTGCGCTTGTACCGTCTTATCTCGGGCCCGGGTTTTGGCAACCACTGGGACAGCGAGATCCTGTTCCTGGTCGTCATGGCGCTGTACGCGGCCGCCCTCCTCTGGCTGACCGCGCAGCGGTCGCGGGTGGCCCCGGCCACGCTCGCCATCGGCGCCGTCGGCGGCACCGCTCTGGGTGCCGTCTGGTACGCGATAGGGCCGCTTGGATTCGGCGGAGCTCCCGCCACCAATCCCTGGCTGCCGGGCTCCGATATTGACCCGCTCATGGTGCTGGCGTGGATCTTGCTGTTTGGCACCCCGGTGGCGGCTGGGATCCTCGCCGACCGCCTCTACACCGCGTCGGGCAGCTCAGTCCCGCCGGTCGGCGGCAGGGCCCGCCAGATCGTGGCGGCAGGTCTGCTCACCAACCTGGTCGGCGCGCTGTTCGTCACCGTTTCCGGCACGAGCACGATCGCCGCCACGCTGAAGGCGGCCTGGCTGCGGAATTGGCTCTACCACGGTCACCTGCTTTCCGGTGTCGCCGGATTGCGGCTTCTGCTGCGGGGTGACCCGGGAGCCCTCACCTATAGCCATGAGATCACCGCCGCCGTAGACGCCCCTCCGTTCCTCATCATCTGCGTGGTCTTCCCGTTGATCGCGCTCGCACTGACCGGACTGGGAGCCCTGAGCCTGTGGGGCAACGCTGCAACAGGCCAGGGCGGCCCGCCGTCAGGAGGCGGCGGCCCGGCGGGCCCCGAGGCGGTGCCGGATCCGCCAGATGGCGCTCAGCTGGCCGATGATGACGCCGGCTTCCTCAGCCTTTACGAACGAGGCCCGGGGACCGGGCCGGACCGGCTCGTGTCCGACCTGGCTGACGCCGCCGGTGCTCACCTTGGGTAACCTGCCCAGGGGCGGGTGACGAGAACTGTTGGCAGAGCCGACTACCAGATCTTGCCGGAAGAGCGCCTCGAGGCGTTGATGCCTGGGAACGGCCGATAGTGAGGAGCGCACGCGGATGAGGGTAGGTCTGCATATCCCGGATTTCACGTGGAACGGTGGGCCTCCTGCGCTGCGGTCGCGCCTGGGCGAGGTGGCCCGGCAAGCGGAGCAGGCCGGGGTCGACCGGATCAGCGTGATGGATCATGTGTGGCAGATCGGGCACATCGGGCCGCCGGAGCACGAGATGCTCGAGGCTTACACCACGCTGGGCTGGCTGGCCGCTAAGACCGATCGGGTCAAGCTGCTGACGGTTGTGACGGCGGTGGTCTACCGGGAGCCGGGACTGCTGGCCAAGGCCGTCACGACGCTCGACGTCCTCTCCGGTGGGCGCGCGATGCTGGGCATCGGGGCCGCCTGGAACGAAGAGGAAGCGCGTGGGCTGGGCCTGTTCTTCCCGCCGCTCGCGGAACGGTTCGAACGGCTGGAAGAGGCGCTGCGCATCTGCCTGCAGATGTGGAGTGATGACGACGGCCCGTTCGACGGAAAGTACTACCAGCTGGCTCGCACGTTGAACTCGCCACAGTCGTTGAGCCGCCCGCATCCGCCCATCCTCATCGGCGGCGCCGGGGAGAAGAAGACGCTGCGGCTGGTGGCCCGCTACGCCGACGCGTGCAACATCTTCGACACCCCTGAACTGGCACACAAGCTCGATGTCCTGCGCGAGCATTGCGCCAGTGAGGGCCGCGACTACGCCGAGATCGAAAAGACCGCGCAGACCCGCTTCGACCTCGGCGAGCGCGGCGAACGGGTAGAGCAGACGATCGAGCACCTGCACCAGCTGGCCGAACTCGGTATTCAGGTCGCGCACGGCACCCTCGTCGATGTCGGCTCACCACATGCGCTGGACCTGATGGCTGAACGAGTCATCCCGGCCGTCGATAAATTCTGAGCCGTAGCTCGATCAGGCCGCATCTAGAACGGCATCCCGCAATACCCGGTCTTCATCCCATTGAGCACGGCCGNNTACAGGTCGTCACGCCGCATAAAGGATCTGCGCATCGCTCAGGACCTGCTCGCGGATGACTCGGTGCAGGCCGTCCTTAGAGACCAGATCAACGGGGCGGCCGAAGAGCTTCTCTAGATCTTCCTGCAGAGCGAAATAGGACATTCCGAGATCATTTCCGGGAGCGCGCAGGTAGAGAAGGTCGACATCACTGCCTGGCTGGGCGTCTCCGCGCGCAACAGACCCGAAGACGGACAACTCCGCAATGCCGTATTTCCGGCACAGCTCAGCGAGCTGCAGCCCCATCGCCCTGATCTCGTCCAAGGTCACGCGAGTTGCTCCCTCCACCCGCATGCCTATCAGTTTACGACGCACCTGACAGCAGGGACGAGGACACACCCCTCCGCCGCGAACGTCCCACCCGCCCGTCGCGCTGACATACAGCCGAACGCGGAGTTCGGAGCAGGCTGATGACATGGGTGATCGCCACGGGGCGGTGATCACCTTGGCTATCGCCGGTTGCGTGGGCTCTCGGGACCTAGTCGAGCCCGGCGTGGTGCAGGTGCACCGCTGGCGGCCCGGTACCGGGAGCCTGGGCGAACGCCGCGACCTGGCCATTTATGCCGGAGTCGCGCGGAAACGGTCGTTAGCGCGAACCAGAGGCACACCGCATAACCAGCGGGCCGGCCAGGGAAACCCGGGCCGGCCCGCTGCTTTCGGTCTAGACGAACCCCGGCCCGGGCCTAGCCCCGTTCGCCGGCCCCCGGCGTGTCCCACCCGTCGGCATCACCTCAGCGGCAGTGCTACCGGCGTGCAACCTCGCGGGCAACGGCGACGCTACCGCCGCCTCCGAAGCTGGTCCTACAAGCACCCGAAGCAATCGGAAGCACATTCGAAAAGGACCAGTTATGAGACGCATACGTCTGGCCGCGGCCACCGCCGCCGTCGCCGCCGTCGCCGCCATCGCGGCTCTGTCCGGGTGTGCCACCACCGACCACGCCACCGCGGCGGCCCCCCACACCGCCATCACCCACAGCGCTACCACCCACCCCGCCGCCGCCACCACCCACCCCGCCGCCGCCACCACCCATCCCGCGGCCCCCACCACTCCCGCCGACCCCGCGATCCTGTGGCTGGCCTCCGCCGGCGGCCAAGCCCAGGTCACCTTCAACCAGGAGGTCGACGCCCTGGCCGGAGACCTGGAGATCGAAGCCCACGCCCCCACCGTCGCCAACCACCTGATCTTCGAAGCCGACGCCCGCACCGTCCGCGCCCAGGCCGACAAGATCCTGGCCACCTCCGCGCTGCTGCCCACCGTCAACCGGGCCGCCTACCGGCAGATGCTGCACCGCTTCATCACCGTCGCGGACATGCTCCAGCCCGGCGCCGACTACGGCACCACCAGCCAGGACTACACCGCCTGGTGGGCCGCCCTCAACGCCTCCGACATCGCCGTCTCCTAACCGGCAGGGAGGAGTGAGGTGCCCCGAGGCTCAGGGAGTAGTCAGCCCTCAGCAGAGCGGCAGCCTGACCCGGACCTCGGCCGAACGCCCGGTGGCCACCACATCGATCCAGGCCGTGCCGCTGTCCAGCGGGGGCACGATCTCAAGCCACACGATGACCTCGCTGCTGTTCCCCCGCGGCCCCGTGCCATTGGTGCGCGTGGCGTGCCAGCGGCCGCTGCTATCGCGAGCCCACAGCGCCGGCAGTGGCCGGACGACCCTGCCGTAGGTCCAGTCGGCCTCCTGCGTGACGCCGCTGACCAGCATGTGCACGATGGTGCGCGCACCGCCGTGGTGCAGGCCGAGGATCGTGATGCGGGCGCCGTCCAGCTCGGGCAGCTCGGCCACGGTCGCGACCGTGAAGCCGCCCGTGAAGTCGGGCATGAAGCCGGCCCCGGGCACCGCCTGCGGCACGCGGCGGGGGCGGGTCAGCATGCTGTCCCACCGTTCGGGCAGATCGTCGGCGGGCGGCGCGGTGATGCCGTGGCCGGGGATACCGGCCTTGTTACACAGCCCGGCGAGCTGGCCGGGGACGGTACTGGCCGCGGGCAGCGCGCCGCAGGCGCGCAGCGCGGCGACGATGGCTCCGGGCCCGTCGCCGATAAACGCGCGCAGGTCACCCGCGCCGACGGGCCGCTGCTCGAGGTCGTCCTGCGGGACGGCCGCCCCGCTGCACAGGATCCGGGTGGCGATGGCGTCGAGCAGGAGCTCGCCGGGACTCCGTGCGTTCCGGGTCACGGTGACGTCCGGTGCCGGGAGCTGCGGGTCCAGGTCGATACGGGCGACGGGTTTGCCGGGGGCCGTGATCAGGTGAAGCCAGCGGATATCGTGCGGCGGGTCCGGGCGCATCACGAGCTCGGCGGCGGCATGCCCGCCGCGGAACCCGATCTGGTAGCTGGCGCCGCGGTCATCGACGGCGGCAAGCGGGCCGAACGGCCAGCCGGCCACGGTGAACCGCGCGCCGTCCGCTGACTGCAGGTAAGCCACCAGGAGCAACTCGCGCCGGACGTCGCCGTCCCAGACCGGGATCACCTGGCCGACCGGCACGATCCGCCACGATGCCCGGTGCGGCGCCGGCCGGGTGAGGCCGGAGCCGGGGGGCGCCACGGCGCCCGGGAGCGCCACGGCGCCGACCCAGCCCGAAGGGCGCTGCATCAGCCGGGCCAGCCGCATCCGCGCGTCCGGCAACAGCCCGCGCTGACCCGGGCTGGCCTGGCCGGGCTGGCGGACCGCGAGGGCAAGGTCGAGGTCGGCCCGGATCTGACCGGCAGTCTCGGCGTCGACCGCGTCCACGGCCACCAGCGCCTGTGCCACCAATTCGAGCCTGGCGGTATCCCGCTGGCGCGGAATCCCGGCCGCGGGCACCGTCCGCGCGCGCCGCAGCTCGGCCTCGGCCAGTTGCCGCAGGTAGGTTTCCGCGCGCTCGCGGTTCATATTTTCAGTGTCCCCCGAAGCTCAGCCGGGCACGATGACCACGCGCGGTCCGCCGTCGGCGGTGGCGGCCCAGCCGGCGGTGACCTGCGACAGCGGGAACGTCCGGGTTGGCACCGCGACGCGCCCGTCCGCGATCATCTGCATATACACCGGTATCTGCGCCATGATCGCGCTGACCGACCCCGACCCGGCGCCGCTGCCGGAGATGCGCAGGCGGCGGCTGCGCAGCAGCGCTGCGGGCACCGAGGCCTGCGATCCGGCGAGCGCGCCGATCTCGATGTAGCTGATGTCGCTGCGCTCCTCGTCCAGGCCACCCCGGCCCAGCGCCGCGAACATCGCCTCGGCCACCGGGCCCCAGACGAAGTCCAGGACCAAGCCCGGTACCTCCCCGTCCAACGCGGTCGCCAGCGCGGCGGCGTCCGTCTGCTGATCGCCGCGCAGCGGCACCGCCGTGGCGCCGGCCTGGGCGGCGCGGTCGAGCCGGACCCGGCTGCGGCCCGCACCGATGACCCGGGCGGCGCCCAGGATGCGGGCGTTCTGCACCGCGAGNNACGGCCATCCGCTCGGCCAGCGTGCCGTAGGGCGCCTCGGTGTAGCCGGTGTAGCGGAGCGTGCCGTCGGCGGTGCGGGCCACCGCGTCGACCCCGGGGATCAGCGGGTAGCCGCCGGTGCTGCCGTAGTGCCGGCCCTCGGCCAGCGAGCGGGTCACCGGGTGGATGCCCGCGGCGACCAGTTCGGCCAGTTCGCGCCCGGCGGTCACGACGGGTTCGGCGAAGTCGCCGAACCGTGGCGCCTGACCCGGCGCGTCCATCACTGCTGCCTTCATGGTGTGTCCTCGATCTCCACAAGAGTTTGACCTACAACGGTTGCATAGACAACGGTTGCATAAGAGACGGTTGCTTGTCAAACCCCCTGCTATAGTCTCGCCATGGCCGCTGTCCCGGACTTCCCTGATGACCTGGCCACGCTGTGGTTCTTGGTGCACCGCGTGGCCGGATTGATGGACCGCGCCGGGGAAGCCCTGTTCCGCCGCGAGCTGGGCATCTCGCTGGCGCAATTTCTGGTCCTGAGCGTCGTCGACGCCTATCCCGGCGACCTCAACCAGCAGGCGATCGCGGATCGGCTCGGGCTGACCAAGGGGACCGTGAGCCGGCAAATCGACAACGCCGTGACGGCCGGCCGGATGACCGTTCAGGTCTCCGAGCGCACCCGCCGAGAGAACCACATTGCCCTGACGCCCGCCGGCCAAGACCTGGTCCGACGCGGCGACGCCCTGTTCCGTGACGCCCAGCGCAACGTGCTCCCGGCCATCGACGACCACGACATGGCAGCGGCCCTTCGAGTCCTCAGCGCCCTGAACGCATCGCTCGACGGGATCGGGTAGGCCACGGCTGATGTAGCCAGCCCCCCGCCGATCTAGGCCCGGTTTGCCGTAGTTAGGCCAGCCACGCCGACGGCCAGCAGGCTGACCAGGAACACCAGGTAACACCAGGCCGCCGCCTGATCCCAGTGCATTGAGTGCGCGAACCCGGCCAGCACGGCTAGCTGCAGCGCCCCGTACACGATCATGGCCGGGAAGACGATGGCGACCGTATCGCGGCGATCGGCATGCCAGGACTGGGCAGCCATGATCCCGAGTCCGACGAGCCAGGCGCCCACGGCGCCGCCAGTCAGTGCGGTGAGCGGCCACGGCCAGAGCCTGGCCACCTGGACCGGCGCGACGAGCAGGGCAACGCCGAGGGCCAGCATTACGACTCCCTGTACTCCGAGCACTGCCCGCACCGGCGGCGGCAGGGGAGTTCCCGCTGGTGCTGTACCGGACACTGCCCGCGCCTGCCGCCACCACAAGAACGCCAGGACCGGAGGGACACCGATGTAGATCGCCAGCCAGCCCCACGTCAGGGCACGCGTGAGCACAGATGCAGCGCTCAAGTGGAACTTATCCAGGTGCACCAAGGTCACCACGAGCGTCAGCGTGGTAAAGGCGAGCACGCTCGGCACGGCGATCCTGGCCCGCTCCCAGCTACGCTGGCGAGCCGCCGCGGCTTCAAGCACCGCCGCGGCGAGGTACCCCGATCCGAGGAAGGCTGCCGTCACCGGAACGGCGATCGTCCAGCTGAAATAACGGGCCGTGTTGTTATGCGCAGCCAGCAAGATACTGCCCTGCACAAGCACCAGGCCAGCTGCGACCCAGAGCATGCGCCGCATTCCCTGGGTAACTACCGCTAGGTTCTTGGCTACCAGTGTCATGTCCGTGTCCTCCTCACACGTGCCTGATGCATGCATCGTGCGGCTGCCGCGCCACGGGCGGTATCGGGGAAACCACTTAATCGCCGGCTACGTGGGGCGAAGGGGCTCCAGGTCGATGGCGAGCGGCAGGTCCAGCGCCGCCTGCGCGGCCAGCGAGCCGGCCAGCGGGCCCATGGTCAGCCCGGAGGCGCCCAGGCCGGTGGCGACGACCAGGCCGTCCAGCCCGGGCACCGGTCCCAGGAGCGGCCGGATGTCCGGGCCCATCGGGCGGAAGCCGACCCGGGTTTCCAGGTAGGTGCCGTCGGCCAGGCCGGGGGCGACGGCCAGGGCCTGCTCGAGGATCTCGGCCAGGCCGGCCGGGGTGATCCGGTAGTCAAAGCCGGCGCCGGTCTCACGGGTCGCGCCGGCCACGATCCGGCCGCCGTCGAAGGCCACCAGGTAGTGGCCGCTGGCGCCGGGCAGCACCACCGGCCACCGGCTGGTGTCGACCTCGCCGAGCGAGATGTGCATGATCTGGCCGCGCTGAGGCTGCACCGGGACCGCCAGGCCGGTCGGCTGCAGGAACGACCCTGTCCACGCGCCGGTGGCGGCGATGATCGCGTCGCCCTCGATGAGCTCGCCGCCGAGCCTCACCCCGGCGACCCGGCCGCGCCCGACGGCCAGGCGTGCTTCGCCGTCCCTGACCACGGCGCCCTGCCGGACCGCGGCCCTGGCCAGCGCGGCCGCCAGCTTCCGGCCGTCGACCCGGGCCGCGCCGCCGATGTACACCGCGGCGGCGTCCGCCCGCAGCGGCGGGAACAACCGCTGTGCGTCCGCCCCGGACAGCTCGGCCACCTCGCCGATCTCCGGTGCCGCGACCCGGCGCGCCAGCAGTGTGTGGCGGATCTGCTCCCGGTCTTGCTCGCGCTCGGCCAGGGCGAGCGCTCCGACCTGCCGGTAGCCCACGTCGGTTTCGCCGAGATCGGCCAGGCCGGCGGTAAGCGCCGGGTACTCCCGGGCGGCGGCGTAGGCCAGTGCGCACCACGCCGGGTCCGTCACCTGCGCGGACCACGGGCAGATGATGCCCGCTCCGGCCGCGGTGGCCCGGCCCGGCTTCGCGGCGTCTACCAGGACCACCTCAGCGCCGAGCGAGCTGGCCGCATACGCGCACGAGGCCCCGACGATGCCCGAGCCGACCACGATCAGCCGCAACAGTCCTCACGTCCATGCCCGCCCCGCGCGCCAACGCCGGCGCCTCGGACCACAGTAGTGTCCCTTGCGTCATGAGCTAGCGCTTGACTGCGTCCTTGACCTTGGCCCCGGCCTGCTTGAGGTTGCCCTTGGTCTGGTCCGCGCGGCCTTCGGCGCGCAGGCGCCGGCTGCCGGTGAGCCGGCCAGCGGTCTTCTTGAAGGAGCCTTTGACTGCTTCGGCCTTGTGCGCGATCTTCTTGGCGATACTCATGGGGGCTGTCCTTTCGTGGGTCATTCCGCGGGCGCGGGCACGCTGGCGGGGGTCTGAGCGGCGGGGGCATCAGCAGCCTGGCCGCGCAGCGTTTCTGGCCGCCCGGCGGGTCGGCGTGCGAATCGGCGCGGCCTGCCCGGCCGGGGATCGCGCCGGCCGGGATTGCGGCTGGCGTGAGGGCTGGCGTCGCCGTCGCCGAGCGCGCTGGCGGTGTAGTTCCGTTGTTCATCGAGCACCGTGTAGGAGCTGGCGTTACCGCACTGGCTGGTCAGGTCGTCGCGGTGGGCGTCGGCCGCCAGCCCGAGAATGACGACCACGGCGCACTCCAACCTGTTTATGTGTAGATCTACAGTTAATCAGCTGAATACGACAATGTCAACATCGTAGACCTACACTACAAGCATGGTAACTTGACGCCGCGACGGCGGGTCGGGAAGGCGGTTACGCGCAGACGCTGGTGCGGGACTGGCTGGCGCCGGGCGCAGTGCTCACCTCCTCCGGGTCGAGCAGGCGCGAGCGCAGGTACCCCAGCGCATGGGCGCGCAGCCGGGAGACGTGCATCTGGGAGATACAGAGCCGCTGGCCGATCTGTATCTGGGTCATGCCGCCGCGAAAGTCCAGTAGCAGGATCTCCTGCTCACGCCAGGGCAGCTCCGCCCAGTGCGCGGCGATGGCCTGCATGCCGAGCATGTGCTCGATCCGCGGATCCTCTTGACCGAGATAGTCGGCCAGCGTACCCATATAGGGCTCACCGGCCAGTGGCGCGTCCAGCGAGTACGACTGGAAGGCCAGCTCCGCCCGCTGGGCCTGCCGCAGCTCATCCCTGCTGACCCCGAGGTGCCGGGCCAGGTCGGATTCGGCCGGCGTACGGCCCAGCTCCTGGGCCAGCCGCCAGGTCGCCTCACGGACTTCCATGACCAGCTCCTGCACGGGGCGCTTGACACGGACCTGCCAGCGCTTGTCCCGGAAATGCCGCTTGAGCTCGCCGCTGATGCACGGCCGCGCGTACGTGGCCAGGCTGCAGCCGAAGGCCGGATCGAACCTGCTGATCGCCCTCAGCAAGCCGACATACCCCACCTGCATCAGATCCTCCGCCAGCTCAGGGCTGCTCAGGTACCGTCGCACGCAGGACCACACCAGGCCCTGGTGGCGGCTGACCAGCAGCTCGCACGCCGCAGCCCGCCGCTGGCTGGCTGACGGCGACAACCGGACGATGTCTAGCAGCTCCCGGTCATCTAGCCCGGCCAGGTCCTGCTTAAGCATCCGGCCCGGCGGGGCGACCGAACCCGGCACGGATTCCGCGGCGGATACTGTCCCTGAAGAAATTGCTGCCATGCCAACCTCGGTTCGCAGAAGGCCGGATAGGAACCGCCGAGGTCCAGGGCAGATAAAGCACGTAACCGTGCACTCATGAGCAGGATGACGTTTTTCCTACTATATATGGACTAGGCCACAGTCACGGCGACGAAAATGCCAGCGTCTAGCCTGCACCGACCCAGCGGTGATAGGCGTCTAGGTCGACGTTGCTGCCGCACACGATGGTGACGACGTGCCGGCCGGCGAAGCGGTCCCGGTCTTCGAGGATCGCCGCGATGCCCAGCGCGGCCGACGGTTCGACGACGAGCCCAGCGTGGTCCAGGAGCATCCGCATACCAGCGATGATCGAGGCCTCCTGGACCAGGACGGCGTCGTCAGCGACCAGGAGCAGATCGTCCAGGACGGCCGGGATGGGACGCCGGCCGGCGACGCCGTCAGCGATGGTATTGGTCGAGTCGGTGGTGACGACGCGCCGTTGGCGCCAGGAGTGTGTCATCGCCGGTGCGCCCAGCGGCTGGATGCAGATCACCTCGACGTCGGGCGCCCAGGCCTTCACCACATGACCCACACCGGTGGCCAGCGCCCCGCCGCCCAGAGCAATCAGGACGGCGTCGAACGACGGCACCGTGTCCACCAGTTCCAGGCCGATGGTCGCCGCGCCCTCGCAGGTCTCGATGTCCAGGCTGTCTTCGACCAGCCGGATGCCGTCGTACCGCGCGATGGCCGCCGCCCGCTCGCGAGCCGTGTCGAAGTCGCCGTCCACTAGCTCCAGCCTGGCGTCCAGTGCGCGGATGCGATCGAGCTTGGCCGCAGGCGCAAAGCGGGATGCCACGACGGTGACGTTGAGCCCCCGGGCGCGACCGGACCAGGCCAGGGCCTGGCCAAGGTTGCCCGCGCTGGCGCACACCACGGCTCGCGAGCCATTACCGGCGAGCAGGCTCGCAACCACCTCGGTGCCGCGGGCCTTGAAGCTCCGGACCGGGTTCGCCGTTTCGAGCTTGATGCTCACCGCGCAGCCCAGGCCAGGCTCCAGCGCCTCGCAGCGGTACAGCGGAGTGTCGAGAAAAACCGGGTCGATNNGCGCGGCCGCCGACAAGCGGTTATTAGCCGCATTTTGTGAAATACGGATAATTATACCGAACGGCCCTCGGTGGCTGCTTGCCGTTAGCGTTACTGCGGCGCATTCGGGCCGCGGGTGCGCTATTTTTCAACTATGAAGGCACTCGTACTAGCAGGGGGATCGGGCAGTCGACTTCGTCCGATTACGCATACGTTGCCCAAGCAACTGGTCCCGGTGGCCAATAAGCCCGTTCTGTTCTATGGCCTTGAGGCAATACGGGACGCAGGAATTACAGACGTCGGGATCGTGGTGGGTGAGACCGCTGCCATTATCCAGGGGGCCGTCGGCGACGGCCGGGCGTTCGGGCTCAATGTCACCTATATCAGGCAAGAAGCCCCGCTCGGGCTGGCCCACGCGGTCCTGATCGCGCGTGACTTCCTGGGCGGCGACGATTTTGTTATGTACCTAGGCGACAATTTCATCGTCGGCGGCATCACCGCCCTGGTTGATGAGTTCAGGTCGCGCCGGCCCGACGCGCAGATCATGCTGACCACGGTGCCGGATCCGCGCCAGTTCGGCGTCGCCGAGCTCGACGAGGTCGGCGAGGTGGTCGGCTTGGTGGAGAAGCCCCAGTACCCGAAGAGCGATCTCGCGCTGGTCGGCGTCTACATCTTCACCCCCGCCGTGCACGAGGCCGTGCGCCAGCTCAGCCCGTCGGGCCGCGGGGAGCTCGAGATCACCGAAGCCCTGCAGTGGCTGCTCGACAGCGGCCACAAGCTGCGGTCCACGATCATCTCGGGGTACTGGAAGGACACCGGCAACGTCACCGACATGCTCGAGGTCAACCGCATGGTGCTGGAGAGCGCTGAAGCGGTCCAGCACGGCACGGTAGACGACGCGACCGAGCTCATCGGCCGCGTCGTGATCGAGCGCGGCGCGCAGGTCAGCCGCTCGCGCATCGTAGGCCCCGTCATCATTGGCGCGGGAGCGCGAGTGGACGGTTCCTATGTCGGCCCGTTCACCTCCATCGCCGAGGACTGCGCCATCGTCGACAGCGAGATCGAGTACTCCATCGTGCTGCGCGGGGCCTCGGTCAGCGGGGTCAGGCGGATCGAGGCATCGCTCATCGGCCACGAGGTCGAGGTGACCCCCGCGCCGAACGTACCCCGGGCCCACCGCCTGGTACTCGGCGATCACAGCAAGGTACAGATCAGCTCATGAAAATCCTGGTCGCCGGCGGAGCCGGGTTCATCGGCTCGCATTACGTCCGCACCCTGATCTCCGGGGCGTATCCCGGGTTCACCGACGCCCGGGTGACCGTGCTCGACAAGCTCACCTACGCCGGTAACCTGGCCAACCTGCAGGCGGTCGCGAACGACCCTAGGTTCACGTTCATCCGCGGCGACATCTGCGACGCCGCACTAGTCGGGGCGGTGGCACGGGACCACGACATCGTGATCAACTTCGCCGCCGAGACCCACGTCGACCGGTCCATCGTGGGCGCGTCGGACTTCGTCGCGGCCAATGTCGCCGGCGTCCAGGTCCTGCTGCAGGCCTGCCTGGACGCGGGGGTCCGGCGGGTCGTCCAGGTCTCGACCGACGAGGTCTACGGCAGCGTGGCTCGCGGCTCGTGGTCCGAGGACGCGCCGCTGGCGCCCAACTCACCGTACGCGGCGGCCAAGGCTGGCGGGGACCTCCTGGCCCGCGCCTACTTCAGGACCCACGGGCTCGATGTCCTCGTCACGCGCTGCGTTAATAACTACGGTCCCTACCAGTTCCCCGAGAAGGTCATCCCGCTCTTCGCCACCAACCTCCTCGACGGGCTGGCGGTCCCGCTCTACGGCGAGGGCGGGAACGTCCGTGGCTGGGTCCACGTGGACGACCACTGCCGCGCCATCCAGCTTGTCCTGGAGCGCGGTCAGGCCGGGGACATCTACCACATCGGCGGTGACGTGGAGCTGACCAACATCCAGCTCACGCAGGCCCTGCTGGACTGCTGCGGCGCGAGCTGGGACATGGTCACGCGGGTCGAGGACCGCAGGGGACACGACCGCCGCTACAGCCTCGACGACTCGGCGCTGCGCGCCCTTGGCTATGCCCCCCGCACGCCGTTCGCTGAGGGCCTGCGCGCGACCGTGCAATGGTACCGGGATAACCGCTCCTGGTGGGAGCCGCTCAAGTCGCCGCCCGGCGAGCCCGGCCCGCGGCTGCAGGCCCGCTCGGCCAGTGCCCAGGGCGCGCCGTGACGGAATGGCTGGTCACCGGGGCTGGCGGGATGCTCGGCCGGGACCTTGTCGGTGTCCTGCACCGCCGGGGCGAGGACGTGACCGGCCTGGGGCGCGCGGACCTCGACGTAACAGACTCCTCTGCCGTCCGCACCCTCATCCTGCGCGCCCGGCCCGCCGTCGTCGTGAACTGCGCGGCCTGGACCGCCGTCGATGATGCCGAGGCCCGCGAGGACGAGGCCCTCCTGGTCAACGGGCGAGGCGCGGAGAACGTCGCCGCCGCGTGCGCGGCCAGCGGCTCCCGGCTGGTGCACGTGTCCACCGACTACGTGTTCGGCGGGGATGGCGTTGCTCCCTACGCGGAGTATGACCACACCGCGCCGCGCACCGCCTACGGGCGCACCAAACTGGCCGGGGAGCAGGCCATCCTCAGGCTCCTTCCCGAGACCGGGTATGTGGTGCGGACCGCCTGGCTGTACGGGGCGCACGGGCCCAATTTCGTCCGGACGATGATCGGCCTGGAACCCCAGCGGCCGTTCGTCGATGTCGTCGCCGACCAGCGGGGGCAGCCCACCTGGGCGGTCGATGTCGCCGACCAGATCGTCGCGCTGGCCCGCGCGGCGCCCCGGTCCGGCGTCTACCACGCGACCAGCTCGGGCGAGGCGACCTGGCACGAGCTGGCCGTAGAGGTCTTCCGGCTGCTCGGCGCCGACTCGGCCCGAGTACGGGCGACCGTGAGCTCCGCCTTCCCGCGGCCGGCGCCGCGCCCGGCCTACAGCGTGCTCGGGCACGACCGCCATGCCGCCGCCGGGGTCGAACCGATCGGCGACTGGCGGACGGCCTTGAGCCGGGCCTGGCCGGAACTGGCCGCCGCGGAACTGNNCGCCGCGGAACTGGCCGCCGCGGCCGGGACTCACGATCCGCGCAGCCGCGCAGCGTGCGCCAGGCAGTCGGCGTAGTCGGGGAGTAGCCCAGCGGCGCGTGCCTGCGCCAGCGACGGGGCGTCGGCGTCCTTGCCCGACAGGATCGGCTCGACGTCACTGGGCCAGGCGATGGCGATCTCGGGGTCGAGCGGGTGAATGCCATGCTCGCGGGCGGGCTCGTATGAGGTAGAGCACAGGTACATCACGGTGGCTTCCTCGCTGCGCGCGGCGAAGGCATGCCCGAGTCCGTCGCCGAGGAACACGGCGCGCCTAGCCCGGTCGTCGAGCTGGACGGCGGCCCAGCGGCCGAAGCTGGGCGATCCGGCCCGCAGGTCGACGACGACGTCGAGGACCGTGCCGCTGACGCAGGTGACGTACTTTGCCTGGCCGGGCGGCACGTCGGCGAAATGGATGCCACGGATGACCCCGCGCCTGGACACCGAACAGTTGGCCTGCGCGACCTCCAGGCGGTACCCGGTGCGGGACTGGAAGTCGCCGCCCTGGAACCATTCGAGGAAGCTACCCCGTCCGTCTGCGTGAATTCGTGGGGTGTAGACCCACGCCCCGTCGATATCAAGCGCTTCGTCCGAATCGAGCGCCTCGTCCGGCGGGCCGGACGGCGCGTGAGATCCGATCAATGCCACCTCATCCGTCATAGTCACCTAGCTGCGGGCTGCGACCTGGCTCCCGCGCCCGCCTCGCGGCGCCGTCCCCGGCCAAGCCGATCGCCATCGCCGCCAGGAGGGCTAGGCCGCCGAACACGCGTACGCGCGAGCCGGTCTGGATGATGGGCCCGCTATCCCCGAGGATCCGGGCCGAGATGCGGTCGCCAGGCCGGACTCCCGCCTGCTCCTGCCGTGCCGCGAGCAGCAGGCCGAGCGTGCGTGCCGCGACCACGAACGTGCGGTGGGTATCCGCCGCGACCGGTGAGGCCGCCGTCAGGGTGGCCAGCGGGACACCGTAATTGGGATATTCCTCGTTATAGAGATTGACGAGCGCGAGGTTGACACTGGCACCGCGGCCGACGGCGCCGATCTGGTTTTGCACTGACGGGCTCATCAGGATCTGGACCATTGCCTCGCCGCTGGTGATAAGAGACGGCGCGAACACATAGTAGGCATTCGCGGCATTCGGGACTTTAGGCGGGGAGAACTCTACTGTCGCGCTCTCGAGGTATAGAGGCGGGCTGATCTTGATGTCGTAGCCCGCCCCAGCGACCAGGAGAAGCGTCGCTACCACGAGGGTCAGGCGAAGCCGTTTTCTCGGCTTCTGGAGAGGATTCATCGCGTCACCGCCATCGCATCCTCCCTGCTTTCCGCTGCCCGCGCGAAGACCGCGGACTCCGCTGCCGATACCGGCCCGCGCGACACAACTATAGTGAACCGAGACGCACGGGCAGTTCATCATCCGTAAACTCGGGACGGAGAAGCGGCACCCCCTCATCAAGGCAATCCCTTATGGCCGGTTTTTACGGCAAATGTCCGTGCCGACGACGCGAAAATCCATATATTCGAGTATTTAGGGCGGGATGGATGGACCTCAGGCAAGCAGTCCGTATCTGGCGAGCGCGGTGGATCTTGACCTCTGTGCTGCTCATTCTGGCCATAGTCGGCGCCGCCGGGGCCGCGGCAAAGATCCCGCGTTCCTACCAGTCGACTTCCACCGTGCTCCTGCTGGCATCACGCGCGGCCTCCGCGTCGAACGGCGGCAATCCGTTCCTGAGCTTCAGCCCCTCGCTGACCCTGACCGCCGATGCCGTCAGCAGGGAACTGATGGCACCTGGAACCGTCAGGCAGTTGGCCGCACAGGGATTCACCGCCTCGTACGCCGTCGCGCTCCCGACCTATACCACCTCGACGACCGGATCCGTCCTGACGGTCACGGTCACGGGCCCGCACGCAGCCAAGGTGGAGCGGACGCTCCAGGCGGTGACCGCCCAGATCGGCACTCAGCTTGCCCAGCTGCAGCACGGTGTACCGGCCCACAGCCAGGTGGACGCCGATACGCTCTCCATCACGCCGCAGGCGACACTCAGCGTCAGCCAGACGGCGCGGCCATTGGTCGTTGTCGGCGCGGTGCTGCTCGTGATCTGCTTCGGGATACCGATCGTCCTGGACGGGCTGCTCACCCGCCGTCAGCTCAGGAATCGGTCGCGAGGCGTCCGGAGCCGGCGGGTAAGCGAGCGGGCCTCGGGGCGGTCAGCCGTTCATGATCTGCAGGACTCGGCCTAGTCCCCGGCCGGCTGCTGCGCGTGCCCCAGTCTCCATGCCGCCCCCACGCAGCCGAGCAGCAGGAAGAACAGGCCGGCCGCGATCGAGAAAGACAGCGCGTCGAACGACCCGAAGCACACGGCGGCGGCCGCCATCGAGGCGGCCAGGCACTGTCCCAGGTCGCGGGTCCGGGCATCGACCGCCGTGGCCCGCAGGCTCCGGGCGGTGAACCACCCCGTCACGAGGCACCCCACCAGGGCGAGGAGCCCGAGGATCCCGGTCTCAAGCAGCGAGGTCAGGTACTGGTTGTCGACGAAGAAATAGGTCTGCGGAAAGAACGTCTGGAACCCCTGGCCGAGCCACGGGTGGGCGGCGATATACGGCACCGCCTCTGCGTACGCATCGGCACGTGACAGGCTGCTCCGGTCGTTCCCGAGATGGCCGAAGAGCGCGGCGAAACTGCTCACCAGGCTCGGCTTGACCAGCCACACGAGGATCGGCGCGGCGACCACTACCGCGCAGGCGCGAAGCCGGTCGCGCAGCCGCCAGGTCGGCAGGAGGACGAGGCAGATCACCGCGACCCCGAAGAAGGTGGAGCGTGATCCGGTCATCGGTACCGCCGCCGTGATGAGCGCGACCTGCAGCCAGCGGCGGACCCGCAGCGCCCTGGGCGCGAAGCGGGCCTGATGGAGAGCGATCGGCAGGCTCATCGCCAGCACCGCGCCGAACTCGAGCGGCTGGGCGGTCGTCGCCGTCACCCGGACCAGGCCGTAGCGGCTCGTAAGATCCGTCAGCTGCTGATGCACGGACAGGCCGGGGATCAGGATGTACTTAGTGAGATCCACGCCGGTGAAGAACTCGATCGCGCCAAGCGCGGCCATGGCCGTGGCGAGCAAGACGATCCGGCGAAGGAGGGTCCTCAGCCGGTCAGGCTGGTCGATCCCGTCCGCCGCGAGCGCCAGCACGCCAATCCAACCCGCTAGCACGAGGAGGCCGCGGTCGGCGCCGCTCTGCGCTATGGCGGGCACGGCATGTCGGCTGGCCGATACATACGCCGCCACGAACACGCCGGCGAAGATCGTCGCGGCGACCCGGACCGGCTGTCTGCCCCGGTCCAGTCCGAGGCCGGAGTGCTGGCGGGCCACCAGGTACCAGCACAGCATGGCGATCGCCAGCAAGGCGGCGGGCGCGCCTGCCGCCCCGAACGACCCGACCACCAGGGACGACGGTATGGCCATCAGCAGCAGCGCGTAC
Organism: Actinomycetota bacterium; assembly: GCA_003136255.1. Taxonomy (GTDB): domain Bacteria; phylum Actinomycetota; class Actinomycetes; order Streptosporangiales; family Streptosporangiaceae; genus Palsa-504. The sequence continues at coordinate 18,010 of PLDT01000087.1, forward strand.
CAGCTCAGCAGCGTGACCGCGTCGATCCTGCGTCGCGGGCGGCCGACAGCAGCGTCATAATCGGGCAGCAGGTCGGCCGGGTCCCGGCCATATCCCATCATGCCGGTCCGTAATGGTTAACGGGCGTATGTCCGGCATTCCCGCCTATTCGGTCATTCCCGTTTATCCGGCCATTCCTGCCCATCCAGTGCCAAGCCATTCTTATCTCCCGTGCGCTTCTGCCGAGTGGCCCGTGTAATGCCAGTCGGCCACACTACGACAGCTATGACATCTTTACCTCAGGATCTGATAATCCAGGCGGCCGGCGCTATTCTTCCGGCGGTATTACCGCGGCATGCGCCTATGCGAGCAGCCCAGTTCGGCCGGGCGCCGCTCTGGCCTGAGCAGCGCCACAACCGCATGCCAGGACTCACGGCGCCCGCGCGGCACCCTGGACATCTGGTTGGCCACGACGAGCCAGTAGTAGGCCCAGGACGCGAGCGCGCCGTGGCGGCGCCGGTACAGCCGTACCCGGTTGACGATCTGCATGGCGTGCGTCCGGTGGCTGCGCCCCGACTCCCCGCCAATGTGGACCGCGACCGACCGCGGTTCGTACCGGGTGAGCAGGCCGGCGTCCCGTGCCCGCAGCGACAGGTCGGTCTCCTCGGAGTAGAGGAAGTAGGTCTCGTCCCAGCCGCCCAGGGCCTCGTAGCATTCCCGCGACATGAGCAAGGCAGCGCCGAGCGCCCAGTCCACGGTGCACGGCCGGGTGTATGCGGACGGGCCGTAGACGAATTCGGAGAAGACCGCCAACCGCGTTTTGGTGAGGCCCAGTGCCCTCGGCAGGGTGGGCTCGCGCCGCAGCGACAAGTGCAGCTTTCCCTGCGGGGTGAACACCCGCGGGGCTGCGATACCCACCCCGGGTTCCCGTAGCGCGGCGAGAAGCGGAGGAAGCGACCCAGGGCGGAGCCGCACGTCCGGGTTCAGGACCAGGATGGCCTGGGCCGGCGCGGCCTCGCGGACGCCGCGGTTGATGCCGCCGGCGTAGCCGACATTGGGCGAGCGCACGACGCGGCATCCCCCCAGCGTCGCCACCAGCTCGGCGGTCCCGTCGCTCGAGTCGTTGTCGACCACGACGACGTCGGCCGTGAGGCCATCGAGGGCCTTCGGCAGGGAATCAAGGAGATCGCCGATGACGTGAGCGCTGTTGTAGCTGACGATCACGACCGCGATGTCGGGCAGGATGGCGGGCGGCCCGGGGAGCGCTGCTGACACGACGAGGGCGCGGCGCTAGCCGGCCGCGGCCGGCAGGTCAACCGGCTGGAGGCCCCCGCACACGGCGGCGTTGCCGGCCCGGCTGGTCCCCGACCAGACATTCCCGGACCAGACGTTCCCGGCCTGCCGGAGGTTGACGTAGGCGGCCGGACCGTAGTGGCCACCTTTCGGATAGTAGAGCTGGCCGAACTCGTTATCCTTGATGACGATGTTCGATGTGTGGTCATTACGGGCGTCGCCGCCGTAGATGGAGTAGTCGCCTCCCGCGAGCAGGTTATCCACCACAGACTTGTTGGCAACGACTTGCTTGGAACTCGATGCGTCAAGGTTGATGTCGTCGGTCTGGCCGAGATTGTTGAAGATGGTATTACCGTAGATCATCAGCGGCCTGGTCGTGCCGCCGACATATATCCCATTGGTGTGATCTCCGTGGATGTACCCGGGGTCGTGAATGTAGTTGTCGGCTATCAGCCCGCTCGATACCTGCACGCCTGTCCTGAATTCCGAGATATTGTTGTCCTTGATCACGATCCCGGTTGAGTCGCCGTAGATATCGTCGATCGCCGCGCCGACCCGGCCGCTGGTCAGGTTCTGCCCGCTGATCGTGGAGTCCTCGATCGTGACGTCCTTGGTATGCCGAAGGCTGATGCCGAAATACCCGCCGGCCATGACCCTCACATCCCGCACCGTCACGTCGGACGCGTCGATGACCAGGTCGTAGGGGATATACAGGCCGCTGAGCACCGTCCGGTTCACGTTCACGACCACGTCGCCATCCGCGGCGTTGTAGTGCCAGCCCGGCCCGCTGGACACCTGGCTCGGGACCGACCGCAGGGCCATCCCGCTCGGCACGCCCGTGTTGGTCCCATCAGGGAAGCCGCACGCATGCGGAGCCGTGACGCAGTCGCACGCTCCCCGCGCGCCCCCGGACGCCCCGATCTCGGTCGCTCCGAGCTCGGTCGGCCCGCCCGAGGTCGGCCCGCCTGAGGCTGGCCCGCC
>PLDT01000447.1:0-4967 GCA_003136255.1 Actinomycetota bacterium
TATTCTTCCCGAATTATCCGGGAATAAGCGATAGACAGGAAAAGTCAGGGATGGCGCCGGTCCCGGGTCTAAATACTTATCTGCCCGCAGGTAATTCGGCCGGCCGAATCCTCATCTGCTGTATCTAGCCGGGCCTCGCCGTCTCCGTACCGACGTAAGACCGAGACGAAAGGACGGAGCCGAATACATTGTCTTCTCGACGTATCGCGCACGCAATCCCGCCCGCGCCTAGCGCCAATCCGCCGAACTGGCCGGTGAGGTTCACGCTCGCCGCCCTGGCGACGTGGCGGATGACTCATCTGCTGACCGAAGAAGACGGCCCGGCTGACCTGGTGCTGCGGCTGCGCCGAGCGGCTGGCCAGAGCCAGCTTGGCCAGGTCATGGACTGCTTCTACTGCGCCAGCATGTGGGTGGCCCTGCCCGTTGCCGTATTTGTCGCGAATGAGTCCACGCGGACGCCCTTGAGCTGCTCGGGGGGATCTGGCCGCGTCAAGTGGTACCGGCGGGCGGCAACGTGGCTAGCGCTTTCTGGCGCCGCCTGCCTGCTTGAGCAGGCGGCACGATCGCGCGAAGGCCGCCACGAGCCAGCGGAGGCGGCGGCATGAGTTGCTGCGGCCAAGGACGACGCGCGCTCGCGCGCACCAGAACACCAACTTCGCCGGCCGGCGCTGCCAGTCCCGGGCCGGCGCAGGTCACGGCACTACCCGCGACCCCGGCCGCAACGGCCAAGGTCATCCAGCTCGCGCTAGACATGGCGCGCGCCAGCCGCCGCCACAGGCCGCCACAGCGCGCCAGTTCCACATGACATGAATCAGCAACAGGGGGAGTACAGATGAGCACCAACAAGCCAACTCCGGCCGAGCGCCCGCTCAACGGCCTTCAGGCCGCCCGGCTCTCGGGCCTGACCGGGCTGCCAGCATCGGAATTCGAGGGCCACACCGTTTCCGCGCTCGCTGAGCGATTGCGGTGGGAGGTGGACCCTGGCCTCTGGCTGTTCCGCCGGGTGTGCGGGCAGGTCGTCCAGCGTGACCCGGCCACCGGCATCGACCTTCCCGTGCCGTACGCGACCGTCGAGGTGTTCGACACCGTNNCAGGCGACCGCGCCGCAGCCGGCAGCCCACGTCGAGCGGTTGCGGGTCGGCGGTGACCTCGAAGCGGCACTAGGCGCACGGGCCGGGGCCGTGCTCAGCGCCGCCCGCAGTTCCGGCGGGTTCGGCGACGATGTGACGCAGCTCGCCAGCCTGCTGCGAGCGCCAGCCTTCGCCCGGCAGGTCACCCCGCCGCTTGCGGCACGCGCCGGAGGCGAGGCCGCCGATTCCGGGATGCCGGCCCAGATCGACCCTGGTCGGTACTACGGTCCTTTCTGGCGCTGCATCGATGTCTTCGTACCCGAGTGGTATGAGTTCATCGCGGTGCCTGACGTGAGCATCGTCGTCACCCAGGCCCTTTCCGGCGGCACCCAGACGATCTACGACGGCGCCTTCGACATCGCGTGGGGAGACAACCCGATTCCGCCGGTCATCGTGCAGGCATCGCCGATCGCGATCGCCTCTCCGGTCCCGTGCACGCCACCGCAGGTTAACCCCGACCAACTCGGCTTCCAGTATGTCGGCCTGCTGCCGGTCTCTGAGCCCTACTCAGGCGGCGGTACCTTCAGCGGTGCCACCGGGTTCGCGACGAGAGTCAGCCAGCCTCGGCCGGTAGTCCCGCCGTCTGGCGGCTGCAGCTGCGATCAGAGCGACCTCGCTGTCCCGCCGGCCTGCCCGGCGACCGCCACCTTCTACGGTGAGCTGTACCTGTACGGCGGCGTGGCCTACCCGGCTGCGGCCTACTACCGCATCATGTCGCAGTACGCTCCAGGCTCAGGCATCCCGACTCCGGCTCCGGCGTCGTTCAGCTCGCCGGCTCCGATACTGGATACCTGGACCGTGCCGCGGCCGTTCCCTTCGCCGCCAGTGGTGATCCAGCCGGTCAATCCGAGCGGCTGGTACGCGATCTCAGAGCTGTCCGCCGAGTCAGGCCCGTACACGAACATGCTGATGGACTGGAGCGACGCCAAGGCCGACGGTGTCTACCTGCTGACCCTCGAACTAGCCGACGCGTCGCTGAACCCGATCCCGCTGTCTCCGGCCCGGACCCTGCTGCTCGTGGTCGACGGCAGTGCCCCGCATCCGACACCGTTCAACGTGAGCTGGCAGCCAACCACCGGCGTGGGCGGTCCGATCGACCCGACGGCATGGATGACGGCCTACCCGCCAGCATCGGGGTGCGCGCTGATCGACACCTCGGGAAGCGCCATCGCGCTGCGGTTCACCGCCGCCGTGAGCTCAGCGCACCTGCGCCAGGCTCTGGTCAGCGTCGGCGGCTGCGGTGGCATCAGCCCGGTCCCGGCCACGACGAACCCGCCTGATTCGCAGTGGTACACCGCAAGCGGGGATCCGTCGGCGACGTCGTTCAGCTTCAGCGGCGTGTATTACCTCCCTGCAGGCGCTCCGGCTGGTTGCTATAGCTTCGAGCTCTACGCGGACACCAGGGCCTTCAATTCGGCAGGCGGCGCCACATCCGACCCGGTGCATACGGGCTGGTGTGGTGACGAGCCAGGACCCCCATATACAAATCCGCTCATCACCGTGGCGATCATCTGATCCGGCAAAACGCGCGAAGCGGTCCAGCCCGTGGCAGTGCACGGCTGGACCGCTCGGGCAACGAGTTCGACGTCGCGTAGAAGAGCCGCTTAAGAAAGCTAGGACTGCCACCGCCTGGTCAGCACCCGCAGTGCGAGTCTCGGCCGCAGCATCGTCTGGGGGCGCTCAAGCAGCCCGACGACCCGGAGGAACGCCGCGGCGGCGTCCGGATCCCGCTCCCCGAGCTCGTGCAGCCGGGGCAGGTAGGCGTTCACGATCCGGACGAGGGGCGTGCGCTTCCCGGTCACGCCCGGGAAGCCCAGGTCGTTGCTGGTCGAGATGGTCCAGGGGTCATCGACCGCCTTGGCCATCGCCTGGAAGTGCCGGCGCCAGGTCAGCGGCTGCCCGTCGGCCAGTAGCCCGCGCAGCGCGATCGCCTGGAGCGCGGCAGACGTCATGCCCTGGCCGTAGATCGGGTTGAAGGCGCACACCGCGTCGCCGAGAACGAGGAAGCCCTCGGGGAAGTCCCGCATCCGCTCGTAGCGCTGCCGGACGTTCGCCGGATAGCGGAACGCGACCGGGTCGTCGAGGGGCTCGCCGGCCCTGATGGCTTCGGGGATGTCCGGGAACCGCAGGCTCGCGACGAACTCGCCGAAGCCTTTCGGATCGGTCGGCGGGTGGTCGCCGAGCAGCCCGGCGGCGGTCAGCAGGAACCGGTCACCGGTCTTCTCCAGGCCGGCGGCACGCGGATGCTCCGGGGTCCAGAAGTTCATGATCAGCTGGTCCGTGCCCAGTACATCTGGCGGCAGCCGGTAGCTCCGCGTCGCGTAGGCGACGTCGACGGTCACCTTCTCCGCGACAGGCCGGGCGTAGCCCAGTTCCTCAAGCCACGCCGGCGCCCGTGAGGCGCGGCCGGTGGTATCCACGATCAGGCCGGCGTCGATGACATCCTCGGTTCCGCCGTCGGAGCGGACCCGGACCCCGGTCATCCGCCGCTTGTTTCCTGCGGCCACCGGCCCGATGATGTCGCGGCCCTCGAGGAAGGTCACGCCGCTGAGGCCCTTTACCATCGACCGGACGTGCGCCTCGAGCACCGGCCGGGTAGCGAACAGGACGGGCTGGCCGATGTCGGCCTGGGCGAGGCGATGCCCGGACAGGAACCACCGGATGTTGCCGAGCAGGTCCCCGACCGGGGCACCGGCCTCGGCGACCTGCTTGGTCAGGCCGGGGAACAGGTCGTCGAGAATCTGCCCGCCGCGGCAGAGCAGCGCGTGCAGGTGCCGCCCCTGCGGAACGCCGCGCCGCTGACCGGCCTCGGCGGGAAGCACGTCGCGCTCGATGACGGTGACCTCGCGGAACGACTCGCTCAGCACCCGAGCGGTCAGCAGGCCCGCCATGCTCGCGCCCAGGACGACAGCGTGTTCTCCCTGAGCGCGCGCCATGTCAGACTCCTCCGAAGCAGCGTCAGATACCTTCGAGTCTCGCTAAGCGAGACGGCGCGCGGCAACCTATGGCTTGCTGACTTGTGAATCGGCCAGCAGTTTCAGGCAGGTAAGAGGTCATCACCGGATCGTGGTGATTCGCCGCATCAGGACAACGCGGGACGGGATGGGATCGCGGCGACACCCGACGTCAACGGGTGGGCGATGGCCGACCGGGGTGCTATCGGAGCTCGCCGGCCAGCGCGGCCGCCTGAGGGTCTCGGGGGCGAATCACCTGGATCAGGCGAGGACCGCTGACCTGCCTGGTCACAAGACTGCAAAGGCGATCTCGGCGTCAAACGCCGACGCGGAGTCCAATAAGGCGTGTTAGCAAGGGAGCGGAGTGTGATCGTCATGGCTGAAGCCACGGTTGCCGGTGGCGGCCTGGACCGACGGCGCTGGCTGCTGCTTTGGGTGATCGGCCTAGCGCAGCTGATGGTGGTGCTGGACCTGACGGTGATGAATATCGCGTTGCCGTCGGCACAGCATGCGCTGCATTTCTCGACGGTGGACCGGCAGTGGGTGCTCACCGCGTACACGCTGTCGTTCGGTAGCTTGCTGCTGCTCGGCGGCAAGCTGTCTGACCTGCTGGGCCGGAGAGTCACGTTCCTGACCGGACTGACAGGCTTCGCCGGGGTCTCGGCCATCGGCGGCGCCTCGGTCAACTTCACCATGCTGATCACCGCGCGGGCCTGCCAGGGCGCGTTCGCCGCGATCCTGGTGCCCTCGGCGCTGTCGCTGCTGACCACCACCTTCACCGAGCCAAAGGAGCGCAACACGGCGTTCGGCGTGTTCGGCGCGATCGCCGGGGCCGGCGGCGCGGTGGGCCTGCTGCTCGGCGGCTCGCTCACCGAGTACCTGT
>PLDT01000312.1:0-13020 GCA_003136255.1 Actinomycetota bacterium
GGCCAAATTTTCCTCCTGGTGAGTACGTGGGCTGGGCGGTCGACTGGCGCCTTTACGCCACGACAAGCCTGTTCTGATGCGAGCGCAGGAGGCTGACCGAGCGGCTACGAGAGTAGGCCTTGTCACTGTATTGATAGGAGCTGCCCTCGCCGTCGCCCCACAGAAGATGTCAAGGGTCCTCCGCTTCGGCGACCACGCGAGAGCCGTACAAGTCGTGGGACTCGCCGACATGGCACTTGTCCCAGGCTTGTTTTCGCACAACGCAAGGGCAACTGGATGGCCGCCAGAGCGGCTTTGAATCTGCTGATCGCCGCCTACTGCACTCACCTCGCCCGCAAGGAAGATCTCCAGGGACCGAAGATTGGAGCCGTCGCCATGCTCATCGCGACCATCACCGACGCGCCCGCCATCTTGACGCTGCACGCTCACGACCGCAACTCTTAGGCCACTCCCGGCCCTTCGCCTCACGTAGCGCCCACCGCGGTTTCGTGACGGCAGATCATTCGGCAGAGGCTTCCTCGTCACCTAATTCAGTTCACATAAAGAACGGCACTCTGACCAGCCTCGGCAAAGCCCGAGGCTAGACGGCCAGAGAGGGGCCGGTGCCGCATCGGCCGGAAGCGGTGGCTTTCCCTTGGCTCTACGGAGAGGCTGGGCACGACTCGCGCCCAACCCAGGCCGGCATCCACCACCAAGTACCGGGATGTTCGTTGCTGGTGGTGGCTAGCAGCAGTTTCGTCGCGCAGGCATTTAGCCGTTAGGCTTCAACGTTCGGTACGCCGGGTCGTTCCGGCTTTGAGAAGGCATGGGCCATCCATTCTCGATAGTGCCGAAGCCCGCGGGGGCGATCGGGAATGAGAAATTACGAATAAACTCGCGATGGATGATCCGCCATTTACCGTTCCGGCGCTCGTATCGATCGATATATCGGCCCGAGTTCTGCGAGTTTATTTTAGGGTCGTCCCCTGGTATTTTCCAGTAGAACGAGAACTGGTACGTCTCGGCCAGTGCCTGATCTCCGTCGACTTCGGAAAGATGATTGCAGATATAATGCTGCTGGGCTGTATAGGGCTCCCAGGTCTTCACGTCGATTTCTAGATAGTCGCTGTACTGTCCCTTGAATACGGAATCAGCGGAGAGCGGGAAGACAGTAGTAGCGTCGGGCCAGAAGCAAGACTGAACGAGTTCTTTGTCGAATCGATCGACGCCGCGGGCGTATCGGCATATGAGTTCATAGATTTCTTGCTTGTCGATCAGCAGCTGCAGGCGCTTTTCATCTACCATTTCCTGATTCCTCTCACTACGATTAGAACTTTGTGTTTATCCGGTCGCCCGATAGGGGGGTGCGAGTGAGGCTGCCAGCTGCGCGTCGCTTAGGGGTTGGCCTTGGCCGAAGCGCGCGCCTAGACGGCCGGGTTGGGCAGCAGTGGGTCGTATTCGTGGGTCTCCTGCCCGGAATTGACAAGGTAGTGCCGCTTCGGTCCGGCCCAGCCGACCGACAGCGGAACAGTGAAATACAGGGCCAGGTCCATGGTTTTGAACAGCCAGGTGCCGTCCACGCGGACATAGTCCTCACTGTATTTCCCGGCAACGACGTAGGCGTCGGCGCGGACGCCGTAGCAGGCGTAAAGCATCCCCGTGCCGCTGGCGGTGTGCGGACCGGTCAAGTCCACGATGTGGCTGTGAAGGAACTGCTTCAACTGGGACTGACTGGTGCTCGTCTTCATCCCGGAGAATGCCGCCTGGATATTTTCGCGACCGACAATCGCATTTTGGTCGGGCATGAGGTAGCCGAGATTCAGCGAGGCATCAGCAGCGAACAGACTGCCGACCCGGTCGAAGTCTGTATCATTGACATAGGTGTGGTAACGGCTCTTCAGGGTGCGGATACTTTCGGTGTCCTCCAGGCGCTGGATTCGCGCCTCAAGGGGAAGGTTTTCAGGATTCATCGTTTCTCCTAAGGGGCTCCAGTCAGGGCTAGGGCTTTGCTTCTGTGCCAGCCGCCCGCAGGGTCCGCCGCAGGACGTCCGCCCAGTCGGTTGGTGCGGTGCCGAAACGCTGCTCCGCAGCCGAGGCATCGAGGATGTACGGACGTGTGAGCTGGTAGCTCAGCTGCGAGACCTCGCGCAGCAGTGGTGACACGACGCCGAGTGTTTTCAGGAGCGCCGGTACTGTAAACGGCCATTCTGGGTGAGGGAAAGTAGGCGGACACGCCGGCAACGTTGATGATGAAGCCGTGGGCGGCGCTCAGCATCTGCGGCATGAACGCTGCGGTCAGTTGAACCGGCGCCGCGGCGTCAACGGCGATCTCAGCGGCGTGGCGTTCGGGATCCGACTCGGCGAAAGGGCCGAATGTGCCGAACACGGCATTATTGATCAGGCTCGTGACCGCGACGCCTCGGTCGGCAACGGCCTCACGAAGCTCGCTTCCGGCAGCTGGGCGTGACAGGTCGAACGGGATCGTCTCGACCCGGACGCCGTACTGGCGGCGCAGGCCGTCGGCCGTCGATGCCAGTCGCTGAGCGCGCCGGGCGACGAGCACGAGGTTCGAGCCGCGTGCCGCGAGGGCCGCGGCGAAACTGGCTCCAATCCCCGAGCTCGCCCCGGTGAGGAGAACGGTCTGCGCGTGATAATCGATAGTCATAGAGCACAACCTTGCGGGCTTGAATCGGCGACGGGTGTATGCCGGGAATGCATAAGCGGTGGCGTCGGGCCCTGGCAGCTGGATGCGGAACGGGGCAGGTCCCCTTCAAGCCGGCCGCTATGGCTTGTGCGCGACTTTGCCGTGGACTTGGACGTGGCCGCTCCGCTGCAGCATCGCTGCGTCGCGATACGCTCCGGCCGGCCGGCCGGGCCTCGTAAATCGAGACCGAAGTGCGCTTGTCGAAGATCAGCGGCTCGCGCGGACATCTGCGATGACACCAGCCGGATCATCGGTACTGCCTGCGCCCGCGCCGGCTCTTCACCGCCGTGAAGAGCCGGCGGCAGGTCGCCGCTGGGCGTGTCCGCGATGCACCGTTCTCTTCCGCTCAGCACTGAAGGTCACAGCTGGCAACCGCCGCCGTCCACGGAGGCGCGGTCACAGCGTGACCACGACCTTGCCGTGGACGTGGCGTCCGGCCTGGAGGGTGACGGCGTCGCGGATCTTCTCGACCGGGAAGACCGCGGCGATCGGCACGGTGAGCTGGCCGGCCTGGATCGCAGTGGTGATCCGCTCCGGGGCATCCGGCCCCGCGTCGGCGGCGCCGGTGGGTCGTACGCCGCCGGGAGGGTTGGGGCCCGCGGCGACCGTGGAGATCCGCTCGGGCGGCACGCCGAGCGCCAGCGCAGCTTCGGCCGTCTCCGTGCCGAACAGGTCCGTCGCCGCGGTCACCCCGCCGGGAGCCAGTGCCCGTACCCGGTCCGCGAGTCCGGGGCCGTAGGCCACGGGCTCGGCGCCGAGCTGCCGCAGGAACTCAAACGTGCCCTCCGAGGCGGTGCCGATCACGGCGGCGCCGGCGAGCCTGGCGAGCTGCACGGCGAACACGCCTACGCCGCCTGCCGCGCCGCCGATCAGCACGGTGTCGCCGGGCCGCAGGCCGATCGCCGCCACGGCGGCGGCGGCGGTGAAGCCGGCCACCGGAAGCGTGCTCGCCACCTCGTCGCCGATGCCGTCCGGGGTATGGAAGAGCGCACCGGGCACCTTGACGACCACGAAGTCGGCGGCGGCCCGGCCCAGCGCGCCGCCGTAGACGCGGTCGCCCGCGGCGAAGCCCGCGGCGCCGTCGCCGGCCTCATCGACCACGCCGGCGAAGTCGGACCCGAAGCCGGCCGGCACGGTGATGCCGAACCGCGCCGCCGCCTCCGGCCTGGCGGAGATGCCCCAGTCCATCGGGTTCAGGCCGGCGGCGGTCACGCGGACGCGGACCTCACCGGGGCCGGCGTGCGGCTCCGGAACCTCTCGCAACTCCAGGACCTCGGGACCTCCGAAGGTCTCGTAGATGACAGCTCGGCTCATGGCGGACCTCCAGCAGGCGAAGTGATGTGACTTGGTGCCATCAGTGTACACGAGTGACGGGACCAGGTGCCGTACACTGTTCTCATGGCCCGCTGGCAACCGAACGCATCAGAGCGGCTAGCTCTAGCCGCCCTCGAACTGTTCGCGGAGCGGGGCTATGAAAACACGACGGTCATCGACATCGCGCAGCGCGCCGGGCTGACCAAGAGCACCTTCTTCCGGCACTTCGCCGACAAGCGGGAAGTGCTTTTCGGCGACGGCACGATGACCGGGATAGTCGCCGGTGCGATAGCCGAAGCGCCGGCCACTGCCACCCCGCTGGAAGCGGTGGCTCATGCCCTGGACGCGGCCGGGAGGCAGGCTTTCACGCTCGCGCGCCGCGAATTCGTCGCCCGCAGGCGGGCAGTGATCGCCGCCAACCCGGAACTGCAAGAGCGCGAAGCGCTGAAGGGCCTCGCTCTCACCGCGTCCATGAGCGGCGCGCTCAGCCGCCGCGGCGTTCCCGACCTGACCTCGCGCGTGGCCGCCGAACTGGGCGCGCTCGCCTGGAAGCTCGCCTACGAGCGCTGGAGCGACACGACTAACGCCGACGAGTTCGGTGAAGTCGCGCGGCGAGCACTCGGCGAACTGCAAGCAGCCAGTTCCTTGTGCTGACGCGAACTGCTCTGCAGGCTCGACCACATTAGCCACGACCGATCGCGATACAGCAGCACAGCTGGTTGCCACCGAAAGTGCGACAGAGCCGTTTCCGGCACTCGCAGGCCCAGGCATCTGTAAGTTCAATCGGGTTCGCATTTATGCTTAGCGGCTATGGATATCAGCCTGCGGCAGCTGGAGGTATTCGCGCGGGTGGCCCGCGCCGGGTCCTTCACCCAGGCGGCGAGCGAGATGATGGTGAGCCAGCCGGTCCTCAGCCGGACCATCCGCGACCTGGAGCGCGCCCTGCGGACCCGGCTGCTCGACCGCACCACCCGGTCGGTCCGGCCAACCGCCGACGGCCGCGAGCTCCTGGCCGTCGCTGAGGCAGTCCTGGAGTCCTACCAGGCGGGGATGCGGCGCTTTGCCGCCTACCGGGACGGCGAGCGCGGCATCCTGATCCTCGCCGCGCTTCCCGCCGTCGCGGCCTCCGTGCTCCCGGACGCGATTTCCCGCTTCCTGGACCGCCATCCCGACATCCAGGTCAAGGTCATGGACGGGACCAGCAGCGAGGTCATCGAGCACGTCCTGGCAGGCCGCGCCGACGTGGCGCTAACCGAGGCGGCCGACGCGCCGGAAGAGCTCAACGTCCTTCCCCTGCTCCACGACCCGCTGGTGGCCGTACTGCCCCCCCGGCACCGCCTCACCGCCCGGCAGGAGCTCACCTGGGACGAGCTCGCCGCCGAGCCCTTCATCGCGTTCGGTCACGGAAGCAGCGTGCGCCGCCTTACTGACCTTGGGTTTGCCTCGTCCAGGCACGCCCCGCCCGGCTCATCGAGGCCGTCGCAGTCGGCACCGCCGCAGGGCTGATATCTGCCGGGCTCGGCGTCAGCGCCGTCCCGGCCCTCCTGCTGCCCCTGATGTCCTTCGCGCTGCTGGAGACCAGGCCGCTGACCGGCCCGGCCCTGACCCGCCATCTCGCCGCCCTGTATCCCACGAACCCATCTCCTGCACCGCCCGCGGCCCGCTTCCTCGACCTGCTGGCCGCGGCCACGCCACCCGAACTGGGCAAACCCCGGTCCTAGCCACTCCTGTTCGGCGTGGTGCTGGCTCAGCTGAGGGGCCAGGCGCTGAGGACGCGGTCGCGGGGCGGTTCGGTGGTGAACGGGGCGCCGCCGAACTGGCGGGCGTTGCCGGGCTGTTCGGGGTCGTAGGGGGACCAGCCCGGGTCGCCGTCGCGAGCGAACGCGGCCCATGATCCAGTGAGGGCGTCGCGGACAGGGAGGAAGTCGCCGGGCGCCGCCGCCCCCACGGCCTCCAGGTAGTTGCCGAAGACGTAAAACTGGTCAGCGGCGTGGAACGCGCCGAGCGCCGGGCCGAACGGCGTGGCACTGAACAGGAACGCGAACGACCGGCCGCCCGCCGCGGCCTGCGCGAGGGCCATCTCGATGGCGGGCCTGCGGTAGATGGCGTCGGTCAGGAACGCGGACCGGATGGCAGCCAGGTCGTCGGGTGAGCCGCCCTGGGCCTGCACACGCTCGCGGTAGCCCGCCAGGACCTGGCCGGGATCCGGGGCTCCGGCGCGGGCGAGCTCGTCGAGGAGGGCGGCTGCATCCGGTGGCGTGAAGGCGTCCCCGTTGCAGGACGCGGAACATGGCGACCTCGTCGTGGTTCGCGCCGACGAGCAGGGGGATGTGACGGGCGGCGCCGCCACGCAGCGCCTCGTGCGGGTCCCGCGGGAGGGTTACCCCGTCCAGGACCACCCCCCAGGAGCGGCCGCCGGGAAGGTTCCGGGTGCCGATGTCGCTGTCGATGACCTGCGACTGCGCGGCCAGGATGGACTGGACGTCGACGGCCTGCAGGTCCTCCATCGATGAGGCCCCGACCCGGTCGGCAAGGTCGCGGGCCATCGCGGTGGCTGTCGCGGGCGGGAAGACGCGGCGGGTGCTGCCGCTGTGCATGATCGCCTTGTCGAACAGGCCGGCGCTCATGGGGGCGGTCAGCAGCGAGCCGATGCAGAACGCGCCGGCCGACTCGCCCGCGACGGTGACGTTCGCGGGGTCGCCGCCGAACGCGGCGATGTTGCGCCGGACCCAGGCCAGGCCGCATGCCAGGTCCTGCAGTCCGAGGTTGCCCGACTCCGCCCACTGCTCGCCCCCGATCCCGGCCCAGTAGCCGAACCCCAGGGCGCCGACGCGGTAGTTGACGGCGACGAAGACGGTGCCGGTCTGCCGCGACAGCGCGGTGCCGTCCGTCTGCGGCGGGGCGGCCGACCCCATCTCAAACCCCCCGCCGTAGAACCACACCACGACGGGAAGCCTGCCCTGCAGGCCCGGGCTCCAGACGTTCAGGTAGAGGCAGTCCTCGCTGGTCTCGGGCATGCGCGTTGCCATCATCACCTTCAGCGGGGAGTCGTACTGCCCGCCCGGTGACGCCGGCGCGCTCGTGCCCGTGCCGGGCTCGGCTGGGTCTGCGACGGGGAAGTGAGCGTTGCCGTTTTGCGCCGGGGCGGCGCGGAAGCGGGTCGCATCGACCTCGCTGGCCCAGTCGGGGACCGCACGCGGCGGCCGGAACCGCAGCGCGCCGACCGGCGGCTCGGCGAACGGGATCCCGGCGAACAGCGCGCCGCCGTCGGGGGCGGTCGTCCCGCGGAATCGGCCGGCCGGCGCGGCCACGACTACGGTGTCGGTCATCTCAATCCTCCTGTTCCCGCCTTCCGGCGGCATTGGCAGTTCCATCTCAAGCAGCGAGGAGCTCAGGGTCTTGCCGTGCGCGTCCAGGCTGAGCGTGCAGGTGACGCCGCCGCCGAGCGCGTCATGCAGCACGAACTTCAGCGCGTGCAGCTGCGGGATCTCGTGGCGGTCAACCGGGCCGCGGACGATGTCGGCCAGGTGATCTCGGACCAGGGCAGGGGTCAGCTGCTCACGCAGCAGCGGGTAGTCCCCCGGCTGGTAGGCGATCACCGTGATGTCGGAGGTGTTTCCCTTGTCGCCCGCCCGGGCGTGCGCGATGTCGCCCAGCCTCATGCCCCGGTCCCCAGAATGCTCACCCCGGTGGGGACGGCGGCGCGGGGCAGCAGGACCGACACCACGGCGATGTCCTCATACGCCCGGCGGGCCGCACCGCCGCCCCCGTAGGGCCCGTTGAGCCACAGGGCGGTGACCTCGCGGCCGACCCGCCGGGCCTGGGCGAGGCCAGTGGTCCGGACGGCGACCCGCGCCCGGACCTCAGCGGGCTCGCCGGCCTCGGGCGTGCCCTCGCCCCGGTGGACCGCGTCCACGCCGATCAGGTCGAACCGGGACTCAAGCACGTCCAGTCCCGTCAGCGCGAGGCGCTCGCGGACGATGTCGAGCGCGAGCCTGCCGCGGGCCACGCACCCGGGACCGCAGTAGGACATCTCGCCCTCTCCGATCCAGCTGTCCCGGTAGCCGACCGACACCTTCAGGCGCTCCGGCCGCGGCCGGCCCGTCACCCCGGTCACCGCCACCCGGTCCGCTCCGGACTGCTCCAGCCTGGCCCCGGAGAAGTCCGCGGTCACGTCCGGGGTGACGTACCCGGCCGGGTCGTGCCCCTCATACAGCAGCTGCTCAGCCAGTGTGCCGACCGACACCCGGCCCCCGGTGCCCGGCAGCTTGGTCACCTCGAAGAACCCGTCCTCGCGCACCTCGGCGAGCGGGAACCCCAGCCGCGCCAGATCAGGGACATCCTTGAGTCCCGGGTCGGCGAAGTAGCCCCCCGTGGCCTGCCCCGCGCACTCCAGCAGGTGGCCCGCGGCCGTGCCCGCCCCTAGTAGCGGCCAGTCGGCGGCACCCCAGCCGAACTCGTGCGCCAGCGGGGCCAGGAACAGGACGGGTCGGCGATTCGGCCGCCCACCACCACGTCCGCGCCCTGGCGCAGCGCCTCGATGACCGGCTCGGCGCCAAGGTATGCGCTAGCCGAGATCACCGTGTCGCCCAGGGAAGCGACGGTCTCGCCGTCCCGCTCCAGCAACTGCAGGTCACTGCCCTTCACGGCCGACAGCACGTCGTCACCGGTGACCGCCGCGACCCTCAGACTCCCGATTCCCTTCCGGCGGGCCCACCTCGGCGACGACCCGGGCGGCGGCCACCGGGTTGGCGGCGCCCATGTTGGTGATGATCCGCACGCCGTCGCGGGCGCAGGACTCCAGCACCGCGTCCATCCGGTCGGCCAGCCACTCGTTATAGCCCGCCTCCGGGTCGCGCAGCCTGTCCAGCTGCGCCAGCGCCACCGTGCGCTCGGCCAGGCACTCGAACACCAGGTAATCAAGCCCGCCCCGCTCCGCCAGCTCCGCGGCCGGCTCAATCCGGTCATCGGCAAACCCGGCACCACAGCCAATCCGGACACGCTTCACTGTCAGCTCCCTCCAGCCACCCAGTATCCGGACCGATGCCAGTCATGTCCAAGATCAATCAGGCATGGACTTATGCTCTTAGGCTATTTATCCGGGCGGCGATATCAGCCCGGCGTGCCGCCACTGACGAGCAGCGGCTGGTCGAGTGCGCCATTCCGATGACGGCGTGCGACGACCCGGAGCCGCACTACAAGTTCGGGGTGGAGATGTTCATGGCGGGCGTGGCGGCGCTCGCCGCGGCCAGATCGGCGCAGCCGGCCAGCTGAGCGCCTGGTGCGGCCCGGGTCATCACTATGACCTGCGGCGCGCCGTGGATCAGCCTTGGACTAGTCGGTTTCCGAGTCGCCGCGTGCTGCTGCCCCGAGCTGGCCAGCGCCGATTCGGGGTTGCTGGTTCAGCCGCGCGGCGCGGCAGGACCAGCCATCGCTCAACACCAGTTCTAGCGAACATGGCCCAGTCCCTGCATGAACACTCGTGTCATGCGCTGGTTGAAGCCTGGCTGCTGGCCAGGGACGGGCTGGCAGATCAGAGCTATGGTCGTGAGGATTTCGCGGGCCGTGACGTCCTCGCGCGCGTACCCGCCCGCTACCGCCCGGGCCAGGAGCGTGCGGAGCGCTGGCTCGAGCTGGTTGAGGAGACGCTGCGGGAGGCCATCGTAGGCGGGGTCACCGGAGTGCAGCGCGGAGGCGAGCCCGCGCTTGGTGGCGACGAAGTCCGTGAAGCGCTCGGTCCATCCCAGGAGCGCGTCCCACGGACTCAGGGCGGCCCCGAGCGCCGCGGCAGCGTCGATGCACTCGTCGATCTCGTGCTGCATCACGGCGACGATGAGGTCGGACCGGCGAGGGAAATGCCGGTACAGCGTGCCGACGCCCACTCCCGCACGATCGGTGATCTCCTTCGCGGGCGCGTCTACGCCGCGGTCTGCGAACACGGTCTTGGCGGCCTGCACTAGCGCGAGGACATTCCGCTGCGCGTCCGAGCGCTGCCGCCGAGAGGGGTCGGCGCTGCCTGCCGTCGAGGAAGCTTTCGTGCTGACCGACTCGGGTGCCACGGCCCCCCTTTGCTAAACGGAAAGATATTCCGTATAGTAGCGGAAAGAGCTTCCGCTTGACGTCAGCGTACCTCGACGCAGGCCCTCGCCTTCACGTCGCCCTCGCGTCAGGAGAACCCAAGGCGGCCCCGCTCGCGCTCGGCGCCCTCACTTCAGGGAGCGCGGATCGTTCTCTCACCCGCACCAGTCGACGTCTACCGTAAGGAACTAGAAATGCAGACAGAGAAAATGACTTCGAGCCCTGCTGGCGGAAAGCAGACTGGGATCGTGCTCGGGCGAGATCACGCCAGCATCGGCAGAGCTGCGCAGATTCCTGTGTCGGCGGCAGCACCGATTGTCTCGGTGAGCCCGGTAACGCTATCGGCACCCGATCGCATCGTGGACCTGGAGCTGAAAGTAACCGCGCCAACAACGGGCGACAGCCTTCCGATCATCCTTTACTCGCACGGCGGGGGCCTGGCCAACTTCCTCACTTCCTACCGGAGCGCGGGACCCCTCGTGGATTTCTGGGCGAGCAGAGGTTTCGCAGTGATTCAGCCGACCCACCTGACGTCCAGGAGCCTGCTTCTCCCGATGTCAACGCCAGGCGCTCCGGCGTTCGAGCAATCCCGCGTCAGCGACATGAGGCAGATCTTGGATCAGCTCGATCTCATCCAAGACGCTGTCCCGGCGATCAGGGGACGCCTCGACCGGAGCCGCGTGGGCGTGGCTGGTCACTCTTTCGGCGGCCAGACCGCGGGCATGCTGCTCGGCGCCGATTACACCGGTGACGACGGCACAAGAATCTACGTTCCCGACGCACGCGTCAAAGCCGGCATCTTGCTGTCCTCGACCGGTGCCGGCGGCGACCATCTCTCCGAAGCCGCCGCACGATTCACGTCTATGCGAACCGCCGGGTTCGGGGACATGACCACCCCAGCCCTGGTCGTCATGGGCGACAAGGACTTCACCTGGGAACTCTCGTCCAAGGGCGCGGATTACCACGCCGATCCCTATACGTTCAGCCCCGGGCCGAAGAGCCTGCTGACGCTCTCCGGCGGCGAGCACCTGCTCGGCGGGGTCACCGGATACGACGCGGCCGGGACCACGGACGAGAACCCGGAACGGGTCGCCGTCATTCAGCGGCTCTCCCTGGCCTACCTGCAAAGCGCACTCTACGACGGCGACCCCAGCTGGGCTGAGGCAACCGCTGCCTTCGCCGAGCTCGGCGAGCTCGGCAGCATCGAGAACAAGTAGATAACGGTCATTGTCATGACACGATCAAGGGTGAACATTCAGGTCCGCTGGTTACCGTGATGTAGCTGTGTGTAATAGGTTTTGGGTGCAGTTCATGCGCCGGCCGGGATGGGCGGTATCCAGCAGTTCTCAGCGAGGGCATCGCGGATAGCGATGAAGGCGTCGAGTCCGTGCTTGGCGGCGGTGGACGCGAAGCCGCGGATGGCGTACCGGTGCCGGGTGGTCTGTTCTGAGCGAAGCCGGCCGGAGATCTTCTGCTGGGTCTTGGCCGGCCGCAGGTCGCGTTCGGCCTGGTTGGAGGTCGGCGGGATCGCGGTGTCGGTGAGGAACCGCAGCACGTCGTCCTCGCGGTGCTTGAGGCATTCCAGCAGGAGCCGGCCGGGCGGCTGCTTCCCGGTCGCGCCGGGGACCCGGCTGATCCCGGATAGGCCGGCGTTGACGGCGTGGCGGAACAGCCGCAGGTGTTCTGCGATGGCGTCGCCGGGGACGGCGGCCAGGCCCTGGCCGCGGGCCAGGTTCGCCTGGTGGATGAGGGCGCGCAGCTCACGGGTGGCCTGGACGGGCCAGACCGCGCCGGGGTAGGTCTCGGCGGCGTCCTCAAGGTCCCTGAGCAGGTGAGCAGTGCACAACTGGTGCGCCACGCCGTCGAAGTGGTCATAGTTCTGGTACCGGTCGTGGACGATGACGGCGCCGTGCAGGTCGCTGTAGACGAAACCAGCAAACGAGCCGAGCGTCCGATCGCCGAGGAAGTAACAGGTAAGCAGGCTCGTGCAGGCGACGTGCAGGTACTTCTTCTTCGATTTCGGTCCCGGCCCGACCCGGATGGGCGTCTCGTCGCCGCACACGACCCGGGCCAGCAAGATCAGCGCGCGGATCGTCTTGTTCGCCGCGGAGACCGCGCGGGCGGCCCGGGCTAGCAGCGCGTGCACCCACCCGTCCGAGGGGCGGGTCCCGGACATCGACTCGATGATGTCCGCGCACCGCTCGACGGGCACGTGGTGCATGACCATCAAGAACACGCACCAGGCCTGGAAGCCCAGCCCGTAGCTCACCGTGCCCGGCACCGCCGCGCCCGCCTCGGCGGGGGCGTCCGCGAGGTGCCGCCGCCCGCACGTGCATTCCACCTCGTGCCGGTCGTACTGGATGGTCCCGGCCCTGGCCTCGGGCAGGTCGATGACCTGGTGAGAGTACCGGGTGCCCAGGTCGCGGGCACCGGACAGGTCCTTCCCGCACGCGCAGGCGCCCTGGGGGAACACCGGCATGGTGTCATCAGGGTCATCGTTCCACGCCAGGTGCGCGCCGGGCGCTCCCGGCTGCTTGCCTGGCCTGCGGCCCTTCTGCTGCCGCTCCTTCGGGGCGGGCGGCTTCTTTCCCGGCTGGTCATCGGCCGATGGCGGCATCGAGGAGTTCCCGCTATTACGCGAGATAAGCCGTTCCAGCCGCGCCACCTGCTCCCGCAGCGCCGCGATCTGATCCGCCTGCACGCCCACCGCGTCCTGCAGCTCGCCGATCAGCTCCCGCTGCTCGCTGATCCGCTCATCACGGGCTGCGCAACCGGTGCATCCCGGGTCGGAAGGCGGCAGCACGGACACGGAACACGATCATCCCGAGCCGACCCTCTGTAGTCAACAGGAAACACTCCGCCGGCTCAGGTCACTTCGGACAGTCACCAACCCGCCATCAACACGGGGGTCTGAATGTTTGCTCGGTATCGCGGCTCGCGCCGAC
>PLDT01000189.1:0-9411 GCA_003136255.1 Actinomycetota bacterium
GAGCACGGAAGTCCGCGCTAACCGGCCTGGACACGCTGCTGCTGTCCGAACGCGACAAGATCAAGTCGGTCATCGGCCACAACTGGTGGCAGGCCCTCCTGCTCACCGTCGGCCGGCTCGGGTTCGATTTCGGCTGCCTGCTAGCTGCCCTGCGCGCCACCGGCACTCACCCCCGGCATGCCCTGGTCCTGCTGGCTTACGCGGCCGCCAACGTCATTGAGCTCGTGCCCGTCACGCCCGGCGGGCTCGGCCTGGTCGAGGCCAGCCTGGGCGGCCTGCTGGTCCTGGCCGGCGTCCACAGCAGTGACGCGCTCTTGGCCACGCTGGCCTACCGGCTCGCGTCCTACTGGATTCCGCTGGGTGCCGGACCGCCGGCCTACCTGCTGTACCGACACCGGTACGGCCGCTGGGCACACCGGTCCCGGCATTGACCATGCGGCCCAGCGGTCAGGGATGGCACCGATGCCGTCAGGGTCGCATCAGGGTATGAACCAGGGTCGATCCCGATCGACGCCGGCCACCGCCGACGGCAGTCTTGAGTCATGGGCGCGGCCACCGCGGCCGGCTCAAATAAAACGGAGAACGATCACCATGCCCTGGATCATCGCCCTGGCCCTCGTCGCCATCGTGGCCCTCATCATCGTCAGCTTCGCCGTGCACTTCCTGTTCTCGCCCTGGCTCCTGGTCGTCGTCGCCATCGTGGCCTGGATCAAGTTCCGCCCGCGCCACTCCCAGCGATAGCCAGTCTGCCGCCCGGACGAATCCCGGCACCCGGCCAGCTCTCCGCAATGGCCACGCCCGGCATTTCAGTACGTGATGCCGGCGAACTGCTCGCGAGCGCGCTCGAGCTGGCTGGCCCGCTCGCGCGGCCAGCCGAACGCCCGGGCGGCCTGGCCGCTCAGGTCGGCGGCCGCGGCTCCGCTGGTGAAGTGGACGTACTCGCCCCAGTTCATCCGCCGCGTGTAGGTGCCGTCGGACTCGCGCGGGAAGTGCCGGGCCAGCTCCCGGAAGAACCTGTTCATGACCTGAGCCTGCCCGCAGTCCCGCCATAGCGGGTAGAACCAGTCGCGGAACCAGCGGGTACCGCGGCGAGGGAAATCGTCGGTGTTGCCGGTGAACCGGCGGTAGACGCCCTCGGCCTCGCGATCCATGCCCAGCGCCGTGTAGAGGTCATAGATGTAGAACTCGGCCCACTTGCTGTCGCCCCAGATCTCATACGCCGGTGAGCCGTGGACGCCGTTGTTGGCACTCTCCACGGAGTGCCCGATCTCGTGAGCGGGCAGCTCGCGAGCCAGGGCGTTGCCCTCCCGCCAGGTGTCCAGCCCGCAGTCGCTGACGTTGTGGTAGTCGTGGACCGGGCTGACGTAGTAGCCCGCGTGGCCGCCGCCGTGCCGCCCGGCGTGGTGGATGGAGTAGATGCGCGGGTCGGGCCCGAACCCGTCGCCGTAGGTTGCCTTGGAGTACTGCCAGGTCACATTGATGAACCGGGGCAGCCACCCGATCTCAGCCCGGCGCACGTCGGGGTCCACGTAGATCGCGCAGTGCTCGTCGCTGTGGTGGAGCCGCAGCAGCTGGCGGTGGTCGAACCAATGCTCCTGCCAGGTGGCCGGCGGGTCAGCCAGCTGACGCCCCGACTCTGCCTCCATCAGGTCCTCCCACCTCTCCGGGCCCCGCCCGGCGATTTTCATTAAGCCTCATCAAACGCGATCGTATGGCCAGTGAGTTCTCTTGCGTATCAGTAACGTACGTGTTACGGTAACTAGATTGTTACCGAAGGGGGCGGAGCCGGTGCGGTACTACGAGGCGAGTTCGATGATCGCGTCGAGTCCGGAGGCGGTGTGGGCGGTGCTGACGGACGGGGCGGCCTGGCCGTCCTGGGACTCGGGCGTCGACCGAGTCGACGGCCAGATCGCGCCCGGTGAGAAGATCACGATCCGGGCCCAGGCGGCGCCCGGCCGGGCCTTCCCGGTCAAGGTGACGGACTTTGATCCGCCGGCCCGGCTGCGGTTCAGTGGCGGCATGCCGCTGGGCCTGTTCCGGGGGGTGCGGACCTTCGAGGTGTCGCCGGACGGTAATGGGGGAACGACGTTCCACGTCCGCGAGGAGTACACCGGGCCGCTGCTGGGGCTGATCTGGCGGTCGATGCCGGACCTAGGACCATCGTTCGACCGGTTCGCCCAGGGGCTCAAGCACCGGGTCGAGACGGGCCGCTGATACCGATGCCGCACGCGGAGGGTTACGGGGATCCGTTTGAAGCGCTGGGGGATCCGAACCGGCGCGAGATCCTGCGCCTGCTGAGCAGCGGCGACAAGCCCGTGCACGAGATCGCGGCGGCGCTGCCGATCAGCCGCCCGGCCGTGTCGCGGCATCTGCGGTTGCTGAAGGACGCCGGGATGGTGGCCGAACAGGCCCATGGCACCCGCCGCATCTACCACCTGCAGGAGGAGGGCATGCGGGCGGTGCAGGCCTATCTCGAGCGAGTATGGGGGGAGGCCGCCGTCCGGTTCCGGCTGCTGGCCGAGAACTCCGATCCGGGCACCCCGCGGTGACCTCGCCGCTGCGCATCACCTTCGACGTGGCCTGCCCGGCCGAGCACGCGTTCACCATGTGGACCTCGAGAATCGGCGCGTGGTGGCCGCCGGATCACACGGTCACCGGCGACCGGGACCTGACCGTCGTGCTGGAAAGCGGCGTCGGCGGCCGGATCTACGAACGGACCGCCGAGGGGGTCGAGCACGACTGGGGTGTCGTGACCATCTGGGATCCCCCGCAGCGGCTGGCCTACCTGTGGCACCTGGGCCGGGACCGCGACGCGGCCACCGACGTCGATATCCGGTTCGTCGCCCAGGGCCCAGGCGATACCCGGGTCGAGATCGAGCATCGGGGCTGGGAACGCCTGGGCGAGAGCGCGGGCACCTGGCGGGACCGTAACCGAATCGGGTGGCAAACCCTGCTGCCGCACTTCGCGGCAGCAATCACTTAGGAGACCGCTGATGGCTGCAGGTACCAAAGAAGATCCGTGGCTGCTGAAGACCCCGCCGGGAACATCGGAATACTCGATGTACCAAGACCCGCAGGCCGACCCGCCCGCGCTGGTCTGCCAGGTCGGCTCCACCACCCTTAAGTACCACTTGCGGGCGGTCCAGGATCTGCACGCGTGGCTGTCCGGGCAGGACGGCTGGGTATCCCTCGGCGCGGCCGATGAGAAGAAACCGGCGGCCGAGGGCACGGTCGAGGCCTGGGGGCGGGCGCCGGACAACCCGGTCGGCGGCTGGTACGGACTGCGCAACGGCTACCGCGGCCGGTTCGGCATGTACCTTCCGCCGCTGCTGGAGGAACTCGGCCTGGCCGAGCTCACCCATGACGCCCGCAACAACCAGGTCCGAAGCAGGGAACCCCACATGAGCCACGCCACCGTCGTCCGCTACACCACCCGCCCCGAGTCCGCCGACGAGAACGAAAAGCTGATCAAGGCCGTGTTCGCCCAGCTCGCCGAGCAAACGCCCGAGGGGCTCCACTACGTTGCCATCCGGCTCGATGACGGAGTCAGCTTCATGCATGTAGCGGTCCTCGACGGTGATCACAACCCGCTGACCACGCTGCCCGCGTTCGGCGAGTTCGTCTCGGCCATCGGCGAGCGCTGCACCGACGGGCCGGCCCCGGTCAACGGGACGGTGGTCGGCGCATACGGCCTCGACGCCTGACTACCTGGCGGCTGCGGCCGGTCTTACGCTGATCTGGTGACCCGCGTCGAAGCATGCCTGCTTGATGCCTTCGGGACGATTTTGACCTGCGACTTCACCGCGCACACGCAGGAAATGCCGGTGCTGGCCGGCATCCCGGCGGACGCCATGTACCAGGAGTTCGCCCGGATCGCGCCCGCGCTCACCGACGGGCGGCTGTCGATGGCCGAGGGATACGCCCGCATCCTGCGCACATGCGGCGCCGAGCCGCGGCCGGAGTTGGTGCGCGCCCTGGTGGACCGGGGGATGGAACTGCTGCTGGCGTCCGGGCGGCTGTTCGATGACGTGCTGCCGTTCATGGCCGGCCTGCGGGCCCGCGGGATCAAGATCGCGATCGTCAGCAACTGCGACGAGCAGGCCCGCGGCCTGCTGGGCTGGCTCGGGGTGACTCCGCTCGCCGATGCCCTGGTCCTGTCCTGTGAGGTCGGGGCGGCCAAGCCGTCGGCGCGGATTTTCCAGCGGGCGCTGCAGGCCCTGGGGGTGAGCGCCGAGGCCGCCTTGTTCGTGGATGACAACCCGGGGTTCTGCGCGCAGGCGGCGGCGCTGGGCATCCGCACCGCGCAGATCGTCCGGGGCGAGCCTGCCGCGGACGTTCCCGCGGCAGGCGTCACCCTGGTCCGCTCCCTGTCCGACGTCGAGGCGATGCTGCCGGCTTGACCCCCACAGCCAAACCGGATGCAGACCCCAGGCGGGCATCGGCTCAGGGAGCGTTCTCCCAGACCATGACGTGCAGCACGAGATACCATGGCGTTTGCGCCAAATTTGCCGATACCACGGTCACGCCAGCCATTTCGCCGGTAGTTTCTATTATGCAATAGGCCGTACCGGCATTATTGCTTTCCTCATCTGAGGTTAGTGTGTCAGTTTTACATGCCTGATACGTCGGTGTGGCTCCAGTCGGGAGGCTCAACATTTGATCCCCTCCGCCTGTTTGCAGGGGGGCGCCGCCGGCACCGGTATTCCATATCACGTCCCGTCCCGTGCCGCCGAGTATCTGGGCTTGATCCGGAGCCGCTGGACCTAGGGGAGCGGAACCGTATTGAGGAAGGGTGAAAGTGTAAGAACCCAGAAGGGTGCCGTTTGCCGGTGTGGTCGCGGCCGCGGACGTCGTTGAAACTCCCGGGCTCNNCCGACGGGGCCGCCGTCGGGCTACTCGTAGGCGAAGACGCCGCCGGTGCCGGTGAGTTGGATGCGCTCGGAACGGCCGTCGCGGAAGCCGCGACGGAGGGTCGGGCCGAGGATGCCGTGGTGGTGCTCGCGGCCGCCTTCCCGCAGCCCGCCAGCGCCAGGACGGCGAGCGCGGGGACGATGATCTTCTTGGCTTGGCCTGCCTGAACTAGGGTCATGGGGATGCCCTTCCTCCTCTGCGGAGCGACCTGCGCCTAGCGCTGGGCGGGGGTGCGGCGGATGATGATGGCGGCGATGGCGCAGGCGGCGCATCCGGCGATGGACAGCAGCAGGCCGACGCTGGGGTACCAGGACACGTTGGTGGGGCCGAGGTCGGAGTTGGCGGTCAGGCCGTTGATGCCGATGAGGGCGTAAAGGGCGTAGCCGACGAAGCCGAGCACGCTGGTCACCAGGACGCCCATCGCAATGGGCCGACGACGCGCTGGGCTGCGGCGGGTCCAGTAGGCCAGTCCCGCGAGCAGGGCCCCGAACACGAACGAGATGAACCGGTAGCCCAGGCCGATCCCGAACCCGCCGAGCACCTGGGCGCCGTCCACCGAGGCCTGGGCGTGCCAGGTGAAGGGCAGCAGTGCGCCGGCGCAGACCGCGATCCCGCCACTCATGGCGAGCACGGAGCCGTTTCCGCGCATCGCGATTTCCTTGATCCGCGGCGGCACGAGATCACGCCACAGGAATTGCCTGGCGGTGTTTTCCGCGGCGGCCGGCTGTCCATGCGTGCTGCTGCGGAAGGTGCCCGGGAACTGCGTGTTGTCGCCCTGGAATGCGGCGTAGCCAGCGGCCGGAATGTGGTCGCCGATAGCGGATCGTTCGCTCATTGTGGTCTCCTTATTGACCGATTCCTTGACGGGTTTTCTCCGTTACCGCAACGCTAACCGCGGGGTCCGCGCGGGCACCATGAGGAAGAGCCCACGGAGTTACCCACAGAGTTGGGTCGGCATGAGTAGGCCTAAGCCCCCTGCGGATCCGGGTGCCACCCCCATCGCGCGAAGCCCGGCCCGGACCAACAATTGCGCTCATGGGATCGGTGAACAGAAACAGAAAGAACGCAAAAGAGGGTCCAGTGACCCATAACGACCCCGATGCCAGCGTCCCGGCCCTGCGGACCAGCCGGCTCGGCCGGCGCTACGGCCGGATCTGGGGACTGCGCGACTGCACGCTCGAGGTGCCGGCCGGCGTGATCGCCGGACTGGTGGGCCCGAACGGCGCGGGCAAGACCACCTTGCTGGAGATGATCATCGGGCTGCTCGAGCCCACCGAGGGCCAGGTGTCGGTGTTCGGCGAGACCTCGCGCGCCGAGACGGCCCAGACGCTGGCCCGGGTCGGCTACGTCGCCCAGGACCACCCGTTGTACCGCGACTTCACCGTCGCGGAGATGTTCCACCTGGGCCGGGCGATGAACCCCAGCTGGGATCAGCAGCTGGCCACGGCGCGGNNTCGCTCACCATGGCGCTGGCCAAGCGTGCGCCGCTGCTCGTGCTCGACGAGCCGGTTTCCAGCCTCGACCCGGTCGCCCGGCTGGAATTCATGCGGGACGTGATGACCTCAGCCGCGGCCGACGCCAAACGGACCTTCTTGATCTCCTCGCACGTGGTCTCGGAGCTGGAGCGGTTCTGCGACTGGCTGATCGTCCTGTCCGGCGGGCACGTGCAACTGGCCGGGCCGGCCGGCGACCTGCTCGCCGCTCACCAGCTGCTCACCGTACCGCGCGGCACCCCGGACGCCGAGCTGCCCGGCACGGCCATTCACCGCACCGACACCGATCCACCGAACGACACCGTGCTGGTCCGCGCCGACCCGGTCCGGCTGGCGGGCCAGCAGCGCCCCGGCTGGCAGGCCGGCCCGGTGAGCTTCGAACAGCTCGTCATGGCCTACCTGCAACGCCAGAGCACCCGCGACGATCCCGCCCCCGCGCAGCGGCGCGGGCCGAGCACGAAGGCGGTCACCCGATGATCTGGGTCAGCTGGCGTCAGTACCGCAGCCAGGCCATCGGCTGCCTGGTCGTGCTCATCGCCCTTGCGGTGTACGCGGTCATCGAGAGCACCTCGATGCGCTCCGCGTTCAGCCACGACGACCTGGCCGGGTGCCTGGCCCGCAGCCAGGGAACCGGCTGCCCGGGCGGGGTCACCGCGTTCATGAACGAGTTCGGCTCCGAGGTCAACATCGCGTTCTGGTCCGTGGCCCTGATCGTGCCCGGGCTGATCGGGGTCCTGGTCGGTGCGCCGCTGATCGCCCGGGAACTCGAATACGGCACCTGGCGGCTGGCCTGGAGCCAGACCGTTCCCCGGACCCGGTGGCTGGCCGTCAAGCTGGCCCTGGTCACCGGCGGCCTCATCGTCCTCGGCGCGGCCATCACCGCGGTGATCACCTGGTACCGGGCACCCATGGACCGGCTCACGGGGCATCTCCAGCACAACATCTTCGACTTCGAGGGCCTGGTCCCCACCGCCTACATCCTGTGCGCGTTCGCGTTCGCCGTGCTGGCCGGGCTCCTCCTTCGCCGCAGCATCCCGGCCATGATCGCCGCGTTCATCCCGTGGCTGACCATCCGGCTCGTGGTCGAGTTCGTGTTCCGCCCGCACTTCATGACCCCGCTGATGATCCAGGTCAACTGCCCGCCGACGAACGCATGCAGCACCGGCATCAGCTCCGTACCGCAGGCCACCGGCCACATCGGCGACTGGGTGCTGGGCATGAACCGCAATGGCTTCATCTATCAGCCCGCCGACCGGTTCTGGCCCTTCCAGTTCATCGAGGCCGGCATCTTCGTGGCCCTCACCGCCGCCGCGCTCGGTGCCACCATCTGGCTGCTACACCGCCGCGCCGCCTGGACCTCCTTATTTATGCCGAACGACCCGTGGCGCCCGTTCCCCGCCCCTGCCTCACCTCCGCACCAGGTAGGTTCGACGTCGCCTGTCGTCTGCTTGACTACATGCATGCCAGGCAGTGGCGAGCGGAGAAAGGAAAGCGATGGATCTGGAAGAGGCGCTGGCCAAGGTCGTCGAGCTAGGCCGGGAAGAGCTGAGCATCGTCCGCAAGCGGGCGGAGGAGAAGACCGCGGCCCGCGATCACGGCCAGGACTATGACGAGATGCTGCGGGCCGCCGACCAGCTGGATCACCACGCGCATCTGCTGCGCAGGCTTCACGACGGCGCATACGGCCCGCACTGGCGCCACGAGAGCAGGCAAGACGGCCAGCACTGACGCGCACGAAGCTCGCCACGCGGATCCGGGCCGCTGGTCCATACTTGGGCCGTGACGGACGTGCAGCGGATCCTGGTCACCGGGGCGGCCGGCAAGGTCGGTCAGGCGTTTATCCGCCGGTTGCTCGCATCCGGTGACGATCGTTTCGCCGGGTTCACCATCCGGGCGCTGTGCCATAACCGGATGC
This sequence comes from Actinomycetota bacterium, assembly GCA_003136255.1. GTDB lineage: Bacteria > Actinomycetota > Actinomycetes > Streptosporangiales > Streptosporangiaceae > Palsa-504. The sequence continues at coordinate 8,320 of PLDT01000189.1, forward strand.
TGCCCGCCGGGCCGCGCCTGGAGGTGATGGGCGGCTCGATCGAGGAACGCGAGACCGCCGGGCGGGCGGTGGACGGCGTGACGCACGTGCTGCACCTGGCCACCAGCAAGGAGACGCCCGAGACGATCATCGACGTCTCGGTCAAGGGCCTGTTCTGGCTGCTGGAAGCCTGCCGGACCAGCCCGGTGCTCCGCCAGTTCATCCTCATCGGCGGGGACGCGGCGCTGGGCCACTTCTACTACCCGCAGCCGGTGCCGGTGACCGAGGCGCTGCCGCACAGCGCCTACCCGGGTTGCTATGCGCTGTCCAAGGTGCTGGAGGAGGTGATGGCCGAGCAGTACGGAATCCAGTATGACCTGAACGTCTGCTGCCTGCGGGCGCCGTGGATCATGGAGAAAGACGACTTCCGGTACCAGCTGTCGTTTGGCGAGGATGTCTTCGGCGGGCCGCGCTGGCGGGACCTGGTCGGTGCGGACCGGGCCGACGCCTACGCGGCCAGCGGCACCGTTCCGGTGATGCTCGATGAGCAGGGCCGCCCGGTCAAGCGGAACTTCGTCCACGCCGACGACCTGGCGGACGCGGTGCTGGCCGCGATCGACCATCCGGCAGCGCGGCGGCAGACCTTCAACATCTGCATGGACGAGCCGGTCGATTACGGCGAGCTCGGCGCTTACCTGGCCCAGTCCCGGGGCCTGCCCACCGTCGGCGTCCGCACCCCCTACCACTCCACCTGGCTCGATAACGCCAAGGCCAAGTACCTGCTCGGCTGGCGGCCGCGATACGACCTGCGGCGGATGGCCGATGAAGCCTGGAGCTACCAGCGCGTCCCCGGGGATCCCCGGGTGATCTGGTACCCGGGCTAGCCGCCGCCCCGCAGGTCCGGACGCGGATGATGCAGCAGGACGTGAGGTCCGGCGGCCGGATGGCCGGCGCGGGCTCACGCTAGTGTGGGGCCGGACCGAGGAGCGATGATGCCGGTACTGCCGAGGTTTGATGTACAGGGCCAGGTCGCGCTCGTGACCGGCGCGGCCCGCGGGCTGGGCCGGGCCATCGCGCTGGCCCTGGCCGACGCCGGGGCCAGCGTGGCCATCG
>PLDT01000642.1:0-3517 GCA_003136255.1 Actinomycetota bacterium
GCCGACTACGAGTGCATGCGGCTGGCCGGATGACGCAGCGTGAGGAGCGCAGATTATCCATTCCGGATCTCCGCTCGTACCTCACGATCCATGGAATGCGAGCGTCGGTAGCGTCTTGCCTTCTTAGCCATACGGTCATCGTCGAGCTGCGGGTCTCAAACCAGTTGCCGGCAGCATGCACGACCTGACCGCGGCCCGCGAGCACGCCCTGCCGTACCCCGAAGACCTGCCGTTCCTGGCCGATTCCGGGTACGAAGGCGCCGGCGCGGGCGTGTATGTCCCGGTATAGAAGTCCAACCGACCTGCGGCCGGGACTCGACCCGGACACCAAAACCCGCAACGCGCTGCTTCGGTCCCGGCGCGACCAGGGCGAACGCGGCTACGCGCCGATGTCCCGGCGATGGCAGGCAATGCAGCGGGTCATGCTCAGCCCCGGGAAGATCGGCGACGTCGCCGGAGCGGCCCTCGTCTTGGGGCTATTCGAGCACAAGCTGCTCACATGAAACTCGCTGAGAAACCCTCAGTTACGAATTCGATATTTCGGATGGCCTTTCCTCGCCTATCATCCCAGCATGGCGGGTCGGGTGGGAATGCTGGTCGGCGAGCGATATCGCCTGCTGGAGCCGGTCGGCGAGGGCGGCATGGGCCGGGTGTGGCGCAGCCATGACCAGGTGCTCGACCGCAAGGTGGCGGTCAAGGAGGTGCTGCTGCCTCAGGGCCTGCCTGACGCCGCCCGCGCTGACGTGGTGGCCCGCACGATGCGTGAGGCGCGGGCCGTGGCCCGGCTGGACCATCCCGGGGTGATCGCGGTTTATGACGTGGTCGAGCAGGATGGCGTGCCGTGGATCGTCATGCGATTGGTCTCCGGTCTGTCGCTCGGCGCCGAGGTCGCCCGGCAGGGCCGACTGCCCTGGCAGCGGGTGGCAGAGATCGGCGAGCAGGTCGCTGACGCCCTTGCCCACGCTCACGCTGCGGGCGTCGTACACCGCGACCTAAAGCCCGACAACATCTTGCTGTCCGAGCGTCGCGCCATCGTCACTGACTTCGGCATCGCCCGCGTCGCTGACAGCGCGACGAGACTGACCAGCACTGGCATGGTGATCGGCACGCCGCACTACATGGCCCCGGAGCAACTCGAAGGCGCTCCCGCCGGGCCGCCGACCGACATGTGGTCTCTTGGCGCCACCCTCTACACAGCCGCCGAGGGTACCCCGCCCTTCGACGCCCCAACCCTCACGGCCATCATCACGGCGATCCTCACCAAGGACCTCCCGCCACCAGGGCACGCCGGGCCGCTCGCGGAACTGCTTGGCGCGCTCCTAGAGAAAGACCCCGCTCGCCGTCCCGACGCCGAGGCCGCCGCGCGGGCACTTGCCGCCTTTAGCGCCGAGTCGGCCTCCGGCGGGCACGCCACTGTCCCGGCCGAGCCTGCCGTCGCCGCCGGCGGCCCAGCCACTGTTCACCCTGTCGCTATGTCGGATTCCGCGGCGGCCAGGCCGACCATCACCGGCCGGGCTCGTCCAGTCCCCGCTCCCGCGTCGGATCTCCCCCCGCACCAACCGCAGGCAGGGAGCAGGACCCGCCCGCGGAAGCGCTGGCTCGCCGCTGTCTCCGCGACCGCCGCGATCATCCTGATCGCCTCCGGTGCGACCGCGCTGGCCGTACGCGCTCCGGCCACTCCTCCACGTCATCCTCCACTAGCCCGACCACCGTCGCGCTGGCCACGTCACCAGGGATCGCCACCCAACTGTCACCGGCCGCCACCGGGACTAGCCGCCGCCCCTCCACCTCGCCGACCCGGCGACCGACCACGCAGCCCACCACCCCGGCCCCGGCGACGAGTTCGGCGGCACCCAGACCGACGCCCACGCATACGGCCGCGCCGACGGGCCAATACAGTGTCAGCGGCGCCGCCACTGAATACTCCTGCGCTGACCTTAACTCGTACCGGTTCCCTTCCGGCTCACACGATGTGAACGTCACCCTTGTCAACAACGGCCCGATCACCGTCCAGGTACTGTATGTTGAAGGGCCCAGCCAACTCGGATCCTTCGCGCAGACGCTTCAGCCGGGCACGCACTTCCTGATAGGGCCCGCCGTGGGCGTATACCTTGTGTTCGAGAGTGAAGGCGGCCGCTGCCTGGCCGTCGGCCGCGTCACCGGCTCAGGCTCGGTGACCATCAGCTAGCCCGGCGCTCGCCGGAGGGTTTCACGTCATAGAGAGCCGCCGTCGACGTAGCCTCGATTATCCACGCCAAGGTTTACCTAGGCTGCCGACGAGTACCCGGCCCGGCCATGGATCAACAGCCTCCGCGAGGTCAGGACCTTCAAAAAGCCCCGTACCTGGCTGTCACGGAAACAGGAACACTTTCCCAACCCGGATGTTCGGGCGGGGACCCGAGGCGAGGAGAACGTTCGATGTGGTCGACATCATCGAGATCCTGGTCTACCGGCATGCGGGCGGAGTAACTCCGAGATCGCCGCGAGCTTGAACGTGGGATCGAAAGACAGCTTGGAAATACTGCAGCTGACACAGTTATGAGCGGCCAGCGCATGGGCTACGTTCCTTGCCAATAGGGCCCAGATATCGGCGGATGTTTGTGCGGCAGGTTGGGGTTGCGCGTACGGTTACGGCCACCCAGGCTGCTGGGCGGTTTCCGTTGGAATGTGGATCCAGCCCCGGTACTGACGGCCAGCCACTTCTGCGGTAACAGGGCGGTGGGAGGCCGTGTAGCCGGCTCTGTCAGGACCGTAAGGAGCACCCGGGTCGTCGACGCTGGCGGAGCCAACGAGCAGGAGGGGGCCGTGTGTCTCCCGGAGCGCTGCCTTGAAGAGGGGGGCGTCAAGCAGGCGGAAGGCGGCGTCTAGTGCTTCGCCGAAGTATCCGTTGTCGTCGTCGTGGACGTTCCCAGCGTGAATGACAACGCGGACCCGGAGCTGGCGGTCCCGCCCATCAAGATGCGGGAGGTTCGCGTTGTAGCTGGTGAGAAGCTGGCCAAAAGCCGGGAGGACGAGGTTGACGAGCCGCGCCTGGTCTGCCGGGTCGATAAGTGCGAGCAGGCCATCGCCGCGGTCGGTGAACCGGCCGCGGCGGCGCGCGCCGATTCCCGCTGAACGCAGCGCCGCGTCGAATAGTTCGTAAAGCATGGTCCGGAGCTCGGCCTTTACCGGGTCGGGACGGCTGGTGGAGCTCTCTATATCGAGCGCGACGATGACCCGGCGGCGGGGCGGGCGCAGCGGCTGGTTGCGGATCAGCGCGGCGCAGGCGAGGGCCTGCAACTCTGACCGGATCGTGTGCATGCTGAGCTGCTGGGCGACCGGCAGGAAGGTATCGAGGACTTCCCTGGCCTTCCGCAACTGCTTGGCCTGCGGCATAAACTGCATGGTCTGCATGTTGTGCAGCCGGTCCGCCAGCTTCACGGCGACCACTCGGGTGTCAGCGGACGTGATCGTCGTCAGCACCTGGGCCGGGTTGCGTGCTGGCCGCCTGCCGAGGCGATCCAGCGCCGTGACCTCG
>PLDT01000160.1:0-708 GCA_003136255.1 Actinomycetota bacterium
TATCCCGTCAGGTGTTCCCCAGGCCCGCGGGTCCCGGGTCGCGGCGCCGCTTGGTCCAGCCCCGGCCGCCCTGATTGTGGTCGCAGCAGGAACGGACGGCCGACGGAACCCTAGGCGCAACCACGTGCTATCCCCGAGTTTACGCCCCGGCTGCCGGGAGCTCCTGCTGGGTCCGGAGCAGCAGGATGACCCAGGTCCGGTACGGCCGCCAGTTCTCGCTGATCTCGGTCAGCTGCTCGGGCGTGGCCGGACCGGGCAGTCCGTACGCGTCCCGGACCGCCAGAGCCAGCCGCGGCTCGTGGTAGGTCACCGCGTCCGGATCGCCCGCGCCGCGGAGCAGGATCAGCCCGGCGGAGAAATCCCCGATGCCGGGCANNAGCCCGGGAAACGAATCGAGCCCAGCCAGCCGGGCCGGGGAGGGAAAGGCGTGCACTACCCGGTCGCCGAAGGCGACCGGCTCGCCGAGCTGGGCGGCCATCCGGGCCTTGATCGCGGCGGCCTGCCGGATCCGGATCCGGTGGCCGATGATGGTCCAGGCCGCCGCCTCGTACGGGGACCAGAACCCGATCGGTCGCAGCCCGGGGTAGCGCTGCTGCAGGCGGCCCACCACCGGGTCGCGCTCGCCGACGGCGGGAAAGCCCGACCCGTCCACGTCGAGCGAGAGGATCCGCTCAACCTGCGTCCGCACGGCAGTCATCAGCTCGGGGC
>PLDT01000160.1:795-2828 GCA_003136255.1 Actinomycetota bacterium
GGGCCGATCATATATGAGATGCGATACATGATTCCAACCTCTTCGGCGAAGTCGGCGTTCCTGACCGGGGCCGCGGGCGCGCTGCCGTCCCGGACGGTGGCTGTGCTCGAGGCGATCAAGCACGCGATCCTGGTCGGTGAGCTCAAGCCCGGACGGTCCCTGGTCGAGACCGACCTAGCCGCGGTGCTGGGCGTCTCCAAGACCCCGGTGCGCGAGGCACTCAAGACCCTGGCCGGCGCGGGCCTGGTCATCATGCACCCGTACAAGGGCGCGGTGGTCCGGGTGGTCGACGACGAGCAGGTCCGGCATATCTACGATCTGCGCCTGCTGCTCGAGCCTGAGGCGCTCGGCCGGGCGGTGGCCGCGCGGTGTGACTGGCGACCAGCGCACGACGCCCTGGACCGGGCCGACGCCTCTGCCGACCAGGCCGAGCGCAGCCTGGCCAACCGCGACTTCCACCACGAGCTGTACGCCGGATGCGGCAACCCGCTGCTGGTCCGCATGCTCGACGACCTGCGCGACCAGACCGCCCTGGTCAGCGCGGCCGCCTGGCGGCACGAGGTCACCTTCCCGCTCTCGGTCCCGGGCTGGCAGCACGAGGCCGCCGAACACCGCAGCGTCCTGCACGCAGCCGAGAGCGGCGACGCCGATCATGCCGCGCGCTTGCTCCACGAACACATCGCCTCCTTCGTCCAGCGCAACTTCCCCGCGACGCCCGCGACACCACACCTTCGGGTGGGTTTGGGAGAGGAAATGGAGAACTACTGATGAGTCTCACCCCGGCCACGGCCGAAACCCTGCGCCACGCCCTCGCCACCGCCGTCGTCGTCCCCGTCACGCCGTTCCAGGCCGACGGGAGTCCCGACTGGGACACCTACGCCGCGCTGACCGCCCGCCTGATCGACGCGGGGATCTCGGTTGTCACCCCGAACGGCAACACCGGCGAGTTCTANNGCGCTCAGCCCGGCCGAGGCCCGGCAGGCCCTCGAGACCGCGGCCAAGGCCGTCACGGGCCGAGCGGACGAGGTCGAACTCCTGGCCGGCGTAGGCCATGACATCGCGACCGCGATCGAGACGGCCCGGCACGCCCAGGATCACGGGGCCCGGATGATCATGATCCACCAGCCGGTGCACCCCTACGTGTCGGCCGAAGGCTGGATCGACTACCACGCCGCCATCGCCGGAGCAGTACCCGACCTGGGCGTCGTCCTTTACATCCGGGACGAGCGCCGCACCGGTGCGCAGATCGCCGCGCTCGCCGACCGGGCACCGAACGTTGTCGGCGTCAAGTACGGCGTCCGCGACGCGACCAAGTTCGCCGGGGTGGCCCGGGACGCCGGGCTGGACCGGCTGACCTGGCTGGCCGGCGCGGCCGAGCTGACCGCCCCCGCGTTCTGGGCGGGCGGCGCGCGCGGCTTCACCTCGGGCCTGGCCAACGTCAGCCCCGCCCTGGCCCTGGCCATGCTCCGTGCCCTGCGCGAAAACGACTTCGTGGCCGCGATGCAGGTCTGGGAGAGCGCCCGCCGGTTCGAGGAGCTCCGGCTGGCCGACGGCAGCGCCGACAACGTGAGCGTGGTCAAGGAGGCCCTGGCCCAGCTGGGTCTGTGCCGACCCGACGTCCGCCCGCCGAGCCGCCCCCTGCCCGAAAACATCAAGACCGAGATCTCCGCCATCCTGACCTCCTGGGGCATGCGGTGAAAAAACCCGAGGAGCTCCGCAGCTTCCGCTGGTTCGGCGGTGAGCGGACCTCGGGGCTGCGGGCGTTCGGCCACCGCTCACGGATGCGCCAGCTCGGTGTCGAAGCCGAGGAGCACCTGGGCAAACCGCTCATCCTCATCCTGAACACCTGGTCCGAGCTGAACCCCTGCCACATGCACCTGCGCCAGCGAGCCGAGCAGGTCAAGCGGGGCGTACTTGAGGCGGGCGGCTTCCCGGTCGAGATGCCGGTCGCCTCGCTCAGCGAGACCTTCCAGAAACCGACCCCGATGATGTACCGGAACCTGCTGGCCATGGAGACCGAGGAACTGCTGCGC
>PLDT01000058.1:0-37013 GCA_003136255.1 Actinomycetota bacterium
GGTATCCGCTCGGCCGTCCGCACCCAGAAGCTGCCCGGCACCACGGTCATCGACGCGGGCGTGCGCGGCCTCGGTGTCTTCGGCCGCACCCCGCTGACTCCCGAACTGGCCGCCCAGCTGCCGCCGCACCTGTTCGAGGGCGTCATCATCGCCGCGGACCGAACGGGCTCGCGGCTGCTGATCGCCGTCTACCGGCCCCGGCAGCGCCCGCAGGCCGCGGCGGCCGCGATCGCGCCAGACGTGACCCTCGAACCGGTCGACGACTACGTCATGATCAGCTGCAGCGTGCCGCCCGGGACCCTGATCCCGCCTTCATCGGAGTGGACCAAGAACACTCCGGCCATGCTCCGCGACGCCATGCTCGAAGCAATCGAGGGCTGGCACCCCGCCGCGCGGGCCCTGGTCGGGGGCGTCGACCTGGACTCGATCTTCGTGATCCCGTTCGGGTTCCTCGAGCCCGCGCCGCCCTGGGAGCCGAGCCGGGTGACCCTGGTCGGCGACGCCGCCCACGCCATGCTCCCCACCCTCGGCCTGGGCGCGAACCTCGCGCTGCGCGACGCCGCGCACCTGCTCGACCAGCTGTCGGCCGCCGCGCGCGGCGAAATCCCTCTCACGAGCGCCATCGGCGCCTATGAGCAGGGCATGCGCGATTACGTCTACCCGTTCATGCGAATGACCATGGACCACGACCGGCAGTTCGGCGGCGGCGCGCTCCAGGGTCGTGACTAGGCACGATGACGAGCCTGCACCACATCGGCTACTGGGTCGAGGACCTGGAGGGCGCGATGAAGCAGTGGGGCCAGGACCTCGGCGTCGGCCCGTTCCACGTGATCGAGCACGTGACGTTCGAGTCGTTCGTGCTGACCGTCGGCGAGCGCACCTACGACGACGTCGTGTTCGACCACGCGGCCGCCTTCGCCGCCTGGGGGCCCGTCGTGGTCGAGCTCAACCAGGTCCACGCGATCGATGACCGCCTGGCCGCCGCGCTCAACCCAACCCCCGGCGCGGTCAGCCACGTGTCCTGGGTGGTGCCCGACGTGAAAGAAGAAAGCGCGCGGCTGGCCCGGCTGGGCTGCCGCCTGATCAACACCGCCCGCTCGGGCCCGGTCAACGTCGCCTGGCACGACGGCGGGCCNNGCGGGCCGCTGTTCCCGCACCCGGTCGAGGTGCACCAGCACAACCACGTCCTGGCCGGCATGCACGCCCGCCTGGTCGCCCTGCGAGGCTAAGAGGCTAAGAGGCTAAATGCCAGCGACCACCATCCCGGATTTCTCCGGCACGGTAATCCGCCCGGACCAGGTCGGCTACGATGCCGCCCGCGCCATCTGGAACGCCATGCACGACCGCCGGCCGGCCCTGATCGCCCAGCCGCGATCTGCAACGGACGTAGCCGCCGCGATTCGCTACGCCCGCGCCGAGGGCCTGCTCATCGCCGTGCGCGGCGGCGGGCACTCGATGCCCGGGCACAGCGTCTGCGACGACGGCCTCGTCATCGACCTGCGTCAGCTCAGCGACGTAAGGGTTGACCCCCAGACGAAGCGGGCCACGGTCGGCGGCGGGGCGTTGCTCGGCGAGGTCGACCGCGCGACTCAGGAGCACGGCCTGGTCCTTCCGGCCGGCGTGGTGAGTCACACCGGCGCGGCCGGGCTCACCCTCGGCGGTGGTGTCGGCCGCCTGATGCGCCGCTTCGGCCTGACCATCGACAGCCTGCTGGCCGCGCAGGTCGTTACCGCTGACGGCCAGATCCTGCGCGCCTCGCCCGGCGAGCACCCCAGCCTGTTCTGGGCGCTGCGCGGCGGCGGCGGCAACTTCGGCGTCGTCACCGAGTTCGAGTTCACGCTGCACGAGCTGTCCGAACTGACCATCTTGGCCACCTTCCACCCGCTGGCGGACGCCCGCCAGGTGATCGAGCGCGGTCGGCGCGAGATGGCCGACCCCGGCGCCCGCGACGAGCTGCTGTGGACCAGCTTCCTGCGCCGCGCCAGTGACGTGCCCTGGATGCCGCGAGCCCTGGTCGGCCGGCACGGCATCATGTCGCTGGTCGAATGGTCCGGCGACCCCGAAGAGGGCCAAACCATCCTGGACAAGATCCGTGGCGAGCTGAACCCGGCCGCCAGTGACCTGTCGGTCGTTCCGTTCCTGTTCATGCAGACCATCACCGACGACCTGTTCGCCCACGGCTTGCGCACCTACATCAAGGCCGGCTTCGCCGACGACCTGCCCGACGGGCTGATCGACGCGCTGCTCGACCGTGCGGCCGCGCTGACCTCCCCGATCTCGCAGGTCGAGCTGCTGGCGCTGGGCGGCGCCATCGCCAGGGTCGACTCGCAGGCGACGGCCTTCCCGTTCCGCCAGGCCCGCTGGCTGATTAACATCCCGGCCACCTGGCGTGACGCCGCCGACGACGAGCGCGAGATCGCCTGGGCCCGCGCCACCCATGCCGCAGTCCGGCCGTTCTTGACCGAAGGCACCTACGTCAACTTCATGGGCGACGACGAAGAGGCGGGCGTGGCCGGCGCCTACGGGCGCACCATCGAGCGCCTCCAGCAGGTGAAGGCGCTCTACGACCCGGGCAACGTCTTCCGGCTCAACCAGAACATCACCCCGGTCACCTCCGCCGCGCAGGTCCAACGCCAGCTATGGGGCACCGACCCCCGGGCCTGGGCCGAACTGGCCGAAGCGCACAACCGGCCGCTGTTCGAGGCGGTCCTGCACGCCGCGGGCGCCGGCCCGGGCACCCGTCTGCTCGACGTGGGCTGCGGCACCGGTCTCACCCTGGTCCTGGCCCAACAGCGCGGCGCGATCCCGGCCGGCCTGGACATCAGCCCCGGCCTGCTGGGCATCGCCCGGGAGCGGCTGCCAGCGGCCGTCCTGCGCGAGGGCGACATGGAGTTCCTGCCCTTCGGCGACGACAGCTTCGACGCCGTGACCGGGGTCAACGCGTTCCAGTTCGCCGGCGATCCACAACAAGCGCTCCGCGAAGCAGCCCGCGTCACCCGCCCCGGCGGACGCGTGGTGGCCAGCCTGTTCGCCGCACCCGAGCGGTCCCAGGGCACCGTGGTGCACGAGGCCATGAGCGCCCTCATCCCGCCCGAACGGGCCGCCGACCACGCCCCGTACGCCCTGTCGGCACCGGGCAACCTGGAGGCCGCCCTGGCCGACGCCGGCCTACGCGTCACCGATCACGGTGAGGTGGTATGCCACTGGCGGTACGCCTCGATGGACGAGGCCGTCCGGGCCTTGCTGTGCTCCGCGGGCGGCGCCCGGGCCGTCCAGGCGGCCGGCCACCCCGCGGTCCGCGACGTCCTCGAGCGCGCCCTGGCACAGTTCCAGGACCCGGAAACCGGGATCGTCTGCCTGGCGAACACCTTCCGGTGGGTCGCGGCGTCATGACCGGGCGCTGCGGCTGGCCAGCACGATCTGGTCCGCGCGGTCCCAGGCCCGGTCGGGTTCGGCCGGCAGGTAGCTGGTCAGCCGGACCGCTTGCCGGATGAGGGACCGCATCTGCGCCAGCGAGGCGGCCGCGCCGAGCGCCCGGGCCTGGATCAGCGCGTTGCCCCAGCAGGCCGCCTCGGTCGGCCCGGCCACCACCGGGAGCTGGCAGGCGTCCGCGACCAGCTGGCAGAACACCGGGTTGGCCACGCCGCCCCCCACGATGTGAACGGTCCGCACCGGCCGGGCGGTCAACCGGACCGCGTCGCGGACCGCGTGCCTGATCGCCACCGCCATGCTGTCCAGGATGCAGCGCAGGATCTCCGCCTGCCCCGACAGAACAACCCCGGTGCTCCGCAGGCAGGCCTGGATGATCCGCTGCGTCATCCCGCCGGGCGGCAGGAACACCGGGTCCTGCACGTCGATGAGGGCCCGCGGCCCGGCAACCCGTTCGGCCGCCCGGTTCAGCTCGTCCAGGTCCACGTCCCGCCCGGAAGCCCGCCATTCCCGGGCGCACTCCTGCAGCAGCCAGAACCCGGTCACGTTGCGCAGGAACCGGGTCGTCCCGTCGACTCCCGCTTCGTTGCTGAACCCCGCCCGACGGGCCGGCTCGGTGATAACCGGCTCCGCGAGCTCCACCCCCACCAGCGCCCACGTCCCGGTGCAGACGAAGGCGAAGCCCTGGCCGGCGGCGGGCACGCCGGCCACCGCGGCGGCGGTGTCGTGCGACGCCCCGACGATCACCTGCGGCGGACGCGCCAGACCCAGGTCGGGAAGGGCGGGCCCGGCCACCTCGCCCGCCGTCCGCAACCGCGGAAACATATTTATCCGAACGGCCAAAGCGTCAGCCACCTGGTCCGCCCACCTGTTCACCCGGGTATCGAGCAGCCCCGTGGTGGAGGCGTTGGTGATCTCGGTGCCCAGCTGCCCAGACAGCCAGTAGGTCATCAGGTCCGGCACCAGCAGCACGTGCCGGGCCCGGTCCAGGTCACGCTCGGCCATCAGCTGGAACACGGTATTGATCGGCTGCGCGGCGATCCCGGTCGCCTGGTACAGGCGCGCCGCGTCGACGCCGTTCACGCCGCCCCCGGTGCCGGTGACCGCGGCGAACGGCGGCCCGGTCCGGGGATCGCGGTAGCTGGCCGGGTCGGCGACCAGGCCGCCGTCCTCGTCGAGCAGCCCGTAGTCGACGGCCCACCCGTCGACGGACACCGCGTCGACCGGGCCGTCCGCGCCCGCGGCCCGCAGCCCGTCGCAGATCCCGGCGAACAGCGCGCGGGCGTCCCAGCGCAGCACGCCGCCCACGGGCCGGGGCTGGTTGGGGAAGCGGTGCACCTCCCGGAGGCTGAAACCACGCTCCGTTCGGCATCCAATGACGATCCGCCCGCTGGAGGCGCCCAGATCGACCGCCGCGACCCGGACCCCGCTCACCGCAGGAATCCGGCGGCCACCCCGGAGTCGACCGGGATGTGCATCCCGGTGGTCAGGGACAGGTCACCGGCGGTCAGGGCGAACACCGCGGCCGCGACGTGCTCGGGCAGCACCTCTTTCTTCAGCAGCGTGCGCTGGGCGTAGTACGCGCCCAGGTCCTCCTCGGCCACGCCGTAGACCGCGGCCCGCTGGGCGCCCCAGCCGCCCGCGAAGATTGCCGAGCCGCGGACCACGCCGTCCGGGTTGATGCCGTTGACCCGGATCCCGTCGCCGCCCAGTTCGGCCGCCAGCAGCCGGACCTGGTGCGCCTGGTCGGCCTTGGCCGCGCCGTAGGCCACGTTGGCGGGCCCGGCGACCACGCTGTTCTTACTGCAGATGTAGACGATGTCACCCCCGATGCCCTGGGCCTTCATGGCCCGGGCCGCCTCCCGGGAGACCAGGAACGACCCGCGCGCCATCACGTCGTGCTGGATGTCCCAGTCCGCGGTCGTGGTCTCGAGCAGCGGCCTGGAGATGGAAAGGCCGGCGTTGTTCACCACCAGGTCGACCCCGCCGAAGGCCAGCCCGGCCGCGGCCACCGCCGCTGCCACCTGCTCCTCGTCGGTCACATCCGCGGTGAACGGCACCGCGACGTCGGCGTTCCCGATCTCGTCGGCCACCGCCGCCGCGCGGTCGGCGTCCCGGTCGGCCACCACCACGCACGCGCCCTCGGCGGCCAGCCGGCGGGCGATGGCCCGGCCGATCCCGGACCCCGCCCCGGTGACCAGGGCAATCCGGGTCGCCAGCGGCTTGGGCGGGGGCAGGCGCCGGAGCTTGGCCTCCTCCAGCGCCCAGTACTCGATCCGGAACTTCTCCGTCTCGTCGATGGGGGAGTAGGTCGACACGGCCTCCGCGCCGCGCATCACGTTGATCGCGTTGACGTAGAACTCCCCGGCCACCCGGGCCGTCTGCTTGGTCGCGCCGTAGCTGAACATGCCGATCCCTGGCACCAGCACGATGGCCGGGTCCGCGCCCCGCATCGGCGGTGAGTCCGGCCCGGCGTAGCGCTGGTAATAGGCGGCGTAGTCGGCGCGATAGGCCGCGTGCAGCTCCGTCAGCCGGGCCCTCACCTGCTCGAGCGGGATGTCCGGCGGCAGGTCGAGGACCAAGGGTCGGACCTTGGTCCGCAGGAAGTGGTCCGGGCACGAGGTGCCCAGCGCGGCCAGCCGCGGGTGCTCGGCCCGGGCGACGAAGTCGAGCACCGCCTCGGCGTCGGTGTAGTGGCCGACCTGCGGCCGGTCGGTGCAGGCCAGGCCGCGGATGACCGGGGCCAGTTCGGCGGCGCGGGCCAGCCGCTCGGTCTCGGGCAGCGGCTCGTAGCCGGAGATGACCGGCCCGAATGGCTCGGCGCGGCCGTTGGCCGCGATGAACTGCGCGGCGGTCCGGATGATCTCCAGCGACCGGGCCTCGCACTCCTGGCTGGTCGGCCCCCACGCGGTGATGCCGTGCCCGCCCAGCACCACCCCGATCGCCTGCGGGTTGGCCGCGGCGATCCCCGCGATATCCAGGCCGAGCTGGAAGCCGGGCCGTCGCCACGGTACCCACGCCACCCGGTCGCCGAAGCACTGCGCGGTCAGCTTCTCCCCGTCCGCCGCGGTGGCCAGCGCGATCCCGGAGTCCGGGTGCAGGTGGTCGACGTGCGGGGCGTCGACCAGCCCGTGCATCGCGGTGTCGATCGACGGCGCGGCGCCTCCTTTACCGTGCAGGCAGAAGTCGAACGCCGCCACCATCTCATCCTCCCGCTCGACGCCGGGATACACGTTCACCAGCGCGCGCAGCCGATCCAGCCGCAGCACCGCCAGCCCGGCCGGCCGCAGCGTGCCCAGGTCACCGCCCGAGCCCTTGACCCACAGCAGCTCGACGTCCTCACCGGTCACCGGATCGACCGCGGTCCCCTTGGCCGAGGTATTGCCCCCGGCGTAGTTCGTGTTCCGCGGGTCCGAGCCGAGCCGGTTCGACCGCCCGATCAGCTCATCGACGACGGTCACGCTTTCACGCTCCCCACCCCGCGGGTGCCCCGCCGGTCCGTTCCGCAATGATCTTCTCCGCATACCCGGATCGCTGGTACGCCGCCACCGGATCCGGCTCTAGCCCAGTCTCCTCGCGGAGTTCGGCCAGCAGCGGGCGCACGTCGGTGTTGTAGGCGTCCATCAGGGCGGCGTTCGCGGCCAGTACGTCCCCGGCCTGCTGGGCCTCGCCGAGCGCCGCCGCGTCGATGAGCAGGGCCTTGGCCGTGGCCTCCTGGACGTTCATCACCGAGCGGATCTGGGCCGGGATCTTGGGCTCGATGTTGTGGCACTGGTCGAGCATGAANNAAGCGGCTGTTGAAGTCAAATCCGCCCAGCCGTCCGGCGCGCAGCAGCAGGGCCACGATGAACTCGATGTTCGTGCCCGGTGCGTGGTGGCCGGTGTCGACCACGACCTGGGCCTGGGGGCCCAGGACGGTGCAGTGCAGGAGGCTGGTGCCCCAGTCGGGCACGTCGGTGGTGTAGAACGACGGCTCGAACAGCTTGTACTCCAGCAGCATCCGCTGGTCCGGGCCGAGCCGTTCGTAGACCGCCCGCAGCGCCTCGGCCAGCCGGTCCTGGCGAGCCGCGATGTCGTCCTGGCCAGGGTAGTTGGTGCCGTCGGCGAACCACAGCTTCAGGTCCCGCGACCCGGTGGCATCCATGACGTCGACGCAGTCGAGCAGGTGGGCCAGGGCCTTCTCGCGGATCCTCGGGTCCGGGTTGCAGACGCTGCCCAGCCGGTAGTCATCGTCCTGGAACACGTTCGCGTTCACCGTGCCGATCCGGATCCCGCGCTCGGCCGCGTACCGGGCCAGGGCGGTGTAGTCGTCGACCTTGTCCCAGGGGATGTGCACCGCCATGCTGGGGGCCACCCCGGTGAAGCGCTGGACCTGGGCCGCGTCGTCGGCTTTCTCCCAGGGCGTGCGGGGCACCCCGGGCTGGCCGAATACCTTGAACCGCGTCCCGGTATTCCCGAACGCCCAGGAGGGCAGCTCGATCTTGTGCTGTCGCAGCGCTGCCTTGACGGCGGCCAGGTCGCGCATTCCGTTCATCTCCACTTCGCCCACACCCGCTCATGCCGTTTCCGATACTCCTCCGACCGCTCCGCCCTCACCCGCCCCACAAAGCACACCCTCCCCACGCGCCCCGGCCTCCGTGCCCTGGTTACTGGGTCGATGGGCCATCGTGCCAGCTCTTACTGGTACAACGGCCCATCGACCTCCATCCGGCGTACTAGAAGTTGAAGTTGTTGATGTTGGAGGAGCTGAAGACGTAGGGCGGGCCGAGCAGAACGGTCTTGTCGGCGCCGATCGTGAACGTGCCGAGCTTGCCGCCGCTGAACGTCTGGCCCTGGGTGCCGTTGATCTTGCCCGAGGCGAACTCGACTGCCGCGTACGCGGCCAGGTAGCCGAGGTTGGCCGGGTTCCACAGCTCGAATTGCTTGATCGTCCCGTCGGCGACGTACTTCTTCAGCGAGTCCGGAGTCCCGAGCCCGGTCAGCGCGATCTTGCCGCGGTACTTGGCGGTGTCCAGGACCGCCGCCGCGGCGGCGATCCCGACGGTGGTCGGGGAGATGATGCCCTTCAGGTTCGGGTACTGCTCGAGCAGGCCCTGGGTCACCTGGGTGGCCGTGGTCGGGTCGTCGTTGCCGTAGACGGTCGAGACCAGCTTCATGTTCGGGTACTTGGCCAGTTCCTGCTTCATGTAGCCGATCCAGGCGTTCTGGTTCGTGGCCGAGGCGGCGGCCGACACGATCGCGATCTCCCCGGTGTCGTGGATCTCCGCGGCGAGCAGGTCGATCTCACTCGTGCCGATCTGGGCCGTCGACGCCTGGTTGATGAACAGGTCCCGGCAGGTCGGCGCGTCCGAGTCATAGGTGATGACGGTGATCCCGCGCTTCATGGCCGCGTTCAGCGTCGGGCACAGGGCCGTCGGGTCGGTGGCCGACACGATGAGCGCGTTCGCCCCCTTGCTGACCGCCGCCTGGATGGCCGGGATCTGCGAGGCCGGTGTCGCCGCGGTACCGCTGGTCTCCGTGCCGGACTCGCCGAGCGTGTCCAGGGCGGCGATCGCGCCGCCGGACTGCGCGCTGTCCGCGGTGGTGAAGTAGGAGTTCCCGAGGTTCTTGGGGATGATGAAGACCTTGAGCCCCGTCTTCAGGCCGCCGGCCGAAGCCGACGAGGTCGACGAAGCGGACGTCGACGACGTAGCCGACGTTGACGACGATGTCGAACTCGAACCCGAGGACGAGCACGCCGCGAGCAGAACCGACACCATGACCAGGCCGCTGGTCAGCCAGGCCGTCTGTCTCAGTTTCATATCTGAATCCTTTCAATCCGATAGATGGGAGAAACCTGCTGGTGCGGCGCGGCGCCGGAGATGGTTCACGGCCGGCGTCAGCCGTCTGGTTACGGCGGAGTACTCCCCGTCGGGGGGATCTGCGATGGGTCGGCGCCCGGGTGGCCGGGCGCCGGGCCGGCCCGCTCGGGGAGCCACTTGCCAAGTCGGCCGGAAAGAGACGCCGCGTTCCGGCCGAAGACGGACAAGAGCAGCAGCGCGCCGGTGACGATCCCGGCCGCTTCCTCGTTGAAGTTCGTGAGCAGCAGCGCGTTCTGCAGGCCCGCGAAGGCGAGCACCGCGAGCACGACGCCGATGATGGACCCCTTGCCGCCGAAGATCGACACCCCGGCGAGCAGGACGATCGCGACCACGTCCAGTTCCAGGCCTAGCCCGTTGTTCTGCACGGCGGTGTCGAGGCGGAACGTCCACAGCACCCCGGCCAGGGAGCAGACCAGTCCGGACACCATGAACAGGATGGTCTTGATCCGCTTGACCCTGATCCCGGCAAACCGGGCCGCCTCGGCGCTGGCGCCCATCGCGAACAGGGACCGGCCGAACGGCGTGGCGTGCAGGACCACGCCGAAGATCACGGCCAGCACGATGAACAGGGCGGCGGAGTAGGTAAGGGCGTTCCCGGTGAACGGCACCGCGTTGACGCCGAGGTTGGTGTAAGTGGTCGGGAAGTTGGCCACCGTGTTCGGGCCGAGCAGGATCGTCGCGATCCCGCGGTACAGCGCCAGTGTGCCGATGGTGACCGCGAGCGAGGGCAGCCCGAACCGGGTGACGAGCAGGCCGTTGACCGCGCCCGCGGCCAGGCCGACCACCGCGACCAGGACGAAGATGCCGAGCATCGGCCAGTGATGGCTCCACAGGACGCCGAGCAGGGCGCTGGACATGCCGAGGATGGACGCGACGGACAGGTCGATCTCCCCGCTGATGATGATCAGCGTCATCGGCAGCGTCATGATCGCGATCTCGCCGTTGGACAGGCCCAGGTTGAACAGGTTGTTGCTGGTCAGGAACTGCGGCGAGACCGACGCGCCGACGATCCCGATGATCACGACCACCAGTGCCAGGCCCGTCTCCCAGCGCAGCGCCGACCTCCAGTGCAGCGCCGACCTCCAGTGCAGCCCCGACTCCCCGCGCAGCGCTGACCTCCAGCGCGGTGCCGACGCCCGGTGCGCCCCGTCACTCACCGCGGGCTCCTCTCAGCCGCAACGCGACGGCGAGCCGGACCGCGATGAACCGGTCCACGGTGATGGCCAGGATGAGCAGGAAGCCCCAGATGGCCTGGTCCCAGAACGGCGAGATGCCCAGGACGTAGAGCGCGGAGCTGATCGTGTTCAGCAGCAGCGCGCCGAGCGCCGCGCCCACCGCGCTGCCGCTCCCGCCGAAGATCGCCACGCCGCCGACCACGACGGCCGATACGACCTGAAGCTCGTAGCCGGTTCCCGCGGTGGAGTCGATGGTGCCGTACTGCGCGGCCCACAGCACGCCCGCCACCCCGGCGATCGCGCCGCTCACCGTGAACGCCACGAACACGCGCCGGCCGACCGGGATCCCGGCCAGCCGGGCCGCGTCCGGATTGGACCCGATCGCGTACAGCTCACGGCCGGACCGGAACGACCGCAGGTAGTAGGCGCCGATCCCGATCACCGCCGCGATGACGATGGCCAGGTCGGGGATGCCGATCACGGTGGCCCTCGGGATGTTCAGGAACGCGCCGGGCAGCGAGCTGGCCACGACCTCCTTGCCGCCGACGATCAAGATGTCGACGCCACGGAAGATGTACAAGGTGGCCAGCGTCACGACCAGGCTCGGCACCCGCCCGGCCGAGACCATAATCCCGTTGAGCAGACCGCAGGCCAGGCCGATGCCGAGCCCCGCCAGGAACACCACGACGATCGGGATGCCGTGGTGCTGCCCGAACAGGTTCGCCGACAGGTAGGCGGACAGCCCCAGCACGGAGCCGACCGACAGGTCGTAGTTCCGGCTGATGACGACCATCGTCTCGCCCAGCGCGAGCAGGGCGAACACCGTGGTGTTGATCAGGATGAACTGGATGTTCGTGGTGTTGAGGAACCGGTGCTGGACGGACGTGGTGACGGCCACGAACACGATCAGGACGACGATGATGCCCGATTCCCTGATCCGGAAGGCGCGCTCGGTCAGTCGGCGCGCGCCCGCGCCGGCCGCGGCCGGCGGCCGCTCGCTCCGGGACACCAGCGTCGTGCTCAACTTATGGCCCCCAACGCGGGCGCGCTCGCCTCGGGAGGCGGGGCCTGCCCGGTGGCGGCGGACAGGATCTCCTCCTCCGAGGCGTCCGCGTGCGCGAACTCGGCCATCAGCCGTCCCTCCCGCATGACCAGAATCCGGTCGCTGATCCGGAGCACCTCCGGCAGCTCGGAGGAGATCATCAAGACGCCCACCCCGTCCCGGGCGAGTTGCAGGAGCAGGTGATGGACCTCGGCCTTGGTGGCCACGTCGATGCCTCGGGTGGGCTCGTCCACGATCAGTACCGCGGGGTGGCGGCCGAGCCACTTGGCCAGCACGACCTTCTGCTGGTTGCCGCCGGACAGCATCGACACCGGATCCTTGAGCCGGCCGTACTTGATCGTCAGCCGGGCCGCCCAGTCACTGGCCAGGGCGCGTTCGGCCGACGCCCGGATGAGCCCTCCGTGCTGCAGCCGGTGCAGGGAGGCCAGCGCGATGTTCTGCTGCACGGACATGTCCATGACCAGGCCCTGCTGGCGGCGATCCTCCGGCACGAAGCCCACCCCGGCCGCCATGGCCCCGGTGGGGGAGCCGCGGCGCAGGCCCTGCCCGCGGATGGCCACCGAGCCCGCGTCGTACAGGTCGATGCCGAAGATCGCGCGGGCGACCTCGCTGCGCCCGGAGCCCACCAGCCCGGCCAGCGCCACGATCTCGCCGGCCCGGACGGTGAAGGAGATATCGGTGAACACGCCCTCGCGGGTCAGCCGTTCCACGCTCAGCAGCGGTTCGCCGGGCGTGCCGTGTGCCTCGTCCGGCCGTTCGGCGAGTTCGCGACCGACCATGGCGCGGACCAGGTCACCCGCGACCAGGCCGTCGAGCGGCTGGCTGAGCACCTGCCGGCCGTCGCGCATCACCGTGACCCGCTGGCACAGCGCGAAGACCTCCTCGAGCCGGTGGGAGATGAACAGGACCGCGGTCCCCGACGCGCTCAGCGCCCGCACCACGTCGAACAGCCGGTCCACCTCGGCGGCCGAGAGCGCGGCGGTGGGCTCGTCCATCACGATGACCCGGGCCTCCAGCGAGATGGCCTTGCCGATCTCGACCACCTGCTGATCCGCTATGGACAGCCCGCGCGCGATCCGCGCCGGGTCGAGCTGGACCCCGAGCCGGGCGAAGATCGCCGCCGCCTCGGAGCGCATCGCCCGCCGGTCGATCCGCCGTCCGGCCCGCAGCGGCTGGCGTCCGATGAACATGTTCTCCGCCACGGTCAGGTCGGGGAACAGCGCCGGCTCCTGGTAGATGACCGCGATCCCCGCCGCGAGCGCCATCGCCGGGCCGTGCAGCGTGACCTCGTGCCCGTCGACCAGCAGCTCGCCGGCGTCCGGCTGGTACACCCCGGCCAGGATCTTCACCAGGGTCGACTTGCCCGCGCCGTTCTCTCCGACCAGGGCGTGTACCTCCCCGGCGTACAGCTCGATCGACCCGTCCAGCAGCGCGTGCACGGCACCAAACGACTTCGCGGCGTGGCTCAGCGCCAGTACCGGCCCGCGCCCCGCGTCCGGCCCGCGTCCCGCGTCCTGGCCCGCCTGGCCGCTGGAGAACTCAGGTGGTGCCTGCTCCACGCCCAGCCTCGATTCTCAGAAGCCTTTACATCCGAACGCCACTCTGATCAGAACGAGTCTCATTAATGGAACGTTTCAATTAGTTTCGTAGTGTCGTCTCAGGCTGAATGCATGTCAATGACTCCGCTTGGGCTCGCCACTGAATCGTTATCACCGGGCTGCCCTCGACCACGCCGTCGGTGTCGGCCGCTCCGCTGCCTGACGACCGGGCGGGACCGGGCGGGACTGTTGCCCTAGCCGCGGCGACTTGCTTGGATCAGGCTTATGGGAGGGGAGCGAGGACCCATCCGGGACGCGCCCGCGGCGGATGCAGTCGCATACCAGAAGGTGATCGACTCCGGGGATCCCGATCGCGCATCGGAGGCGGCCAACAACCTGGGCTGGCTCCTGGCCAAGCAGGGAGATGTGACCGGGGCCCGGGCGGCCTACCAGGTGGCGATCGACTCCGGCCACCGCGACTACGCGCCGCGAGCCGCGAACAACCTCGGCGGCCTGCTGGCCGAACACGGCGACGTGGCGCGGGCCCAGGCGGCCTACCAGGTGGCGATCGACTCCGGTCACCGCGACTACGCACCACGAGCCAGGCAGAACCTCCGGGAACTCCTGGAGCAGCACCCTCAGAACACCGTGGTCCAGAAGGTCACCCGAACGCTGAGCCCGGAGGTCCAGCAGTGGGGCGCGCGCCCGGTTGAGCCCGCCGCCGCCCCGCCTGCCCCCCCGGTCAGCGCTGAGGAGTGGTACCGCCAGGGCGAATACTGGCACGGGCAGGGGGACCTGCCGCAGGCGGCGGCGGCGTTCCAGGCCGCCATCGACTCGGGAGATCCGCAGTGGAACCCGCTGGCTTGGTGCGCCGTGGGGCTCCTGCTCTTCGAGCAGGGCGATCTGGCCAATGCCCAAGCGGCGCTGCAGAACGCCGTGAACTCCGGCCATCCCACCGCCGCCCCGCGGGCCGGGATCGGCATGGGCGACCTGCTTGCGCACCAGGGTCGGGATTACCCCGCCCAGCAGTTCTATGCCTGGGTCATGACGTCTGGTCACCCGGATTACTCGGTGTGGGCCACATACAGCCAGGCCATGTCATATATCCGTACCCGTGACATTTTCAGGTGGCAAAGCCTGCTGAATGACGTTGTTCGGTCACAGCACCCAGAGTTCATGCCCGCCGCCGCGTTGTACCTTGGCGAGTTTGAAGCGCGCTGCGAAAGATTTACCCAGGCAGAAAAGTACTACGGAATGGTCGCCAACTCCGGTCACGCTGAGTATTCGAGGGCGGCGATAGACAAGCTTGCGGCGATGAGAGCCTGGCGGAGCAGCATGGTCTCCGCTGAGCTGGACAACGTTGCGGATACCTCACCTGCGGCGGCGGTCATGGAGGGGTTTGCCCGGGTCGAGCGCAGGTTGCGGGACCGGCTCAGCAAAGCCGGAAGAGTTGTCAAGGGCCGTAAAGCGAAAGAGCTGGCCGACGACGCCCTCAACTCCGGTCTTATTTCTCCTGATATTCACGCTTCAGTTAAAAGGCTGCTGCATACACGCAATTCGGTGGCACACGGCGTAGGTCCGGTCGAGGTCACGACCGTTGAGGCGAAGAACTTTCTCCGGACGGCGGACCAGATAATTTACCTGCTGAGCGACTGACGACCGCACGGCCGGTTCGCCTCCCAGCAGATTGCTATCAGGTGCTGGCGTCTACCATGGAACGCCGAGGGCGTGTTGACCTGGGATGCGAGGGCTGATGGCGGCGGGCATGAAGGACGTGGCGAGCCTGGCCGGGGTCGCGGTCGGCACCGTGTCGAACGTGCTGAACCATCCGGACCTGGTGCGGCCGCTGACCCGCGCTCGCGTCGAGGCCGCGATGGAGGAGCTCGGGTTCATCCCGAACGGCTCCGCGCGCCAGCTCCGTGCCGGCCGCAGTCGCTGCCTGGGGCTGGTCGTGCTGGACGTGACGAACCCGTTCTTCACCGAGGTGGCCCGCGGCGTCGAAGACTACGCGCAGGCCGCGGGCTACGCCGTGATCTTGTGCAACTCAGATGAGGCGCACGACAAGGAGCGCCAGTACCTGCGCGTGCTGGAAGAGCAGCGGGTGCGCGGCATCCTGATCACCCCGGTGCACGGGCGCTCACCCGAGCTGCGGCGGATCCGTGACCGCGGTACCCCGGTGGTCCTGCTCGACCGGCCGGGTTCGCACGCTCAGTGCTCGGTCGCCGTCGATGACCGGCGGGGCGGCGAGATCGCGGTCACCTATCTGCTCGGCCTCGGGCACCGGAGCATCGCCCTGGTCAACGGCCCGACCGCGATCCGGCAGTGCGCCGACCGCCGCTGGGGTGCCTACCGGGCCGTGGAGCAGGCCGGGCTGGACCCGAGCAAGGTTCTCACCGAGGTGCCAGTCCCGGCCATGAACCCGCGCGGCGGTGCCGCCGCCGCCGACGACCTGCTCGCCGACGCACGCGCCAGGCCGACCGCCGTGTTCTGCGCCAACGACATGCTGGCCCTTGGCCTGCTGCGCGGGCTGAGCCAGGCGGGCGTGAGCGTGCCGGGAGATATCGCGGTCGTCGGCTACGACGACATCGAGTTCGCCGCGGACGCCGCCGTGCCGCTCACCTCGGTTCGCCAGCCCAAGTACCAGCTCGGACGCGCGGCGGCCGAGCTCCTGCTCGACGAGGCCGACCACCCGGCCGAGCACGAGCACCGCCGCATCGTCTTCACCCCCGAGCTCGTGGTCCGGGCCAGCAGCGGCTCGGCCCCGGAANNCCCCGGAAACCCCGGAAACCCTCACGATGACCGAGGATGCCGCGGGTCTCGCAGCAGGAACGTAAGGGCGCAGGCGACCGCGGGGAAGACCGCGGTCGTGCCCAGCGCGGTGGGCA
Source organism: Actinomycetota bacterium (assembly GCA_003136255.1). Taxonomy (GTDB): domain Bacteria; phylum Actinomycetota; class Actinomycetes; order Streptosporangiales; family Streptosporangiaceae; genus Palsa-504. The sequence goes on from PLDT01000058.1 coordinate 15,952, forward strand.
GGCCGTACGTGTCCGCCAGCAGGCCGAACAGCGGGGCCACGACGCCCCCGGCCGAGGTGGCCAGGCCCAGGGTCACGCCGCTGGCGATGCCGATCCGGTTCGGCAGGAAGTCCTGGCCCAGCGTGACCTGGACGGCGAACGGCGCGAACAGCACGATGCCCAGGACGAACGCCCCGACGAACAGCACCGCCACGTCTGGCGCGGCCACGACCAGCACTATCGCGGCGGCCGCGAGGCCGTAGCCGAGCCGCAGGGTTCCGATGCGCTGCCAGTGATCGGCCAGCCAGCCGCCGCTCAGCGTGCCGATCACCCCCGAGGCGATGAACACGGTCAGGACTGCCGAGCCGACCGCGGCGCTGTGGTGAAAGTGCCGGATGGCGAACAGGGCCAGCAGCGACGCGAGGCCGAAGTAGGCGATCGACCGGAGCACCACCACCACGGTGAGCCGGGCGAAGCCCCGCCAGTCGTCGGACCGCCCGGCCGAAGCCCGCGAGCCGCCGGTCCGCGACCGCGCAGCCTCCCGCCACGGGCGGCGGACGGCCAGGACGCCCGCCATGACCACGGCGGGCAGCGCCAGCAGCGGCGTCCCGTGCAGCCGGGTGGCCAGCAGCACCGGGGTGACGATGATCGGGCCGAGCGCGATCCCGGCGTTGCCGCCGACCGAGAACCAGCTCATGGCCTGGGTCGAATCGCCCGCCATGCCGCGGGCGGTCCTGGTCGCCTCGGGATGGTACGCGGCGACGCCGACACCGGAGGCGGCCACGGCGAACCAGGTGATCAGGTAGTTGTCGCCGAGTCCGGACAGGCCGATGCCGAGCCCGGCCACGAGCAGGCCGGCCGCGACCAGCCAGCCGAGATTGCGGTACCGGTCGGTCAGCGCGCCGAACCCCGGCTGCACCACGCTGGCCAGGAAGGTCGCCGCCAGCGTGATGCCGGTGAGCCCGATGTAGCTGTAGTGCCGTTCGAGGGCCAGGAACGGCAGCAGGGCGGGGACGGCGCCTTGGTACAGGTCGTCGACCACATGGGTCGAGGTGAGGAAGGCAAGCCGGGTCCGGTCGGCGCGCGCTATGACCGGGACGCGCGGGGTACGTACCTCACGCATGCTACTTCCGGGTGGCCCGCAGCACGGACGTGACCATCGGGAAGACGAACTCGCCCGCGCCGGTCTCGGGGTGGGCGAGCAGGAAGTCGCGCACCTCGGCCAGCAGCCGCGCGCGGTCCGGTTCCTCCATGACCAGGAAATTCGAGTGTGTCGCGATCGTGGCCAGCAGGGAGTCCGCGGTCCGCCGCTGCCCGTTCTCGAACTCTTCGATCTCGGGCGTCTCGAACAGGCCAGGCCCGGCCGCGGCCAGCCGCTCTTGGCGGGCCCGCGCGGCCGTGGCCCGCCACCGCAGCAGCGTGGTGTTCGACTTGCCCTTGCTGATCTGGGCCAGTGTCGCAACCCAGTCCACCCGGTCGTCATCGACGTTCCACAGCCCGGCGAGCACGCCGCCCGCGGTGAGCACCCGGGCGATCTCGGGGATGGCCCGGTCCAGGTCGAACCAGTGCATGGCCTGGCCGACGAGGACGGCGTCGACGCTCGCGTCGGGCAGCGGGATGTCCTCCGCGCGGCCGGTCAGCGACCGTACCGATCCAAATTCACGTCGGAATTCGGCGAGCATGGCCGGGTCGGGCTCCACGGCGGTGACCTCGGTCCCGAGGCGGACGAGGGTCGTGGTCAGCTTGCCGGTTCCCGCCGCCAGGTCCAGGACTCGCAGCGGTTCGCGGCTGCCCGCCGGCTCGAGGGCCCAGCGGACGGCGGCCTCCGCGTAGCCGGGACGGTGCTCGGCGTAGGCGCCCGCGACGGTACCGAACGACGAACCCTGCCGCAGCCGCAGATCCAGTTCCTCCTGGCTCTCTTTGCTCTCTTCTCCGGTCAGCTCCACTCCGCCTAGCTTATTCGGCCTGATGCTTGCCGTCGTAGGCGGCCTGGGCTGCGCCGATCTCGGGCAGGTGGCTGTCGGCCCAGGCCACCAGCTGACCGATCGCGTCGAGCAGGGTCAGGCCCATAGGGGTCAGGTCGTACTCGACCCGGGGCGGGATGACGGGATGGATGGTGCGGGTCACGATTCCGTCCCGCTCCAGCCCGCGCAGCGTGACGGTCAGCATCCTGCCCGTGATGCCGTCGATGGCGCGGTGCAGTTCGCTGAAGCGCATGGTGCCCTGGCCCAGGAGGTCGATCACGTACATCGACCACTTGTCGCCAACCCGCTGCAGGACGGCACGGGCGCGGCAGCCCGACGGCTCACCAGCCGCCTCCGACGGTTCGCCCCCAGCCGCCCCAGACGGCTCGCAAACCGCCTCGCCCTCCCCGGAATCCACGAAAATCCCACCTCCATACCCCATTAGGGTACTTCACCAGCGCGTTCGGCGAAGAGCTTGAAAGTTCAAAAAGAAGTGCTTGACAGTTCAAGTGTAGCTGGTTACTATCAAGAAGCAAGGCACGCAAGCGAACTTATACACAACGCAGTATCAAGTATCTGGAGGCATGATGACAGAGACCACGGTGGTAATCCCCGGCTACGTCACCGGCACCTGGACCATCGACCCCGTGCACTCTGAGGTGTCCTTCGTCGTCAGGCACATGATGGTGAGCAAGGTCCGTGGCCGTTTCGACAAGTTCGAGGGCACGATCACGACCGCGCCGGACCCGTTGCAGTCGACCGTTACGGCCGATGTCGACCTCAGCTCGGTGAACACCGGCAACGAGACCAGGGACAACCACGTCCGCAGCGAGGACTTCTTCCACATCGAGAAGCACCCCACGATGTCCTTCCGCTCCACCGCCGTTCGCCCCGACGGGGACAACTTCCTGCTCGACGGCGACCTCACCCTCCGCGGTGTCACCCGCCCGGTGACGTTCCGCCTCGAGCTGAACGGCTTCGGCCCCGACCCGTACGGCGGCACGCGGGCGGGCTTCTCGGCCACCACCGAGATCAACCGGAACGACTGGAACGTCAGCTTCAACGGCGCGATCCCCGGTTCCGGCAGCGCCGTGGTCCTCAGCGACAAGGTCACGGTCAACCTGGAGATCGAGGCCGTCCTCAGCCAGGACAAGTAATCCAGTAACCCAGTAACGCCTGCTACAGCGCTGAGCCGAGGGACCCCAGCACGGACCCTCGGCCCAGCGCTTCTTTAAAATTCGGCCGAACGGCCGTGGTGCTCGCTCAGCTGCCCACGCCATGCTTCTCGAGGTAGTCGAGGTAGAGCGGGCGCAGCGCCTCGGCCACGTCGCCCTTTCCCGAGTCGATCGCGTCGGAGAGCAGCGCGGTCACCTTGGTGATGTCCCGGCCGGCCTCGATGTCGTGTCCCTCGGAGGCCTCGGCCGCCGGGATGGACCGCAGCAGCTCCCAGAGGAACTCCACGTCGAGGTGATGCAGCGCCCGCCGCACGGCGAGGTCGTGCAGCTCGCGGGCGGAAAGCTTGTCCAATTCTTCGCGGGTAGCCACGCGTGGACTCTATCTCCTGATCTTCTCCGCCGCCGGCCGCAGGCCGCCGGACACGGCCTGCGCTACGGCCCGGACGCCGTCGCGGGCGGCCAGGTCCTCGAGCAGGACCGGCTCTCCGTCACCGTCGGTGAGCGGAATCCGCCAATTCGGGTACTCGTTCACCGTCCCCGGCAGGTTCTGCGGCCGGCGTCCGCCCACCGCCTCGGCCAGCGACACGCCGATCAGCAGGGCCGGCGTCCGCGCCAAGAAGCCGTACAGGGCGACCGTGAACTCCTCCGGCGTCACCCCGGCGCGACCAGCCGGCCCGCCGGTCCGGCCGAGCAACCCCTCGCGGCCGAGCGACCCTTCGCCGCCGAGCAACTCTTCGCGGCCGAGCATCGCGAGCCATCCGTCCAGCTCGGCCCGGGCGGCGGCTCGCTCGTCCGCCTCCGGCTCGGTGAGCAGGCCGAGCTCGGCCCGGATGCTGACTTGCTCCCCGGTGAGGAACATGGCGGCCGGGGGCATGTCATGCGTGCCGACCGTGGCCAGGCAGCCGCGGCGCCACTCGCCCGGCGGGCGCGGCGTGCCGTCCTGACGGCGTTCGAACCAGAGCATCGACGTGCCGAGCACCCGGCGGTCGGCCAGGAAGTCGCGCAGCCAGGGTTCGACCGTGCCCAGATCCTCCCCGATGGCCAGCGCGTGCGCGCGGGCCGCCTCGGCGCACAGCACGCCCCCGATCAGCTCGTGGTCATAGCGCACGTAGGTGCCCTGCCCGGGGGCCATCCCGGCGGGTATCCACCACAGCCGGGCCAGCCCCATGACGTGGTCGATGCGCAACCCCCCGGCGTGCTGGGTGCTGGCCGCGATGAGCTCGCCCAGCGGCCGGCCGGCCGCAGCGGCCAGCCAGCCCGGGTGCCACGGGGGCAGCGTCCAGTCCTGGCCCCGCTGGTTGAACTCGTCCGGCGGCGCGCCGACACTAACGCCGGTGACGATCACATCCTGCCGGGACCAGGCGTCGGCGCCGCCCGGATGCGCGCCGACGGCCAGGTCATTGATGACGCCGATGTTCATGCCGGCCTGCCGGGCCGCGCGCTGCGCGGCGGCGGCCTGCTCCGCCGTCAGCCACTGCAGCCAGGCGTGGAACTCCACCCGGTCGGCCCGTGCCCGGCGCAGCGCCGTCACCTCCGGCGAGCGCGGATCGGCGAGCGCGGCCGGCCAGGTCCGCCAGTCCGGGCCGTGCACCTCCGCGATCGCGCACCAGGTCGCCCAGTCCCGCACCGCGTCAGCGTCGCGGGCCAAGAAGGCATCGAGCTCCGCCTGGCGCCCGGGACTGAGGCCTGCCGCGCGGATGATCTCCAGCGCCGCGCGTTTGGCCGTCCAGACCGCGTCCCGGTCGATCAGCGCCGTCGTCCGGTTGGCGGCACGCAGCGGCGCGCCGAGAGCCTCGACCCAGGCCCGGTCGCCCGCGCTAAGCCTGGTGTACTCGGGAATGTCCTCGATCCGCAGGTAGAGCGGGGACAGGTGGCGCCTGGTCATGGCCAGGTACGGTGACGGGCTGATCGGGGCCTGCGGCTCGGCCGCGTGCAGCGGGTTGACCAGCACGAAGTCCGCGCCCAGCGCGCGCCCGCTCCACGCGGCGAGATCGGCCAGGTCGCGCAGGTCCCCGTGTCCCCAGGAACCGCGGGAGCGCACCGAGTACAGCTGCACGGCGAAGCCCCAAGACCTGCCGCGCGGCAACGGCGCCACCGCCCCGGCCGCGACCGCCCCGGCCGCCGCCGCTCCGCCCGCCGTCGGCGGCGGGCGTCGCTCGTCGTCCAGTGCCTCCAGGACGGCCGCCAGCGTCTCGTCGGTGACCTCCACTACGCGGCCTCGCCAGTCCTGATACGAGACCGCCACGCCATGAGCCTGGGCCCGGCGGATGAGTTCTGCCCGTCCTGTCACCGCACTAGTGTGCCCCCAACCGAGGGCCAGGCATCTCAGTCTTAAGAGGCAGAACGATCCTGCACACCGCGGATCCGCTGCATTACAGGACTGATTGACATGAAGCTTGTTCCCACCACCGCCCGCCGCGTCGTCGCGATCGCCGCCGCGGCCGTCGCCGCCCTGGCCATCTCCACCGCCGCGTACGCGGCCACCTCGTCCGGAACGGCGTCCACCGCGCCGACCTTGATCCCCAGGTGCACCGCCAGTGATCTAGGCGTCTGGCTCGCGGTCGACCAGGGCAACGGCGCGGCCGGCACGATCTACTACCCGCTTGAGTTCACCAACCTGAGCCCGCGCACGTGCTACTTGTACGGCTACCCGGGCGTGTCCGCGCTGGGCCGCAACGGGAACCGGCTCGGCAGCCCGGCGGGCTGGGGCAGCTTGCGGGGTGCGCGCATCGTGAACCTCGCGCCCGGCGCGACCGCGCACACCCTGCTGGCCTACCACGACGCGGTGGTCACCACCGAATCCGGCTGCGACCCGGTTGACTCGACGGCGAACCTGCAGGTCTACCCGCCCGGCCAGCGCAGCGCCACGTTCGCCGCCTTCTCCTTCGAGGCCTGCTCGCACGCCGGGCCGATCTGGATGACCATCGTCGAGCCGATCATCCCCGGTGTCGGGACCATCTACGGCTGAGCCGCTCCGCCCCTGACGCCGCCCCGCCACCGGGCGGCGTCAGCTTTCGCCGACCGGCTCCAGGACGAACACCGGGATCTGCCGCGTGGTCTTCAGCTGGTACTCCGCGTACGGCGGGTACGCGGCGACCGCCCGCTCCCACCATTGCGCGCGCTCCTCGCCGCTGACCTCGCGGGCCCTCATATCCTCCTTGTGCGGCCCGTCCTGCAGCTCGACCAGGGGATGGGCGCGCAGGTTGTAGTACCACACCGGATGCTCCGGCGCGCCGCCCTTGGACGCCACCATCGCGTACCGGCCGTCGTGCTCAACCCGCATGACCGGCGTCTTGCGCACCTTGCCGCTGCTGGCGCCGAGATTGGTCACGATCACCACCGGCAGGCCGGTGTCGCGCAGCGTCGTGCCCTGTGTCCCGCCGGACCCCTCGTACAGCTCGACCTGATCGCGCACCCAGGCCTGGGTGCTCGGCTCGTATTCTCCTTCAACAGGCATGGCGCTATTCAATACCAGATGCCGCGCAACCCCGACGCCCCGGGACACGTCTGAAGGTTGTGACTGCCCCAGGACGGCTCGCGACGGCGCTCGCGGTGGTGGCCGTTTCGATCGCGCTGCCCTTCGCCCGCACCCCGGCCGGACCCGCGCATCCGGTGCCCACCGTCAGCTTCAGCGCCATGGGCCTGTCGTTCCGCTACCCGGCCACCTGGCACGCCGGGACCTGGAACGACGTATCGAGCTTCAGCGCGTTGATCGTTTACCTGAGCACCGGTCAGCAGCATGGAGTCCTGGTCCGGTGGAGTGCGGACGGTTTCCCGGGTTTCCGCCTGCCCAAGCCGGACGCCACCATCGGCGGCCGACCGGCGCTCGAGACCAAGACCAGCGGGGGCTGGTGCGGGTCGCTGGGCGGCACCGAGACCATCACGGTCACGATCCCGCGCGACACACCCGACAACTTGTACCAGATGCAGGCCTGCCTGAGCGCCCCCAACCTCCCCCAGCAAGAAGCCCAGATTTCTACCATGCTCCACACCGTCGAGATCGCCAGGGGCGACTTAGGTTATTCCTCAATGGCCCCGCCCACGGCGCGCAGGTGATCGCGGAAACTCAGGGCAGGTGTCCGCTGGCGCTGGGCCAGGTAGGTGTCGAACTGCACTTGACTGCGCAGGGAGATACCTGCCCGGAGCTGTTCGGCTTGGCGCCGCTCGGTGTCGCGGATTGTCTCCGCAAGCGTGAAGACTTCCCCTGCGCGGCTGGCCGGCACGAACAGCACGCCATCGTCATCGCCCAGGACCAGGTCCTCACGATCCACGGCCCAATCTCCCACCGTGGCGGATGCCAGCGCATCCAGGACCCGGGCATCGAGACGCTGCGGGCCGGCCGGGATCGTTCCCAGGCTGAAGACCGGCAGCCCGATCGCCTGGATGTCGGCGGTGTCGCGATGCAGCCCCCAGATCACGATTCCGTTCAGCCCTGCAGCCTGAGCCTCCAGAACCACCAGGTCGCCGATGCAGCTCTCATCGAGGCGCCCGTCGTTGTCGGCCACCAGCACCTCGCCGGGTGCGGCCCCTTCGAGCGCCTCGAGGAAAATATCGACGCTGCCGGCATGCCGGGCAGGACACACCCGCCCAGCCAGCCGGCTACCGGGCACGACCGCGTGCACACCCGCCGGCGCGCAGCGCACCGGGAGCTGAGCGCGGATGCATGCATCCGCCAGATGGGCAGTGGTCAGCGCCGCAAACCGCCGCCGGAGCTCTTGGTCATCCATCCTGCACCTTCGGCTCTCATCGTCGCGCTGAGGGTTAACCTGACCATGCTCGGCGCGCTCGGGTGGCGATCCCAGAGCCAATGCGGCAAAATTGGTTTGCAGATGAAGCCAATCGAGCTGGGCGGGCGTCTGGGCCGCTGGTCATCTGGCCGCGGGCCGCTGCCGGTGCTTCTTGCCGCACGGCTACGGCGGCTGATCGACGAGGGGGAGCTACCGCCAGGTGAGCCGCTGCCACCTGACCGGGCTCTCGCTTCGGCGCTGGCGGTCGGGCGCAGCACCGTGGTGGCCGCCTATGACCTGCTGCGCCGTGACGGACGGATCGTCCGGCGCCAGGGCAGCGGCACGCAAGTCGCCGGGACTGCGCGTGCCGCAGGACGGCCAACGACCGGCGCGCCGCTGTTCTTGCATCTGCTGGAGCCGCGCGATGGCGTGATCCAGCTCACCTGTGCGGCCCCCAGCACGCCGCCACCGGAACTGGCAGAGGCCTACACGAGCATCGTGCCCACGCTGGCCGGGATCTGTGGTGATATCGGCTACCACCCACTGGGCCACCCGGTGCTGCGCACCGCGATCGCCGAGCGCTACACCCGGCACGGGATCCGCACCGGCCCCGACCGCATTCTGGTTACCAACGGTGCCCAGCAAGCCCTGTCACTGCTCGCCCGCGCATTTCTCACCCCGGGTGCCCCGGTACTGGTGGAGGCACCCACCTATCACGGCGCGCTGGAGGCTTTCCGCGACGCTGCGGCCGTGCCTCGCGCGCTGCCGGTCGGGCTCAGCGGGTTGGAGATGGCCGCCCGGCAGCACCGCCCCGCCCTCGCCTACGTGATCTCGACCTTCCACAACCCGACCGGCTCGGTGCTGTCCCCGCTGGCCCGGCGGACGCTGGCGGAGACCGCCGCAGCCACCGGTGTTCCGCTGATCGACGACGAGGTGCTGGCCGATCTTGGTTTTCCTGGCGAGCAGGCCCCGCCGCCGCTGGCCGCCTACGCAGACACCGTGATCTCGGTCGGCTCGCTGTCCAAGACCGTCTGGGCTGGGCTGCGCATCGGATGGGTGCGCGCTCCCGAGCCGGTGATCGCCCGACTCGGGCGACTGCTGGCCGTGCACGACCTCGGCGGGAACATCCCCGGTCAACTGGCTGCTGCCGGCCTGCTGCCACGGCTGGAGTCGTTGTCGCAGCGCCGGGCAACAGAGCTGAAAGCCCGCCATGACCACCTGCGCGCAGAACTGGCCCGCCACCTTCCCGACTGGCACGCACCGTCAGTGCAGGGCGGGCAAACCCTGTGGGTACGCCTGCCACAAGGCGACGCGACCTCGTTCGCGCAGGCGGCCCTGCGCGACCGCGTCGCGGTACTGCCAGGAAACGGGCTTGACGCATCGGGTCGAAGCGGGGAATACCTGCGCCTCCACTTCCTCGCCTCCCCCGCCGACCTTACCGAGGCCACCCGCCGTCTCGCCAAGGCATGGCACACCTACCGCCCGCAGGCCCGCGTCACCTCACCAGCCGCACTAACGGTATGAGGGCGCGCGCAGATCTTGGGTCTGGCACTTTGGTGGCTCATCGCATTCCAGGGTGTAGCTGAGGTCGGAAGCCGCCGGTTTCGAGTAGGGATCGGGCGATGTAGTTGGTGAGGTTGCGGAAGCCGAGGGCGGAGCCGCGGAGGTGTTCGAGGCGGCCGTTGATCGCTTCGGTGGGTCCGTTGCTGGTGCCTGGCCGGTCGAAGTAGGCCAGCACGTCGACTGCACGCTTGGTCAGGGTCCGTCCGAGCCAACCGCCGGATCACGGTGTCGCGTGCGACGCCCTCGCAGCCGCAGCGGACCGGCGACAGTTAGCGAAGCGCGTTCAGCTCGTCGAGGGCGTGATGGCCGCGCTTGACCACCCCTGCAACGACATCGTGGCGCCCGAGACGGATGGGCCACTCGAGCTGCAGGAGGATCTGTGTCGCTGCGAGCACCGCCGCCCCCTCCCAGCCGACCAGGACGAGGATTCTCGTCCACAGCCGCCTTCGGACACCGTCCAGCTGCGGATCCCGGAAGGTGTACCACACGAGGGTGGTGAGATCAGTCGCCCGCGTGCCGCTACCTGCGTTCCCGATATCCACGACCGCCACCACCGCTCCGTCACGGACCAGGACATTGCTGGGGGTTGAGAGATCGGCATGGACCATGTCAGGTGCCTCTCGTGGTGGCGGGACGTCGGCACACACGAGCCGCAGGCGCTCGACCAAGGCCGACACCACGGAGGAATACCCCGAGAGCCGGGCCACGGACTGGCGGAGAAGCGACTGCTCCGGCGTCTCGTTGAAATCCAGCCCGGCGACAGCCGATTCCTGACCGGTGGCGACCCGCCAGGCGTACAACCAGTGGTCGTAGGGCTCGGAGGCTTGGCCAGCCTGGAGTTCGATGATCTCCATCAGCTGCTCAACGAGGGACGGGGTCAGCTCTGGCACTGGAGCCGCGTCAACGAAGTCCATCAGATGCCATACATGAGTGGCCGTGGCCCCCACTCCGAGCCAGGCCGGGGTGGGATAGCCGCGCCTACGCATGTGCTCGACCACTCTCTGGGCTCGCAACGTCTCGTCCAGGACCTCGGCTGGCAGCTCTTCGGGATGGGTGCCCTGGTTCAAGCTGTCCTCCCAAATCCGCCTGTCAGCGTCTGCGAGCTGCTGGTCTTGTCGTCAGTTGAGGCCAGTCGGGTCTGCGGGCAATCCGCCGAGCCCATCTCTGATGAGCTGCGCTGAGGCGCTGTCAGCCCGCCTCATGTCCGCCGCCTCACGTGTGGCCAACTCCTGTGCTTCCGCGTGCTTGATCGATGCAGGGTGTTCGTATCGAACCTGTGTCAGTAGCAGGCTACCGAGGCCAAGAACTCCGAGCGCTTTGGTTGGTCACGCGGCACCGGGCCGCGGAGTCATGAACCCGGCGGCGCTGCCCACAACGTACTTGGTGTAGGTATGCAGCAGAATGCCAACCCGTCCTGCGATGATGCGGCTCGGGATCAGGTAAATGGTGAGCTCGCCGTCCATGATGAAGAACCAGTCGATCAGTTCTGGATCATAGGGAACCCGCCGCTCGCGATTGCCAATCGAATAGGGTCTTCGGCCAACCACTACCGTCCAGCCATCCTTGCTGAAGCACGTCGTCGTCTTAACCTGGACTCGCTTGATTCCCTCCGGCGTCGATACCAGCAGGTCATACGGCGCAGGCTCCAGAGGCAGCGCCACTTTGAACCCGCACAGCGAGAACCAGGACGCGGCAATGGACGGGGCCGCATCGCGCAGATACCGAAGGTCCGGCTTTACGTCAGCAGCCCCCGGAGAGTTCACGACGGGGCTCTCCAGATGCGCGATGTCTAGTCCCAGGCGCATGGCATGGGCTTTAACCCGTATCCGCCCGTCCCGGCTACGAAGCGTGAGGCCGAGCGTCGTCAGCAGTTCGTCCCAGGATTGTGCATGGATGACCGCCTGCCGCAGTTGAGCGTCGGACCAATTCCGCTTTCCCCGGAAATGGGACGTCTCCAATCCAAGGTGGGCAACGTGTCGCTTCACGATCCGGATTGTCCCTGCGGAGTTGGCGTGCAGTCCCAGTGCGCGCATCACATCACGCCAGTTCGTGGCCGTCGCGACGGCGTCTTTGAGCTGGGCATCAGACCATCTGCGTTCCGATTTGGAAAGTTGATCCATACCAGAACGCTAACCGGTAGCAGTGACATTTCTGTCACCATATTCGAACTTCAAGTTGTCGGGACGAGGAGATTTGAACTCCTGCTCTCCTGACCCCCAGTCAGGCGCCTTAACCAAGCTGGGCCACGTCCCGCCGCGCCACCGTACCGCTTGTGGTGGTGCACGCCCGCCGTACTCTGGCAGGCTCGGTCAGCTTAGCGCAACCGCGGCGCCCTCCGGAACGAACCCCGCACCGCCGCACCGTCAGGCATACGTGCTTGAGGTTGGGTAGATAGCTACGATGTCCCGGGCATGGCCAGGGTGGCCCGCTCGTTAAAGACACAGGGAGCCGCATGCGGACGGACGGAGGCACTGGGCCGTTGAGGGTACTTGGCGCTCGCCGCTCAGCCTCCGATGATGGCGGCGAAGACGTCGGCTACGGGCCAACCCGTCCGCTCCCCAGGCGGAACAGGCGCAGCTGGCAGCTCCGGCTCGCCCTCACGATCATCAAGGTGTTCCTCGTCGTGATCACCGTCTTCGCGGCCGCGGTGGCCCTGCTGTACGCGTTCACCCCCTCGGCCGGCCAGGCCACATCCCTGGCCGCGGCGCAGGCCGCCGGCCACCACATCGCCTACCCCGGCCCGCCAGTGCCGCAGTACTTCGCGGAGGCCCTGGTCGCGACCGAAGACCACCGCTTCTACGCCGACCCGGGCGTGGACCCGCTCGCGCTAGTCCGGGTGGCGTCCTCCTGGATCACCGGGCACACCGACGGGGGCGGCAGCACCATCGACCAGCAGCTGGCCAAGAACCTGTACACCTCGGGTAACAGCAGCTTCCCGCAGATCGTCGAGCAGGTCGTGCTGGCGGTCAAGATCAACCGGGCCTACAGCCGGTCCGAGATCCTGCGCATGTACGCGGAGATCGCGTACTACGGCCACGGCTACTACGGCCTGCAGGCCGCCAGCTGCGGTTACTTCGGGCGGGCCCCCGATCAGCTGACCGTCGTGCAGGCCGCCATGCTGGCCGGCGCGGTGAACGCGCCGAGCTACGACGACCCGCTGGTCTACCCGGCGCACGCCCGGGCCCGGCTAGTGCACGTCATCGACCGGATGGCCGCCGTGGGGTACCTGACCGAGGCCCAGCAGGACGCCGCGCTCAAGGCGCCCCTGGACCTGTCCGCCGTCCGCGGCTGCCAGTGAGCCAGCAAGCCCGTAAGCGGTAACGTTCCCGGAACGCTCCGGGCGTAGCGTAAGCGCCGTGCACGAGGCGCAACCAGCGAGCCGACCGCCAAGGGCTCACGCGCTGGCCTCACCCGCGACCGCGACGGCCCTCGGTGTCCTGGCGCTGATCCTGCTCGGAGCCACCGCGGCGCTGAGCACACTCGCCCACCAGGCGACGTTCCTCAACATCGCGACCGGGATTCCCATCCCCCTGGTCTACGCCGGCGTCGGTGTCATCGTGGCGCGGCACCAGCCGCGGAACCCGGTGGGCTGGATCCTGATCCTGTTCGTCGTGCTGTTCCTGATCCCGGTCGACGCAGGGTTCTACGCGGTGCTCCGCTACCGCCTGGGTTACCACGGGCTCCCGCTCGGCCCGGCCGCCGTCACGGTCACCTCGCTGTGGCCGCTCGCGTTCGCTCTGTTCCCCCTGGTGATCCTGCTGTTTCCGGACGGTCGGCTAACGTCGCGGCGCTGGTGGTGGGTGCTGTGCGGCTACACGGTGGCCGTCGGCTACGTCGTGGCCGTCAACTTGGTCCCGGCGCTGGCCGCCGAAGCCGCTAACAGCATCCAGGTCAACTCCTCCGGCGACCTCACGTACACCTACCACTTGGCACCCGCGCTGGGGGCGCTTAACACCGTCGCCTACCTGTCGATCGGGGTGATTTGGCTGTCGTTCGTGGGCCACCAGGTCCTTAGCTGGCGCCGCGCCACCGGAGAGCGCCGCCAGCAGCTCAAGTGGCTCGCCTGCGGCGCCGCGATCACCTTGTGCGTCGGCCTGCTGGGCAGCGCGCTCAGCTCGGTCCTGGCCGCCTCGCGCCTGCTGGAGCTCTGTGTGATCGCCATGCCGATCGCCATCGGCGTGGGGATCTTGAAGTACCGGCTGTACGACATCGACCGGATCATCAGCCGCACCTTGGCCTACGCGATCGTGACCGGCCTGCTGGTCGGCGTCTACGCCGGGCTGGTCTTGCTGGCCACGCAGGTCCTCACCATCAAGTCGCCGGTGGCGGTGGCCATCTCCACCCTGGCCGCGGCGGCCCTGTTCGCACCCGTACGAAGGCGGGTCCAGCGGGCCGTGGACCGCCGGTTCAACCGGGCCCGCTACGACGCCGACCAGACCGTGGCCGCGTTCGCTCTCCGGCTGAAGGACGCAGTGGACCTGGAGGCCGTCCAGCACGACCTGGCCGGCGTCGTCCAAAAAGCGCTGGAACCCGCCCACGTCTCGGTGTGGATCAGCGAAAGCCGGTAACCGCGAAGCTCAGGTGTCTGAGGTCTCCGGCTCCAGTTGCTCCGCGGCGGGCGCTTGCCCCTCGGCGTAGAGGAACACCCAGCGGCGATAGCAGTACAGCCGGAACAGCGTGGCCACGCCGACGCCGATGATGTTCGCCACGTTGAGGGAGAGGTTGTCGGTGCGCCCGAGCCCGTGCTGCGCTATCGCGACGACCCCGTCGGTGATGAGGATCCCGACGCCGTTGAAGACGAAGAACAGGATGGTCTCGCGGCCCCAGTGGCTGCCCTTGCGGTGCCGGAACGCCCAGAACTTGTTGCCGACGAACGCGAACACCGTGGCCACCGCGTTGGCCAGCGTCGTCGCGAGAATCGCGTCAAGCCCGGCACCGGAGTGGAACGCGTTGAACAAGATGACGGTGAGGACGAACGCGAGGCTGCCGACGACGCCGAACTTGGCGACCTCGTGGATCAGCACCCGGAAACGCGTATAGAGATCGCGGAGGAGATTCACCGTGATTTCGTCCCTTGACTTGGGCCATCCCGTATATACCCGACACTATCGTGTCCCCTGGTGTGGTAGCGGGAGGGCGGCAAAACCGTTCGGGGAATGTCATAACCCCCGGCTAACCTGGATCAGGTGCTGGAACGATCCGAACCCGAGGTACTCGTCCGGGCACGCGGCCTGACCAAGACGTTCGGCAGCTTCACGGCGGTCGACGGGATCGACTTCGACCTGTACCGCGGCGAGGCCTTCGGTTTCCTCGGCCCGAACGGCGCGGGCAAGTCCTCCACCATGCGGATGATCGGCTGCGTCTCACCGCCGACCAGCGGGGAGCTGAGCATTCTCGGCCGCGATCCGGTCCGGGACGGCTCGGCAATCCGGGCCCGGCTCGGCGTGGTGCCGCAGGACGACACCCTCGATATGGAGCTGACCGTCCGGGAGAACCTGCTCGTCTACGGCCGGTACTTCGGGCTGCCCCGGCGCGTCATCCGGGAGCGGACCGCCGAACTGCTCGAGTTCGTGCAGCTCGCGGACCGCGCCAACAGTAAGGTCGACCCTCTGTCCGGCGGCCTGAAGCGCCGCCTGACCATCGCCCGCTCGCTCATCAACGAGCCGGAGATCCTGATCCTCGACGAGCCCACCACCGGCCTGGACCCGCAGGCCCGGCACGTCGTGTGGGACCGGCTGTTCCGGCTCAAGCAGCGCGGCGTCACGCTGATCCTGACCACGCACTACATGGACGAGGCCGAGCAACTGTGCGACCGGCTGGTGGTGATGGACCACGGCCGGTTCGCCGCGGAGGGTTCGCCCCG
This sequence comes from Actinomycetota bacterium, assembly GCA_003136255.1. Classification (GTDB taxonomy): domain Bacteria; phylum Actinomycetota; class Actinomycetes; order Streptosporangiales; family Streptosporangiaceae; genus Palsa-504. The sequence continues at coordinate 31,223 of PLDT01000058.1, forward strand.
GAGCCTGATCGCCCGCTACTGCTCTCCGGAAGTCCTTGAGCTTCGCTTCGACCCCCAACTGCACGAGGCGGCCGCCGACAAACTCAAAGACTTTCCTGCCGAACGGTCCGAGGTGCTTGCGGACCGGATCCTGCTCTACGTCGCCGATGGAGACGAGGCCCTGGCCGCGGTGCACGCCAGCGGGCTGGAGCCGCTCACCTCGCTGGTCCGCCGGGGCACGCTCGAGGACGTCTTCCTGCGCCTGACCGGGCGGAGGCTGGAGGATTAATGGCGCCCGTCAGCCTGGCCGTTCCTTCCAGCGCGCAGCAGTGGTCCATGTCCGTGCGCGCGTTCCGGTGCTGGCTGACCGTCTACCGGCGGATCTGGCGCTCCAGCATCTGGTCCAGCGTGCTCGGCCCGGTGTGCTACCTCGGCGCGCTGGGCTTCGGGCTCGGCACGCTGGTCGACAAGCACAGCACGGCTAGCCTGGGCGGGGTCAGCTACCTGGCCTTCGTGGCGCCTGCCATCCTGGCCTCGGGCGCGATGAACACGGCCATGAGCGAGGCGAGCTTCCCGGTATTCGGGTCCCTCAAATGGAACCGGATCTACTTCGGAGCGCAGGCCTCCCCGCTGCGGCCCGCGGACATCTTCCGCGGCCACCTGATGTTCATGGCCATGCGGATCGCGATGAACTGCGCGTTCGTGCTGCTGGTCATGTGGGCGTTCGGCGCGATCAGGTCCGCCTGGGTGGTGCTGGCCTACCCGGCCGCGGTGCTCACCGGGCTGGCCTTCGCCGCCCCGATCGCGGCCTGGGCGGTCACGGTGAAGATGGAGAGCTCCTTCACGTACGTGTTCAGGTTCGGCCTGACCCCGCTGATGCTGTTCTCCGGCACATTCTTCCCGCTGTCCCAGCTGCCCGCCGGGCTGCGCGTGCTGGCCTACGCCACGCCGCTGTGGCACGGCGTGGCGCTGTGCCGGGCGTTCAGCCTCGGTACCGCGGTCCGCGACCCGGCCGGGATGCTGGGCCACGTCGCCTACCTGGCCGCGCTGGCCGTCGTGGGGACCTGGGCCGGGGCCCGCACCTACCGCAGGCGCCTCTATGTCTGAAACCGTCGCGCTCCGGATGCTCCCGCCGGCCGGGCTGCTGGCCCGGCTCCGCCGGGCGGGCACCGACACCGGCAGCCTGCGGCTGATCGAGCGGCACGCCCGGGCCTACCGGCGCGCCTGGCTGGTCTTCATCTCCGGGATCTTCGAGCCGCTGTTCTACCTGCTGTCCGTGGGGCTTGGCCTGGGCGTCCTGGTGGGGAAGGTAGCCGGTCCCGGCGGGCAGCTCATCCCGTACCGGGAGTTCGTCGCGCCGGGCCTGCTCGCCGTGTCCTCGATGAACGGCGCCATGTACGACTCGACGTTCAACGTGTTCTTCCGGCTCAAGTACGCCAAGCTGTACGACGCCGTGCTGGCCACCCCGATGCGGCCCGCCCAGGTCGCGCTGGGCGAGATCGGCTGGGCTCTGCTCCGCGGCACCATCTACGCGATCGCGTTCACGCTGGTCATGGTCGTGCTGGGCCTGGCGCACTCGCCGTGGGTGGTGCTGAGCGTCCCGGTGGCGGTACTGATCGGCTTCGCCTTCGCCGCCATCGGCATGACCGGGACCACCTACATGAGGAGCTGGCAGGACTTCGACTACGTAATCCTGGCCAGCATGCCGCTGTTCCTGTTCTCCGCCACGTTCTTCCCGCTCAGCGTCTACCCGCGGGCGGCCCAGATCGTGATTGAGTGCACGCCCCTGTACCAGGGGGTCGTGCTGCTGCGCGATCTGACCGTCGGCGTGGTCGGTCCCGGCCTGCTGTGGCGGGCGGCCTACCTGGCCGCGCTGGGCGTCGCGGGTCTGTACGCCTCCGGCCGCCGGATCGGAAAACTCCTGCTCGTGTGATCCCCGGGAGTGGCGGATCTTCGACCTGGCCCGGAACGGGTATCCTGCGCGCGATGCCGGAGGAGCGATCAGTGCCGTCCGGTGCCGAACCGGCCCTACGGGAACCGGAGGCGCCGTCGGCCGTGGCGCCGCAGAGGGCGGTGCCGCGGCCCTCTGTGGTGCAACGAGTCCCGCGGCCCTCTGTGGTGCGGCGAGTCCTGCGGCGGGCTCGGCGCGCGCGGTCTGGCGCCTACACCGATCCGTTCACCTGGGCCACGGCGGTCGTCGTGTTCGGCGCGTACGCCGCTATCTCGCTGTTCCGGCTGCTGGAGCTCAACCCGTCCTCGTGGGACCTGAGCATCTACACCGAATATGTGAAGCAGCTCGCCGATCTGCGCGCGCCGATCGTGGACATCAGGGCACCCGGCTTCAACCTGCTCGGTGATCACTTCCAGCCGATCGTCGCGCTGCTGGCCCCGTTCTTCAGGGTCTTTCCCTCCTCGGCCACGCTGGTCGTCGGTCAGGCGCTGCTGATTGCGGTGTCGGTCTTCCCGGTCAGCCAGCTCGCCCGCGAGAAGCTGGGCGTGGGTCCGGCCCGGGCGATCGCGGTCGCGTACGGGTTTTCCTGGGGTCTGCAGCAGCTGCCCCAGTTCGACTTCCACGAGATCGCGTTCGCGGTGCCGTTGCTGGCCTTCTCACTGTCCGCGCTGGCCCGCGGGCAGACCAAAGCCGCGGTGTGGTGGGCACTGCCCCTGGTTTTCGTCAAAGAGGACCAGGGCTTCACCGTGGCGGCGATCGGGATCTACCTGATCGTGGCCGGCCTGCGCGCGAAGGTCCCCGACCCGTGGGACCCGGCGGACGCGGACGGCCGCGGCCGGATGACGGCCGGGCTGCTCCTCCTGATCTGGGGCTTCGCGTGGTCGTTGGTGGCCATCGGGGTGATCATCCCGCACTTCAACCCCGCGCATGTCTACCAGTACTGGAGCGACGGCGGGATCCTGGCCCCCGGCGGGCACCCGTCGGTTCTCGGCTTGATCCGCCAGCTCCTGCACGCCTGGCCGGACAAGCTGCAGACGCTCGTGATGCTCCTGCTGCCGACCGCGTTCATCGCGCTCCGCTCGCCGATCACCCTGATCGTCATCCCGAGCCTGCTGCTGCGCTTCATCTCTACCAACAGCGCCTTCTGGGGGACGTACTGGCACTACAACGCCACCGTGATGCCGATCTTGTTCATCGCCGCCATCGACGCGCTGGCCAGGATCGGGGCCGCGATGGACATCGATCCCGCCACCGGCGGTCCGGCGGGCTGGGCCAGCGGCCGTCAGGGACCCTGGCCCGCGGCGCTGGCCGGAGCCCGGCGCTACGGTGCCGCGATGATGGTCGCGATCGCGGTCCCGCTCGCCTTCCAGTTCCCGCTCAGCCAGCTCTGGAACGCCCAGACCTACCGGATCAGCCCGCACGTCGCCGCGGCGCAGGCGGCCATGGCCCGGGTGCCCGACGGCGCCACCGTGTTGACCACGCTGGACCTCCTAGCGCCGCTGGCCGCCCGGGCCGACACCTACTGGATCGGCAACAGCGGCAATCCGCGGACCCAGTACATCGTGTTCGACGGCCTCGACAGCGACTACAGCCCCGCGATCAAGGACGTCCCCGCCTTCATCTCGAGCTTGTACCCCCTCCACACCTATACCGAGATCTTCTCCTCCGGCGACGTCTACGTCTTCCGCCTCACCCACCCCCACAGCCCCTAACAGCCCGGTAGGCGCGGACGCTGCCGCTCCGCACACCCGGCCGAGGGCATGTCGGCACTGGTAGAGCGGGACATGCCAACCCTGGCACGACCGGGCCTGTTCGGCGGCTGGTCATCGAGGCCGCGGTGGAAGTGTGAGCGGAGCGGCGCCGGGCTGCCGGTCCGTGTGGCCGGGGCAGCACCGATGGATCATCGGTGTCGTCAAGGCGGCAGCGATGGAACATTGGTGCCGCTGCGGTCCTGGCCGGGGTGGGGCTGCGGAGGTCTGCGGGGCGGCTGGGGTCTGCGGGGTCACCAAGCGCGCGGAAGCGAACCTGGCGACGCCATGATGCACGCGCGATCCGGGCATGGTGGCACCCCGATCCCCAAGACCGGGCCGGTGGCGCACGCGCCCCACCCACGGCGCACAACCCGATGGGGCGCGAGGCACCCTGGCCCCGCAAGTTGGGGCCGGTGGCGCACGTACCCCGCTTGGGGTGCCCAGCTGCTGGCTGCGGGAGCGGCGGCCGGTGGGCGCTGTGGTGGGCTTACTGGTCAGTAGATAGGCTGGAACGCGACCCGGACGGAAGGGTGTGCTCCATGGATTTCGCTTTCGACGACCGGACACAGGACCTGCGCGAACGTCTGCTCGGGTTCATGGACGAGCAGGTGTACCCGGCCGAGCCGGTGTTCACGGCGCAGGAGGAGGCAGCCGAGGCCGCCGGCCGCGGCTGGGAGCGGGTGCCCGTCACCGCGGACCTGAAGGCCGAGGCGCGCCGCCGCGGGCTGTGGAATCTCTTCCTGACCGGCAAGGCCGCCAAGGCGGTCGGCTCGCTGGACCCGGAGATCCTGCCCGACCCGCCGCTGACCAACCTGCAGTACGCGCCGCTGGCCGAGATCACCGGCTGGAGCCCCGCGCTGGCGCCCGAGGCACTGAACTGCGCCGCGCCGGACACCGGCAACATGGAACTGCTCGCCGAGTTCGGCTCGCCGGACCAGCAGGAACGCTGGCTGCGCCCGTTGCTCGAGGGGACGATCAGGTCGGCGTTCTGCATGACCGAGCCCGCCGTCGCGTCCAGCGACGCGTCGAACATCGCCACCACGATCAGCGGCACCAGGGACGGCTACGCGATCAACGGCCGCAAATGGTGGTCATCTGGTGCGCTCAGCTCGGACTGCAAGGTCTTCATCGTGATGGGCGTGACCGGCGAGGCCGCCGGCGGTCACCGGCGGCACGCCATGATCCTGGTCCCCTCCGATGCCCCCGGGGTCCAGGTCAGGCGGGGCATGCGGGTGTTCGGCTACACCGACGGGACGCATGGCGGCCACGCCGAGATCGACTTCACCGACGTGCACGTCCCCCGCGAGAACCTCATCGCCGGCGAGGGCGACGGGTTCGCCATCGCGCAGGCGCGGCTGGGACCGGGGCGCATCCACCACTGCATGCGGCAGATCGGCGCCGCCGAGCGGGCCCTGGAGCTCATGTGCCAGCGCGTCCTGGACCGGACCGCGTTCGGCAAGCCGCTGGCCGAGCAGGGCGTCATCCAGGACTGGATCGCCGAGTCCCGGGTCCGGATCGAGCAGGCCCGGCTGCTCGTGCTCAAGACCGCGTGGCTGATGGACACCGTGGGCAACAAGGGCGCGCACACCGAGATCCAGGCGATCAAGATCGTGACCCCCGCCATGGCCGAGTGGGTCATCGACAAGGCGATCCAGGCTCACGGCGGGGGAGGGGTGAGTCAGGAGTTCCCGCTGGCCCACCTGTGGGCGAGCGCGCGTTCGCTGCGGTTCGCCGACGGCCCCGACGAGGTACACAAGAGGTCGCTGGCCCGCCGCGAGCTGAGGAAGACGGCAGCGCGCACCACGGCCGGTCCGGAATAAAGAAACTGCAGCACGTGCCACGGCCCGTTCGGGACAAAGAACGGGACAAAGAAGGAGACACTCAGTGACACAGACAGTCGCGATCGTGACGGGTTCGGCCCGTGGCATCGGTGCCGCGACGGCGCGCAGGCTGGCCGCGGACGGGATGGCCGTCGGCGTCCTCGACCTGGACGAGGCCGGCTGTGCCGGGACCGTGAAGGAGATCGCCGACGCCGGCGGGCGTGCGGTCGCGGTGGGCGCCGACGTCAGCCAGCGGGACCAGGTCGACGCCGCGGTCGAGCGGGTGGCCA